>NZ_FNTX01000002.1:318278-636556 GCF_900105765.1 Ruania alba
CAGCCGGATCGGTCCGGTCCGGTAGGTACCGGCGCTGAAGATCACCCGGCCGCCGCCGGCACGCCTTGCGGTGTCGATGGCCGCCGCGATCGCCTCGGAGCAGTCCGTGGCACCGTCCGCGACGGCACCGTGATCGTCGACGAAGACGTCGCGCGCCGGAAAGGTCGGCGCGTGGACCCGGCGCACGATGGCGTCCGCCCGGTGCCAGCCAGGACCGTCGTCCGCCCACTCATCGACCTGCATCATTGCCTCTCGGTTCCACATCCTCGTGCCAACATCCTCGCTCGAAGGTACTATGTATGACCCTTGCAGTCAAGGTAGTACCTATGATGTATGTCGGGTGTCGTGCGTCCTGGGAGGCCTGGATTCGTGGGCTACCGGAGGTTCAACGAGCCTGCGGGCTCGGGCCGGTGCACCCCGCCCGGCCGGTAGCTCAGCGCATTACTGACCTCGAGCAGATCGGCGAGGTACCAGATGATCGCCAACCACATCTCGGTGCCCTGCAGCCCGGGTGTCTCCGCCACTGGGTCGCGGCCGGTGCCGGAGGCCGCGGCGAAGGCGAAACCGTGCTGCTGCCAGTGCGTCAGTGCGTCCGCGAGGAGCCCGCGGGCCACCTGCCGGATCTCGTCCCGGCGGTAGCCGCTGCGACCACTAGCGAGCCACAGCGGATGCGCCACGTCGAGCACGTTGCACGCGTTCTGACGATCGGACGCGAAGTACCGGGCATCCTGGGCGTGCGCGAGCACCGTGTCCACGACGCGCTCGGGATGGGGTAGCGGCAGCCCGAATTGGGCGAACGAGCCGCGGGAGGTCCGGTAGAAGGCGTTCACCGTCTGCAGCCGACCCGAGCGCGGATCGTCGGTGCCCCACATCCCGGTAGCCGGGTCGACGTGGGTGTGCAGCCATCCGAACAGCCCGGCTGCGGTGGTGGCAGCGCGGGGCGCGGCGGCGCGGGTGTTCCACAGCAGCGCCGTACCCAGCATGTCCGCGGTGTTGCTGCTGCGCCACGGGGTTCCCTGCCACGGCAGCCCGTCCAGCAGCTCGATCAGCCCATCCGCACCAAGCCGGTCCACCGCATGGATCGGATAGGCGAAGCGCGATCCGAGCACCTCGAGCGCGTAGCCCACACAGAGCACGTGATAGTGCGCCTCGCCGACGCTCAGATCGGTCACCGCCGGCCCGGGGCGCCCGGACGCGTCGAGCTCGGCGATCATGCCTGAGCCGGGGTCCTGCAGCCCCTGCAGCCACGACACGTGCGCCTCGCGGCTGAGCTGAGGCGGAACCTCCCCGGTCAGGTAGGCCGCCACCTCGATCGCGTCGCAATGCGCACGGACCGTCGGCGGCCGCCCGGGTGCGTCCACGAACCGCTCCAGGGAGCGGTTCCAGGATCGATCCAGGATCTCCTCCGCCTGCCCGCGCGCCCTCTCGTCGAAGGTGCGCAGCTCCTGGGCGAGGGTCGGTTCGCCCGCTGGAGCGGACGCCGTCGGTTGCGGCTCGAGCTCGGCGACCCGCCACTTGCGCACGGTCGCTGGGTTTCCGGCCACGATCGCACCGGCCGGGACGTCCTTGGTCACGATCGATCCGGCCCCGACGACGGCCCGGTCGCCAATCGTGATGCCGTCCAGGACCATCACGTGCGAGCCGATCCACACGTCGTCGCCGATGGTGATGCCTCGCTGGGAGATCGGTTGCTTGAAGACCGGGACGTCGGGATCGGTGATGGTGTGGTTGAAGGCCAGCATCGAGGTGTGTGCGCCGATGCGGACCGAGTGTCCGAGGCGGATGGTGCCCCGGACCACGCAGAACGGGTTGATCGTGCAGTTCGGCCCGGTCTCCAGGGTGCCGGTGAGATAGGCGTGCCCGGAGATGTAGCAGCTGCGCCCGAGGGCCAGTCTCTCCACCTGTACCGCTGCCAGCGGGGAGATGAAGCACCGCTCGCCGATCGAGGAATCCGGCCGGGAGCGGAGGAACTGTTCCTGCTGGGCGAGCTGTTCCTGCTTCTGCTCCTCGCTGGCCTGCGCCCAGAAGAACCAGGAGGAGTAGTCGTAGTGGTCACGGTCGAAGGGGTTGGCCTGGTCGTCGCTCATGCCTTGCTCCTGATCGGGTTCTCGTACAGCCAGTCGAAGGAGTCCTCGCGCTCGGTCGCCGAGACGCTGCGACCGGTGAACTCCTGGTCTGCGGCGACCGCACCGAGGATCACGTAGGCGCCGCCACCGGGGGCGAAGGTATGCCGCCCGGCCTCGTAGCGGAAGGCGTGCACGTCCACCGACGGGTTCCAGGACACGGTCACCGCCGAGGTCAGCACCGGGGTCAGCCCGCCACGGTCGTCGGCGTGGGTGTTGGTCTCCAGGTCCGGCACCTGCAGCCAGGTGGGGCTGGCGTCCTTGAAGTAGCCGACCAGCAGGTGCCCCTCCTCCGCCAGCGAGAACTCCACGCTCGCCTCACCGCCGAGCACGGCGGACTTGGTGAACCGGATCCCGCGTAGTCCGGTCAGCTCCTCGGCGAGGGCGATCACCGGTTCGTCCACGTCGTCGAAGAGCGCGCTTCCTTCCGCCACTTCGAAGGCCTCGCCGCCGGCATGGACCGTGAGATCGATCGGGCAGAACCGGCCAGGCAGTGCCGGGCGCTGCGCGACGGCCGGTGGCAGGTCACCACGGGCGAGGATCTCGACGTTGGCGCGCAGGTGCTCCAGCTCGGCCTCGTACTCGGGCAGGCACTGCTCCCAGTGCCCGAACTCCTTGCCGTTCGGGAACGGGATCTTGCGTTGCGGCGTCTGCATGCTGTTGGCGTACCAATAGGTCCGCGAGGTCAGCTCGGCCAGCCGGCGGTACACCGCCACGCTCGCCTCCACCAGGGTGACCGCCTCCCGCAGTCGGCCGGCGAGGGCACGGTGGTCACCGTCGAACGTGGCCCGGGCGCACAGGATCTCGACGGCGGCCCGCACCTTGAGGTCGTAGAAGTCGGCGATCAGAGCGATGGCGTGGGCATCACTGGCGAGCCGCTCGTACTCGGACGCCTCGCTGCGGACCGCTGCACGACCTCCTTCAACCGAGGCCCCCGCCCGTGAGGCGAAGCGGACCGCCTCCTCGACGACGTCCAGCGGGGTCTCGCCCACGTGCACCCCACCGGCCACCTCGGTCGCGACGAACTCCTCCAGCCGCTCCCCCGCCGGCGCGTGGGAGAGCCACAGGTCCTCGTAGGCGCGGTGCCGGGCGGGGTTGGTGAGCTGGCTGAGTGTCATCCCGAGGCTGAGCGTCTGCCGGTTGCCCTCGGTGATCCCCAGCCGGCGCACCAGCCGGGGGGCGATCTGCCCCATCGCCTCGAGAGTCTCGAGTGCCGCCGCTCCGGCCCGCTCGGAACCGAACTGCTCGGCGAGGCGCCTCGTCCAGTAGTCCCGTTCGGCGTCGGCGTCACGGTCGGACTTCCACGCGTAGCGATGCCACGCCTCGAACCAGATCCAGTCCCGATCGAGCTGCCGTAGCCGCGGCTGCACGCGATCGGGCGAGAGCGGCCACTCCCAGTAGAACAGCGGGTACAGGTGCAGACCGTTGCTCCCGAGGCGGTGCCGGATGGCCTGCACGCTCCGCTGGATGAAGGTCACCGAGCCGTACCGGAACGGTTCCAGGTCGGCGAGGATGTGGATGTTGACCACATGGATCCCGCCGAGGGATGCGAGGTACCGGTGGGTCTGCTGCCACTTCCCCCGCGGGTTCCACGTGGTCAGGGACTCGCCGTTGTACTTCGCCTCGGTGTGCAGCGCCGGGTACCTGCTGCCGGTGGCCTCGATCACGGGCTTCGGATCGAGCGAGTGGGCGCGCAGCAGGATCGGTGGCGGTTCCTCGACTCCCGCGGCCGCCACCCCGTCCTCGACGGCGGGAAGGATCGTCTCGGTGAACCATTCCGTGCCGTAGAGGTCGCCTTGCAGCACCTCACCGAGGCAGACGTACAGCCCGACCTGCGGGAAGTCGGTGACGAAGTCGGTCAGCACTGCCCGGGTGTAGCGCGAGGTGAGCTCGGTGGGGCGGGGCTGGTGCAGCGGGATGTCGTGGTGCCGGGCGAATGGCAGCGGGATGTGGATGTTGTAGAACATCAGGAACAGCCGGATGCCCCGCCGTCCGGCTTCGGCCACCAGCCATGCGAGCGTCTCGCGGTTCAGCGCGAGCTCCTCCGGCGTCACTTCGAGCGCCTCGGGGAACTGCTCCGTCTGCACGAAGGAGGCGAACGGGTGGCCGCTCCAGAGGTAGATCACGTTGGCGCGCTGAGCGAGCAAGGTCTCGAGCACCTCGAGCCACAGGTCGCGGTCGTAGAACCACTCGAACCGATCGGGGGTGATCGGGTACTCGTAGACCTGCCGCGGTGGTTCGACCTCGGTCCGCTGCAGCCCGATCGCTGGGCCTCGCAATGCCAGGTCGGGCGTCTGGCCGATATCGAGGTCCTCCGGGATCCCGCCGTGGCGGGTGACGATCCGTGCGAGCTCCTGGCAGCCGTAGAGCACGCCCGCGTCGTCGGCACCGGTGACCACCAGGATGCGTCCGGGCAGCATGCTGAGGTAGAAGCCGTTCGGCCCCGGCTCGCCGGTGTTGTAGAGCAGCCATTCCTGGCGCTCCAGCGCCAGGATCGCTGGTGCCGTGCGCCCGGCCACGACGATCCTCAGCTCATCGTCGTCCGGTCGCCGAGCGGTCTCACCGAGCGGATCTGTCCACAGGCTCACCCCTGCCTCGGCCAACGCGCGACCGAGCATCTCGATCCCGTGCTGTGCGGCAGGGCCGATATCCGCGGCCGGGCTGATCACGACGGTGTGCTGCGCTGAGCCGGGCACAAAGAACTCCTGGTGTTCTGTTCGATCCGTGTCTCGCCCAGTTCGCGGCGAGAACGTCGAACGTAGCATCGTGCGATACCAGATACAATATCTTGCGATCGGAGGTCATCGCTGGTAGAGATGGTCCCCATGACACCCCCAGCGGAGACGACGGGGCCGGCACCGAAGCCGACCCTCGCCCTCGAGCAGCCGGTCTCGCGCGGCGACCGCGTCCGAGACGTGATCCAGGCCGCGATCCTCGACACCCGACTCCCCCAGGGCACACCCCTGGTCGAGCGTGAGCTCTCCGCCATGCTCGGCGTCTCCAAGACCCCGATCCGGGAGGCACTGAAACAGCTGCAGTCGAGCGGCCTGGTGGTCTCGACCGCGTATCAGGGGATGCGGGTGCGGGTGCTCGACGCCGCGATCGTGCGCGAGGTGACCGATGCACGCCTCGCCGTCGAACCACAGGCGCTCCACCTGGCCATCGCCACGCGTGGCGCCTCGGAGCTCGACGAGGCACGCCAGCTCCTCCGCCGGACCGAGGCCCTGGTCACCTCCGAGAACACCGCCGAGCTCAGCGTGACCAATCGCGCGTTCCACCGCTGCCTGTACGCCGCGTGCGGGAACGACCTGCTCATCGACTTCCTCGACAAGCTGCAGGCGCTGAGCATGTTCATCGCGACCGCCGGCTGGCACGTGCGCGCCACCTACGATCAGGAACTCGCCGAGCACCGGCAGCTCCTGGACGCATTCGAACGGGGCGACGGCGAGAGCGCCGCCACGATCCTGCGCCATCACATCAGCACCGCGGCAGAGGGAACACTGCAGGCACTCGACCAGGACACCGAGTCGTGACCACGATCACCGACATCCGGCTCACCCCGGTCAATATCGCACGCTCGACCGGCTTCGTCTGTGGGCACGTCATCGTCGAGATCGAGACTGATGACGGACTCGTCGGCATCGGTGAGATGTCGGATCTGCAGCATCTGCCCCGATTCCATCCGGACGTCGACGACCTGTCCTCCTCGCTGCGGGCGATGCTCGTCGGAGTCGAGATCTGGGATGCGAACCAGATCTCCGGAGTGCTCACCGAGGCGTTCCCCTCGGCCGGGTCGTTGTACGACAAGGGCGCCGTCATTCGCTGCGGCGTCGACATCGCCCTCTGGGACCTGCGTGGCAAGGCAACCGGGCGAAGCGTCACCGCCCTCCTCGGCGGGGCGGTCCGCACCGCACTCCCGGTGGCCTACCCGATCTTCCGGCAGCGCCAGGAGTCCGATATCGAGGCGAACCTGGCGATCATGGCGGAGAAGCTGGCCGCCGGCTTCTCGATGTTCCGCGTCTACGTCGGCGGCGATCTCGACCTCGACGAGCAGTTCCTGCGCCGGCTGCGCGAGCGTTTCGCCGACCGGGCACAGATCAAGTCCCTCGACTTCTCCAACCTGCTCGACGCGCCGGCCGCCATGCGCTTCATCGAACGCACCCGGGACGTCGACTACAGCCTCGTCGAAGCACCCGCCTACGAAGGCGACGTCGACGGCCTGGCCGAGGTACGCCGTCGGACCCTGATCCCGGTGAGCGAGCACGTGTACGACGCCCGCGCTGCGCTCAGACTCGCTACGGAGAAGGCCGTGGATGTGTTCAACGTCGGGCTGTTCGCGCTCGGCGGCATCACCCCTGCCCAGCAGGTGGTCGCGATCGCCGAGGCGGCCCGGCTGGACTGCCTGATCGGCACCACCCAGGAGCTCTCGATCGGGACCGCCGCCGCGGCGCATTTCGGGATGGCCACAGCCAGCGCGCGGGTCGCCGCCGACCCGGTCGGTCCGCTGCTCTACACCAGCGACGTCGTCACCGACCCGGTGACTTACCGTGACGGTGCGCTCATCGCCCCGGGCGGTCCGGGGCTCGGGATGGCAATCGACTCCGAGCAGCTGCAGCGTGCCAGCGGGCCGCTGCGCTGGGACACCACGTCCGGTTCGGTGATCGACCGGGTGGGGACACCATGAGCGCGGGCGGCCGGTTCCGGGGAGCCCGCGTGCTCGTCACCGGCGGGGGGCGCAACATCGGGCGTGCGATCGTCGAACGATTCGCCGGTGAGGGTGCGCACGTGGCGATCAATACGCTCGCCGAGGGCGAGGCCGACGAGCTGGCCAAACAGCTGAGCACCGACGAACGCCGAGCGATCGCCGTTCCCGCCGACGTCAGCGACCCGACCGCCGTGGAGCAGATGCTCACCCGGGTGCACAGCGAGCTCGGCGGGATCGACGTCCTCGTCAACAACGCCGCCGTCCCGATGCTCGGGCGGGTGCCGTTCTTCGAGCTCACGCTCACTGAGTGGGACCGGCAGTTCGCCGTCGGGGCCCGTGGCACGTACCTGTGCACCCGCGCGGCCGCCGAGCGGATGGGCCCGGGTGGCTGCGTCGTCAACATCTCCTCGATCGGCGCGACGAAGGCCCACCGCGACGCGGTCGCCTACGACGCGACGAAGGGGGCGATCGAGTCGTTCACCCGCGCCGCCGCCCTGGAGCTGGCACCGCACGGCCTCCGGGTGAACGCCATCGCACCGGGGGCGATCTCGAACGATCGGTTCCAGGGCATCCCCTCCGCCGTCCAGGCAGCCGAGGTGACGCCCATCCCGCTCGGGCGCGCCGGCACCGGGGACGAGGTCGCCGGCGTCGCGACCTTCCTCGCCTCCGACGACGCCGCGTACATCACCGGCCAGGTGATCACCATCGACGGTGGCCTCAGCGTCCAGGCCCGGCAGGCGACGTCGGAGGTCGAACTCGAGTCCGAACGAGGAGGAACCACGTGAGCGTGGCTCTCGACGGCGTCACGGCCGTGCTCGTGACCGGGTACCAGGGCGGGACGGACCGGGTCGACACCGAGAAGGTCGCCGCGCTCGCCGCCCGGGTCAGTGCCGGCGGGGTTCCGGTGCTCACCGCGCTGGGCAATACGGCCGAGGTGCAGCAGCTGGAGGACGCCGAGCGGCACGCCGTGCTGCAGGCGGTGGCCGGTGCCGGTCATTCCGGCACGTTGATCGCCGGGGTGACCGGTCCGATGACCGGCGTGCTCCGCCAGGTCGAGACCGCTGCCGCCCTCGGCTACCACGCGGCGATGATCCATGAACCGTCCGACCCGTTCGGCGACGGCGACGGACTGGTCCGCTTCTACACCCACCTCGCGCGGCAATCCGCACTCCCGATCGTGCTGTACCTGCGCTCCACCCGCCTCTCCGGTGCCCAGCTCCGCTTCCTCGCCGAGCAGGACCGCGTGGTCGGGGTGAAGTACGCGCGGCCGGACCTGCACACCCTCGGCACTCTCCTCCGGGCGGGCGCGGGATCGGCATGCACCTGGATCAACGGGCTCGCCGAGTGGAACAGCCCGGCGTTCGCCGGGATCGGCGTCACCTCGTTCACTTCCGGGATCGCCAATGCCCGTCCGGAGATCGCACTCGCCATGCACCGCGGTCTGGTGAGCGGCGATCTGCCGGCGGTGCACCGGCTGATCGACAAGTACGTCGGGACGGTGGAAGCGCTCCGGGCGGAGGGGGCGGGACGCTACAACGTCTCGGTCATCAAACAGCTGCTGCGCTGGGAAGGCCTCGAGATGGGTGGTGTGCGCCCGCCGCACAGCAACCTCGACGAGGCCGCGCTCGCCCGGCTGGCCGAGATCCGGGACTACCCCGCAGCCGTCGCGGCCACCGGGCCGGCACGAGCGAAGGAGACGCGCCCATGAGGACCCCGGTCGGCAGCTACCTGCTCGATCCCAGCGCCCTGGAGACTGTCTTCGGACCGTCCGAGCAGCAACGCCTCAGCGACCTGCTGGACATCGACGACGTCCACACCACGAAGGAGTCCCTGCTGGACTCTCCTCGACTGTCGGAGGTGGAGGTGCTCGTCGGCGGGTGGGGAACCCCACGCCTGACCCCGGAGCTGCTCGACCGGATGCCCGCGCTGCGCCTCGTGCTCTACTCCGCCGGCTCGGTCCGGCACCTGGTCACCGAGGAGTTCTGGCAGCGTGGCATCGCCGTCGTCTCGGCCGCCGACGCGAACAACGAACCGGTCGCCGAGTATGTCCTAGCGAACACCGTGCTCGCTCTCACCGGTGAGCACCGCTCGAGCGCCCACCTGCGCGCCACGCACACCTTCCTGCCGGACCACACCGGCCTGGGGATGTACGACCGGCGTATCGGACTCGTCGGCTTCGGTTCGATCGCACGCAAGGTCGCCGACCGGCTGCGCCGCTTCGGCCACCACATCGGCGTCTGGGACCCCTACCTCGAGGCGAGGGACGCCGTCGGGGTGCACCAGTACCGCACCCTCACCGACCTGTTCGCCGAGAGCGACGTGGTGAGCATCCACGCACCGTGGATTCCCGGCGAGAACGACAAGCTGGTCGGCGCAGAGGCGCTGCGCGCCCTCCCGCGGGGAGCCACGCTGATCAACACCGCCCGCGGGGCACTGGTGGACGAGGAGGCTCTCGTCGACCTGTTGCGGGAACGCGAGGACCTGTACGCCGTCCTGGACGTGACCTGGCCAGAGCCACCGCCGGACGGCAGCCCGCTCTACGAGCTCGGCAACGTCAAGCTCACCGGCCACATCGCCGGCAGCATCGGCACCGAGCGGCGTTCCCTGGGCCGCCTCGTGGTCGGCGAGCTGGAACGATGGCTCACCGACCGGCCGCTCGAGCACCAGGTCACCGAAGCGGCCGCACGCCTGCGGGCCTAGCGCCCGCACGCCACCACGAAGGAGTCCGATGTCCACCGACCGGATCGAAGTATTCGTTCACCCGAACGGCTCGCGCTACGCCGACGGCTCCCTGGGCTACCCGGTCGACTCGCTGATCACGGCGATGACGCTGATCCGTGCCCGGCGCGCACCGGGGCAGCGCGCGGTGGCCTGGATCGCGGGAGGGCACTACGCGCACCACGAGACGCTCCGGCTCGGCCCCGCCGACTCCTTCACCTCCTTCGTGGCGCTCGATGCCCAGGACCGGCCGGTCTTCGACGGGTCCACCCCGGTGACCGAGTGGCAGCCCGTGACCGTCAACGGGCACGCGCTGCTCGCGGCACCGGCACCGGCGCACGGGAGCCGCGCGCTCTACATCGAAGGAGAACGTCGCTCCCGCCCCCGCCTGCCCCGCGCCGGACGGCTGCGGATGGCCGGCGCCGGCGCGCTGGACCCGGCCGCGCACGGGGTCGGCACCATGTTCGACGGCGGGGACACCTTCACCTTCGCCGAGGGCGATGTCCCGGAGCTGTCCGAACCGGAGCGGGTGGAGGTGGTGGTGCCGCACTACTGGGTGCAGGAGAGGCTCCCGATCGGGACCATCGACCACGACACGCGCACCATCACGAGCCCGTACCGCAGCCTGTTCGCCCTGCGGGACGACAGCACCAAGAGGTTCGCCACCTACTACCTCGACAACGTCGTCGAGGCGCTGGGCGAGGACGGGGGCGAGTGGTACCTCGACACCACCGGCAGCATCAGCGGACTCGGCTCCCCGCACGTGCTGTACGCACCGCTGCCGGACGAGGATGCCGCCTCGCTGCGCGCGCACCTGCCGGTGATCGACAGCTTCGTAGTGATCGCGGGCAGTGCGGACGAGCCGGTCCGTGAGGTGCGCTTCGAGAACGTCGAGTTCGCCTATGCGGACTTCGCCACCGCGCCCGCCGCGGTCCCGCCCTTCGGGGTGCGGGAGGATCCGTTGCTACCGGCGGGCGAGTACGGCAGCGACATTCAGGCGGCCTGTCAGGTGCCGGCCGCGCTGCAGCTGCGGTACGCGCGCGCCTGCGCCATCGTCGGCGGCGGCATCTCCCACGTCGGTGGGTACGGGATCGAGCTCGGCGAGGGCACCCGTGGGGCGCTGGTCTCCGGCGTCGACATGACCGACCTGGGCGCCGGGGGCGTCCGGGCCGGGGGTGCAACCGAGGCGAGCGCGCCGGGATTCGTCAGCCACAACGAGGTCAGCGACTGCACGATCCGCTCCGGAGGCCGCACCTACCCCGGATGTGTGGGGATCCTGGTTCAGCACGGGGCGCATCACGTGATCGCGCACAACGAGGTCGCGGACATGCTCTACACCGCGATCTCGGTGGGGTGGGTCTGGGACTATCACGCCAGCGCCTCGGTCGGGAACATCATCGAGGGCAACCACCTGCACCACCTCGGGCAGGGCGAGCTCAACGACATGGGCGGGATCTACCTGCTCGGGATCGCACCGGGCACCGTCGTGCGAGGCAACCACATCCACGACGTCCGGTGCCGCAACTACGGCGGCTGGGGCATCTACCTGGACGAGGCGTCCTCGCACGTGGTGGTCGAGCAGAACACGGTGCACGACACCTCCAGCCAGTGCATGCACCTGCACTACGGACGGGAGAACATCGTCCGGGACAACCTGTTCGCGTTCGGCGGCGAGGGGCAGATCGCGGTCACCCGACCGGAGGAGCAGGTCGGGCTCACGGTGATGAACAACGTGATCCTCGGGCAGGGGCGACCGGCCTTCGGTGGGCACCACGAACGCCCGGACGACGTGCGCGCGTTCAACGTCCGTAGCGATCTCAACCTCATCTGGGACTACGCGGCCACGCACGGGTCCGTGATCGCCGCGAACGGCCGGGTCGAGGGATCCGGCCACGAGCGGGACTGGTCGCTGGTGCACCCCGCGGACGAGGAGTGGCTCGCCGCCGGCCACGACACCCACTCGGTGGTCACCGATCCGCTGCTGCGGGACCCGGAGGCGCGGGACTTCACACCGCTGGCGGGATCGCCGGCGCTAGCCAAGACCGTCACCCCGATCTCCGACGCCGGCCCGCGCCCCGCCGCGGAACGTCGCCACCCGCTCGGCCAGCCGACGTTGCCCGACCCCACCCCACCGACGCGGGCACGGTCGGTCTTCTAGCTGCGCGTGCGACAGCCCACCGGTTGGGCAACGTGGTGGCCGCTTCTGGGCCGACAACCGACCACAACCTTGCCCAACCCCTGCGTGGTCGGGTGGGGCGTCAGCCGCGCAGCTCCAGGTACTTCCCGATCAGCGCCTTGGTCGACGCATCCTGGGTCGCGAGCGACTCGGCGTCCCCGGCCACCGCGGGGGCGAGCTCACCGGCGAGCTGCTTGCCCAGCTCCACCCCCCACTGGTCGAAGGAGTCGATGCCCCAGACCACGCCCTGGACGAAGGTGATGTGCTCGTACAGGGCGATCAGCTGACCCAGCACGGACGGCGTCAGCGCGGGGGCCAGGACGGACGTCGTCGGGCGGTTCCCCTCGAACACCCGGGCCGGGACGATGGCCTCGGCCGTCCCCTCGGCGCGCACCTCCTCGGCGGTCTTGCCGAACGCGAGTGCCTTGGTCTGGGCGAAGAAGTTGGCGAGGAAGAGGCCGTGCACATCGGTCTCACCATCGGTCAGCGGGTGCGCCGGGTTCGCGACGGCGATGAAGTCGGCGGGGATGAGTCGGGTGCCTTGGTGGATCAGCTGGTAGAAGGCGTGCTGGCCGTTCGTGCCGGGCTCGCCCCAGAAGATCTCCCCGGTGTCGGTGGTGACGGGTGAGCCGTCCCAGCGAACGCTCTTGCCGTTGGACTCCATGGTGAGCTGCTGCAGATAGGCGGGGAACCGGTGCAGGTGCTGGGCGTAGGGCAGTACCGCGTGGCTCTCCGCACCGAGGAAGTTCACGTACCAGACGTTCAGCAGCCCCATCAGGACCGGCACGTTCTGCGCCAACGGGGCGGTGCGCAGGTGCTCGTCCACCGCGTGGAACCCGGCGAGGAACTCGGCGAAGCGCTCCGGGCCGATCGCGATCGCCAGGGAGGTGCCGATCGCAGAGTCCACCGAATAGCGGCCGCCCACCCAGTCCCAGAAGCCGAACGCGTTCTCCGGGTCGATACCGAACGCGGCCACCTTGTCCAAGGCGGTGGACACGGCCACGAAGTGCGCGGACACCGCGGCAGTGCGGGCGTCCTCGACGTTCTCGATCGCGCCGGCCGCCACCAGCCCTTCCCACAGCCACTCCCGCGCAAGACGCGCGTTGGTGAGCGTCTCCAGGGTGCCGAAGGTCTTCGACGCGACGATGAACAGGGTGGTCTCCGGGTCCAGGCCCTTGGTCGTCTCGGCCACGTCGGTGGGGTCGATGTTGGAGACGAAGCGCACCTCGAGCCCGTCGGCGACGTACGGCTGCAGCGCCTCGTACGCCATCACCGGGCCGAGGTCGGAGCCACCGATACCGATGTTCACCACGGTGCGCACCGGCTTGCCGGTCACCCCGGTCCACTCCCCGCTGCGCACCTTCTCCGCGAAGGCGTACATCTTCGCGAGCACGGCGTGCACGTCGGCATCGATGTCCTGCCCGTCCACGTGCAGGCTCGGCTCCGCACCGGCGGGCCGGCGCAGGGCGGTGTGCAGCACGGCGCGATCCTCGGTCACGTTGATGTGATCGCCGCGGAACATCGCCTCGATGCGCTCCCCCAGCTGTACCTCCTCGGCCAGCCGCACCAGCAGCGCCATCGTCTCGTCGGTGACCAGGTTCTTCGACAGGTCCACGTGCAGGTCGGCGACCTGGTGCGCGTGCCGCTGCGCACGGCCAGGGTCCTCGGCGAACCAGCCCCGCAGGTCGGGCTCGAGGGTGCGGCAGTGGTCGATCAGCTCGGCCCAGGTGGCGGTGCTGGTGACGTCGATCGGGGCGGTAGTCACATTCTCTCCCTGACAAGGTGCGGCGGGTGACGCCTCAACCGTAGACGGCTCGGGCAGGCATGGGAATCGAACAGGTGATCGCTGCGCACTACCCTGGGGCGATGGACAGTGCAGACTTCCGTCATCGGATGCTGGAGATCCAGGCCGAGCTCACCGATCTCGACCCCACCGCCGAGGGCACCGTCGATCGTGCGCAGGAGCTCGCCGACGAGATCGACCAGCTGGCCGCAGAACAGCGCGAGCGAGCCAACGAGCTGGCGGCCAAGGCGTTCGAGGCCAAGGTCGCCCGCACCGGAGTGGACGCACCGGAGAACCTCACCTCCGCCGTCGACCGTCTCACCGAGACCAGCGATCAGCGCACGGACGAGACCCGGTGACCCTCTCCCCCACCCAGGTACGCGCCCGGCTCGCCGCCCCGGACCTGCCGGAGACGCTGGCCCTGCTCGGCTTCACCGATGCCGACGCCCGGGACATGCTCGCCCTGTGCGGCCGTCTCCTCGATGACCCGGCTGCGATCGATCGGATCGCGGAGCTCGCGGGGCTGCTGCATGAGCGGGTCGGCGACGTCACCCGGGAGATCGCCGGGGAGGTGTGGCAGCTCTCCGACGGGCGACCGGGGGAACCCGATCGTGCGCTCGCCGCCCTCCTGGTGACCGTGCCGGAGGTGCGGGCCTTCCACCGCAGCCGCGGGATCAGCGACGCGATCTCGTGGCGCTCCCTGGCCGATCTCGGCCAGCAGGTGGCGGTGCACCGCCTCACATTCGGCGAGTTCGGCATCCACACCCACGGCTGGGTGCTGAACGCGTGGGCCGGCGGGCTGTACTGGCTGGGCCGGCTGCAGTACACGTTCGAACGCACCGACGAGGGGCTGTGCGCGTCGGCGCACATCCCGCGCACCGGGTCCCTGGCTCCGGCCGCGGTGGACGCCTCGTTCGCCCGGGTGGGCCCGTTCTTCGCCCGGCACTTCCCGGACCACCCGCTGGTGGGGCTGCACTGCATGAGTTGGCTGCTGGACCCGCAGCTGGCCGAGGTGCTGCCGGAACGGTCGAACATCGTGGCCTTCGGGACGCGCTGGGAACTCACCGGGCACAGCCAGCCGGGGAACGCCGATGTGCTGTTCTTCGTGTTCGCTCGCCGCGGGCAGGTCGATCTCGAGGCGCTGCCGGCCGAGTCGAGCCTGCAGCGCGGTGTGCTCGCACACCTGCGCGGTGGGGGCGAGTGGCGCACCTGCGCCGGCGTCGCGCCGTTGCCGATCGCCGACGGCGGAGCTCGCCGGAGTGGCGAGGTCACCAGTGCTGACGGTGCCGGGTGGCACGGTGCCGATCTCGCTGGCGCAGACGCCGTGGGCGCTGACCTTGCGAGCCCTGACCTTGCCAGGCCGGGCGCCGAGGTCCCGGAATCCTTGGTGCGACAGTTCCACGAGGTGTACCAGGTGCCGATGGGCGCGGAACCCTCGCTCGCCTCGCAGCGGGTGCCGATGCGGATGGCACTGATCGCTGAGGAGGCCGCCGAACTGGTCGCTGCCGTGTACGGCACGGCGGCCGGCGAGGTGATGGACGAGGCATACGCACGGGCGGTGACGTTGGATGACGGCGCACGGGACGTCGTCGAGGCGGCCGATGCGATCGGAGACCTCATCTACGTGCTGTATGGCATGGCCCTGGAATGCGGGATCCCGCTGGCCGACGTGCTCGCGGAGATCCAGGGTTCGAACCTGTCCAAGTTGGGTGCGGACGGGCGACCGATCCTGCGTGAGGACGGGAAGGTGCTCAAAGGGCCCGGGTACTACCGGCCCGACATCGCGGCAGTACTGGCGCGGCGTGGGTGGAGCGTGCCACCCACCTGACGGCAACCGGTCAGAAGATCGGCGGCATCGCGTCGACCAACGAGTCGATCGCCCACCAGGTGGCGCCGCCGCAGGCCAGCACGAAGGTCCCCGTCCAGACCCACCGCGGGAGCGGGGTCAGAGAGGCGAGCACTCCCGGGTCACTGCCCGCGGAGCGATCCCGCACCACGGCACCCAGGTGCCGCCAGGCGCCGAGCAGCAGGACCACGCCGATCAACAGCACGGCGATCGCTTGCCACCGTTCGTCGGCGAACCACCACAGGGTGCCGACGCCGGCGATGACGGCAATCATCACCACGGCCGTGAGGAACGAGCGGATTCGGATCAGCGAGCCGAGCAGGATCAGTTCCGCGATCGCGAGTACCGGTGCGGCCCAGCCGTGCAGGCTCAGCACTACTGCGACGGCACCCACGATGGCCGGTGCCGGGTAGCCCGCCCAGGTGGTGACCGCGCGACCGAACCCACGGGAGGGTCCATGCGTGATCGCATGGCCGGAGGCATCCATCCGTAGTACGAACCCGCTGAACCGGCGGCCGGCGAGGATGCCCACGACGGCGTGCCCCAGCTCGTGCACGAGCGTCACCGCGAGCCGCAGCGCGCGCCAGAGCGGACCGACCAGGATCGTGACCAGGGTGATCGCCAGCAGGATCGCGAGCTCGCGGTGAGTGAGCGCGACAGGGCCCGACGGTGCGATACGTTCGGCGATCTCGGCCCACAGTTCCACAGGCCGAGCCTAGGCGAGGCACCCGGGTGCCCGTACGAGGAATCCCTCATCGATCGCGCCGGATGGCCGGTCACCGGCTGGCGGCCGCTGCGTCGCCGGGTGTTCATCCGGAGTTCGTGCGGCGGCGCAAGGATGCTCGGGTCCCTACCGAAGGAGTTCCCCCGTGCGCCGATCCCGCACTGCCGCAGCGTGCCTCACCGTCGCTGTCTCCGGCCTGTTCGCCGGACTTGCCGCCGCTCCCGCTCAGGCGACGGACAGCGATATCCGCATCAACGAGGTGCAGTCGAACAGTGCGGACGACTCCCCCGATTTCGTCGAGCTGACCAACGTGGGGTCCGAGCCGGTGGACCTGTCCGGGTGGATCATCCGCGACGACGATGACACCCACACCTTCACCATCGCCGGTGACACGGAGCTGGAGCCGGGTAGTTTCGCCGTCTTCGAGACCAACGAGGTCGCTGACGGCTTCGGGTTGGGCTCGAACGACATGGCTCGCCTGTTCACCCCGGATGAGACCCTGGTCGATTCCTACACCTGGACCGACCACGCGTTCACCGAGGGGCGCGTGCCGGACGGCACCGGCGAGTTCACCGACACCGAGCCCACACCCGGCGCCGCGAACGTGGAGCGGAACGAGCCCGAGTGGTATGACGCCGAGGAGACGATCGCCGTCAACGAGGTGATGTCCGACGACCCCGGTGATGGTGAGGACTGGGTCGAGCTGGTCAACTACGGCGAGACCGAAGTGGACCTCTCGGGTTGGATCCTGCGGGACGACAGTGACCTCAAGGCCCTGCCGATCGCCGAGGGCGCCACGCTCGCGCCGGGCGAGTTCCTGGTGATCGAGACCAACGTCACCGACGACGGCTTCGGTCTTGGCAAGAACGACATGATCCGCGTCTACGTGGCCGATGGCCTCGGGCTGGTCGACTCCTACGAATGGACCGAGCACGCCGTCACCGAGGGCCGCGTGCCGGACGCGAGCGGCGTCTTCGTCAACACCCGCCCCACCCCGGGTTCGGCGAACGTGGCCCGGGAATCGGACAACCCGATCGTCATCAATGAGATCGAGTCCAACGGCGGTATCGGCGACTGGGTCGAACTGGCCAACATCGACACCGAGCAGTCCGTGGACCTGACCGGCTGGACGATCATCGACGGCGATCCCACGCACGAGCCGGTCGAGCTCTCCGGCGAGATCGAGTCCGGCGGCTACCGCGCATTCGAGACCGAGCCGAACTTCGGCCTCGGCGACCCGGACAGCGCCACCCTGCGCGACGCCGAGGGCACCGTGGTGGACTCGGTGGCCTGGCAGGACCACGCCCCCGTCACACTCGGGCGCTGCCCGGACATGACCGGCGACTTCGCCGAGACCTCCGAGAGCACCCACGAACTCCCGAACGCGTGCGACGAGATCGTCGAACCGGAGATCGAGGCCGAGCCGTGGCCCTTCGCCGACGAGGTCACCGACGCCGTGGCCGCGGGCACCTTCGGTGAGGACATGTCGGGCATCGACATCGCCACCGACGGCACCCTCTACGCCGTCAACAACGGCACCTCCGAGCTGGTCACGATGGTCGCCGAGGGCGATCAGTACGTGGTGACCGGCACCCAGGTGGTGACCTACCCCGACGGCGGAGGCCAGCCCGACACCGAGGGCGTCACCGTGACCGAGGACGGCCAGATCTTCGCCTCCACCGAGCGCGACAACGCCGCCGGTGGCACCAGTCGCCCGTCGGTGCTGCGCGTGGACGCCGAGACCGGGACCGCCACGCACGAGTGGAACCTCGCCGAGATCACCGGCCAACTCAGCGCGAACGGTGGCCTGGAGGGGATCGAGTGGATCTCCGACGCCGACGCCACTGCCCTCGAAGTCCGTGATGGCGCCGGCGCGGTCTACGACCCGGCCGCGTACGGCGAGCACTTCGGTGGCATCTTCGCCGTGGCCGTGGAGTCGACTGGTGACGTCCACCTGGTGGTCCTGGAGTCTGACGGCACCGCCACCCACCTGCAGTCCGTCGCCCCGAGCGAGGCCATGCCGGCAGCGATGGGCCTGGACTGGCGCGCCGGCGCCAACGAGCTGTGGGTGCTGTGCGACGAGGCGTGCGACAACCGCACCGCGGCGCTCAGCTTCGACGGCGGCGAGCTCACCCGGTCGACCACGTACCACGCGCCGAGCGGGATGAACCCGAGCTTCACGAACGAGGGTGTGGCGATGGCGTGGTGCGCGCTGGATCCGGCGCTGGACCCGACGGTGCTGTGGATCTCCGACACCGCTCACGACGGGGTGTCGCTGCGGGCAGCCGCCGGTCAGGAATGCGTGGAGCCGACCGATCCATCGGACCCCGAGCCGACCGACCCGGGACCGACGCAACCGACCGATCCCGCTCCCCCGGTGGGTGCCGAGGTTCCGACACCTACACCCGCAGAAGACCTGACCGACGCCACCCGCGGTGACGTGACCGTCCCGGTCACCGCCGAGCGCGGCGAGACGATCCAGGTCACGATCCCCGGCGCGGCCGGTCAGGTCGTCCATGTGTGGCTGCACTCGGACCCGGTGCTGCTCACCACGGGCTCGGTGACCACGGACGGGACGATCGCCGTCACCATCGCCGCCGACGCTACGCTCGGTGACCACCAGATCGTCGTGCAGACCGAGGACGGCACGCTGCTCGGCTGGGCACCGCTGGAGCTCGTCGAGGGCGCGGGGAGCGATACGGACGGTGACGGTGCCCTTGCCACGACGGGGGCCGCCGTCGGGCCGGGACTGGGACTGGCCGCCCTGGCGGCGCTGCTGCTCGGCGTACTGCTGCTCGGCGCCAAGGTCTGGGTGGCCAGGCGCACGAACGCCTGACCGATGCCAGAGGGCCGCACCCGATCGGGTGCGGCCCTCTGGCATGTCAGCGGCTGCTCTTCTCCCGGAGACTGCAGCCGGGCCAGCAGCAGGGTCGGCGCATCCCCTCCTCGAGTTCTTCCCGGGTGCGCCGGATCCTCCGCTCGCGGGTCTTCTGCTGCTTGGCATCGGTGACCCAGCAGATGAACTCGTTGCGCGCGAGCGGGGTGATGTCGTGCCAGGCGGCGAGCGCCTCCTCGTGCGCGGTCAGCTCGTCGCGGAGATCGTCGGGGAGGCCGTGCACGGTGCCGGCCGGGAGCGCGGACATGTCTCGATGGTAGGCGCCGATGGTGCCAGCTCCCCATTCTGGTGACGGCGCCCGCTCCCATAGGGTGACCGGCATGACAGAGACCTTCCCGCAGCTGACCGTGCGTCAACGACTGAGCCTGATGACGAACCGTTTCGAGATCCGCCACGGTGGGAAGGAAGGCCGCGTCCTAGCGATCGCGCAGCAGAAGCGTCTGGCGATGAAGGAGCAGGTCACCTTCTACGCCGACGAGGAGCGGACGCAGCCGCTGTTCGGCTTCAAGGCACAGCAGGTGATGGACCTCGGCGCGACCTATGACATCGTCGACGCGGCCGACCAGCAGATCGGCTGGTTCCGCAAGGACTTCGGCAAGAGCCTGTTCAACTCCACGTTCCACGTCGGCGTTCCCGCACAAGGACTGGAAGGAGCCGGCAGTGAGCGGAACGGGTTCGTGGCGTTCGCCCGCCGGTTCCTCGACATCGGCTGGCCGGTGCACTTCGACTACGCCGCTGCGGATGGCACCCCGATCCTGGCGATCGAGCGGGCCTGGATGCTGCGGGACACCTACGACGTGACCCTGCCGGCTGCACCCAACGGCGCTCGCCTGGACTGGCGGGTGGCGGCGGCGTTGACGGTGGGGATGGACGTGCTGCTCGCGCGGTGACTCAGCGGCGGTTCGCGCGTTTCTCCAGCGCCTGCACATCCACGAGGTCGATCCCGCGGTAGCGCACCGCGATCCACCCGGACCTCTCGAGATCCTTGAGCACCTTGTTCAGGGACGGTCGCTGTACACCGAGCATCGCCGCCAGAGTGCGTTGCGGGAGCTCCACGTGACCCTCGACCGACTCGTCCAGCAGCAGCCGGGCGAGCTGGACCGGCAGCGGCTGCCCGAGCAGGTTCATCAGGCGTGCCTGACTGGACGCGAGCCGCATCGCAATGCTGGTGATCCAGCGGCGAGCGATGTGCGGATGGGTCGCGAGCAGATCGTCGAAGTCGCTCGAGGCGAGGAACAGCACGGTCCCCTCCGAGTCCGAACGCGCCGTGTACGGCGTGGGCATCGACATCAGCAACGGCACGTCGCCATCGACATCGCCGGGCCGGAGCACCCGGATCACCGTTCGCGCCCGGCCCGAGCCGATCGACAGTTCGGCGGTTCCGGCACGTACGATCCAGACCCCGGCTGAGTCCGTGCCCTCGGTGAACAGCACCTGCCCGGGCACCATCGGCCGAGGGCGCACCACGTGCGCGAGCGCGGACACATCGGCAGGAGTGAGCGGAGCGTGCGCGTCGTTGCCGACGCATCGGGCGACCCAGGCGGCCTGGCGCACCTGATCGTCCGGGACCTCACCGCCGAGGCGCCGCACGGTCCCGGAGAGAGCAGCGAGCGGATCGCCATTCATCCGTTCATCGTCTCAGCCCTGCTCTCACCGGGCATGTGTGTCAGTGGCCCCGGTGCCGAAGCCCGAACAATGTGCCTCCCAGTGCGATCCCGTAGATCACGTGGCCCATCAGGGACTGCAGCGTCATCGCGTTGATCTCCAGCACCGGCTCACCCAGCCATACCGGCATGATCAGCAGCGCCCCGACGACCCACACGATCGCTCCGTAGACGGCCCCGCCGATCAGCAGGCCGGGGAGACCTGCGCGCGTCCACAGCACGGCGAAGAGCACTCCGAAGCCGGCCGCGATCGCGAGATGTACGACGCCTCCGACGACCGGACTGTTGCTGCCCACCAGCATGGCGACCGTCTCGAGCATCCCCATCATCGCCATGAGGACGCCGAACAGGATTCCGCCGACCAGACCTCCGATGATCCCTGCCAACCCCCGGGCGACGACGCCAGTGTGCTCGGCCGCGTCGTGGGAGTGTCCATGCGCATGCGTTGTCATGATCTGACCTCCTCATCGCCGCGTCCCGGGTGGACGCGTGGCACCACGCTGGCCCTCCCGTTCGCCGTATGGCGCAACATTGTCAGCGCGCTGACAATCTCCTGGCCGTGCACCCGGAGCTCACGACGTGACGGCGTGGTCGAGCTCCGCTAGTGCTCACCGCCGTTCCCGGCCGAGCCCGCCTCAGCGGCCAGCCGCAGCACGTCGTCCACCGACCAGTGGTCGTCGGCATGGGCCCCGTAGCCGACGGCGAGGATGCGCGCGTCCGGGGCGATCAGGAAGTCGGCGGGCAGGCCGAGATGGCCGCTGCCGTCGTCGGCGGGCAGGCTCGGCGGCTGTTTCAGCCACCCCGCGGTCGCAGCCAGCCACGCCTTCGGGTGGGTGATGGCGCGCCAGGACTGCTCCACCCCGAACTCCCGGTACAGATGTTTGCCCGGGTCGGGGATCAGCGGGAACGGGAAACCGAGCGCGAGCGGGGTGAGCACCTCGTGAGAGGAGTGGAACACGGCCACCTCGGCGATCCCGGCGCGGCGGATCTCGTCGTGCCGGTCCACGAAAAACCTCAGGTGGCGGTTGCAGATCGGGCAACCGGCGTACCGCCGGAACTGCAGGTGCATCAGACGCTCGGAGTCGGGGACCTCGACCGCGCCGGACTCACCTGCGGCGTCCAGGCTCCGGTACGGCACGTGCATCCCGATGCGCATGGCTCCGGTGCCGTGGGGAGGACGTCTCGTGCTCATGGTCTCCGTCCGGTCTGCGGGCTGCTCGACTCTCAGCGCGCGGTGACGCATCCACCGTGCGAGCTGTCACCGCGCTGACACCTACGGTACGGAGACATCTGCTCCACCGCTGTGGACGAACGCAGCCGCTGTCGGTGGGAGCGGGCAGGATGGGGGTGATGACTTCCACCGCCGAGATCCTCGCCACCACCATCCGCTCTGTGGCCGGCCCGGATGCCGCCCCGCGCGCCGATCAGGAACGCGCGGTGGTCGAGCTGGTCGACAACGGCCGGCGTGTGCTCGTGGTGCAGGCCACCGGGTGGGGGAAATCTGCTGTCTATTGGGGCGCGACGGCGGCCCTGCGCTCCCGTGGGGCCGGCCCCACGCTCGTGGTGTCACCACTCCTGGCACTCATGCGGGACCAGATCGCGGCGGCGGAGCGGGCCGGGCTGGCCGCCGCCACGATCAACTCCACGAACATCGAGGAGTGGGACGACGTGCTCGGTGCACTCGCCGCCGGGCGGATCGACGTGCTGCTGATCTCCCCGGAACGGCTCGCGAACCCTCGGTTCGCCGATCGCCTGCCGGACCTGCTCGCCTCCACCGGCATGCTGGTGATCGACGAGGCGCACTGCGTCTCGGACTGGGGCTTCGACTTCCGCCCGGACTACCAGCGGCTCACCCGCACGCTTCTGCACCTCGCACCCGGCACCCCCGTGCTGGCCACCACGGCGACGGCGAACGAACGGGTGACGGCCGACGTCGCCGACCAGCTCGGTACGGATGGCACGGAGGCGTTGACCCTGCGTGGCTCCCTCGCACGTGCGTCGTTGCGGCTCGCGGTGGTCCCGGGCCTGAGCCCGCTGGACCGGTACGCGTGGGTGGCCGAGGCACTGGGCCGGCTGCCCGGGTCCGGGATCGTGTACGCCCTCACCGTGGCCGAGGCGGAACGGGTGGCGGGATTCCTGCGGGAGCAGGGCCTGGACGTGGCCGCCTACACCGGGCAGACGGAGAATCGCACGGAGCTCGAGGACAGGCTCCGGGACAACCAGGTGAAGGCATTGGTGGCGACCTCCGCGCTCGGGATGGGCTACGACAAACCCGACCTGGCGTTCTGCATCCACCTCGGATCGCCCGCCTCCCCGGTGGCCTATTACCAGCAGGTGGGGCGTGCAGGGCGCGCGTTGGACAACGCGACGGCCGTGCTGGTTCCCTCCGACGCGGACGAACGCATCTGGGAGTACTTTGCCACGGCAGGCATCCCCGACCCGGAGCAGGTGGACCAGGTGCTCGACGTGCTCGGCCGGGCCGCCATGGGCGATCCGGAGTCCGGCGCGCCGGCCGAAGCGGTCTCGGAGACGGCGCTGTCCACGGCCACCGGGATCCGGCCCGGACGGTTGTCCACGCTGCTGAAGATCATCGCCGTCGACGGCGTGGTGGAGCGAGTGCGGGGCGGCTGGGTCGGGACCGGGAAGCCGTGGCACTACGACGAGCAGAAGTGGGCAGGGCTGCGGAAGGTGCGCGCTGCCGAGGCCGATCTGATGCGCCGGTACGCCCACGGTGAGGGATGCCTGATGCAGTTCCTGCAGGTGGCGCTGGACGATCCGGATCCGCGCCCGTGCGGGCGGTGCTCGGTGTGCGACGGGCACCTGCCCGAACCCGGCGAGCGCCCCGGCGAAGAGATGGTGGCCGCGGCACGGACCTACTTCCGCGGCCTGGACGCGGTGGTGGAGCCGCGCAAGTTGTGGCCCTCCGGCGTGGACGGGGTGCGCGGGAAGATCGGGCCGATCATTGCGCCCGGGCGGGCGGTCGCGTTCGCGGACGACCCGGCGTGGTCGGACGTGCTGGCCCGGATGTGGCAGCGGGACGAGCCTGCTCCTGCCGAGATCCTTGCGGCGGCGGTGGCCACGCTGAGCCGGTGGGCACGGCATTGGGAACGCCCGACGGCGGTCGTTCCGATGCCGTCACGACGGTTCCCCCAGCTGGTGGGTTCCGTGGCAGCGCACCTGTCCCAGGTGGGGCGCCTTCCGCTGGTGGAGGCCCTGGAGGTGACCGGGCCGCGACCGACGGAGGACGCGACGTCGGGGATGCGGGTGCGTGAACTGCTCGCCCGCACCCGGGCGCTCGACGGTGTGGAACTGTCCGGGCCGGTGCTGCTGGTTGACGACGCGATCCGGACTCGATGGACCGTGACGGTGGCGGCGCACCTGCTCGGTCAGGCCGGGGCGACGTCGGTCTTGCCGTTCGCCGTGCACCAGTTGCCCTGACGGGCGCCTCAACTGGCGGCGCGAACCTTACCCTGCCAGTGGTGCGGCTCGAGCGCCGGCGCGTCCTCGACGGCGAACCCGGCGCAGGCTCGTGCGTGCGCAATGACATCTTCGAGCAGGGCCCGGAGCCGATCCTCGGCGTCGTTGACGCAGGCGTCCGCGATCCCGCGCGCTGCGATCTCAGTGATGGTGCCTGCCGACGACCGTTCGGATCCCGGGTGGCCGGCGGCCCCTATGGTTCCCACGAAGTCCCGCGCCCAGGCATGCAGCGCCGGTTGGTCCTCGAGTGCGCGGCGAGCACGGTGACACACTTCGACGCTGGCTGCGGTGCGGTAGGTGCCGAACGTCCCCACCGTGCGTCCGATGCCCACGGCAAGGCCACGTTGGCGACTCTGCGAGGCGATCGGAAGTGCATGCACGGCAGCGATCAGGGCGACCTCGTCCTCGAACCCTGGGCCGAGGTGCCGCAGCCCGATCACCGACGGAATCAGCGGGGCCAGCCGTGAACGGGCACGATCCGGGGTGAGGTCGTTGACCAGTCGGGCCAGCCGGGCAAGGGCTTCGTCCGTACAACCAGGCGCGTCGCTCCAGGACTCACCGGCCAGGTAGGAGACGAGCTCCATGAAGCACGCCCCGCGCCGCGGATTCCGGTGCCGCCCTCGAGCCAGCATCGGCATCGACATAGGTGCAGTGGCAGACATTCTCGACACCTCCACGTGGGATGAGTCACTCCATTATCGACGGGTTCTGTGCCCCCCGCCAGTGCAGCAGCAGCCGGACTCAGGCTGCGGAAGGCCCGTCGGTGTGGTTGTTCGCCGGCAGTCTCGACGCCTGGTTGTCCACAGATGTGGGTCCGATACCCCTTCCCGGGGCGCCTTGTCCACAGGTGCACGCCCGATGCACCTTCATCCACAGGCGGAGGCGGACTTTTCGTTGCAATACCAACGATTACTCTTGACTGAGGCGAACAACAGTTCTAGACTGTAAGGCAGGAAACAGGGCCGGATTCGGGGACCGTGAGGAGGCGGGGATGAGCACCACCACCCATCTGGGCACCACCCCGGCCGAGGCTGTCCGGGACCTGCTGAGCGAACACCTGACCGAGACCGATGCGCCCGGGAAGTTGGCCGTGGTCACCGCCCTGCTCGATGACGTGCTCGAGACGGACCTGCCCGGGCTGCCCTCCGCGGTGCTGCCTGAGGTGGTGGGCGGGGTGGAGCAGGTGCGGCGCCGGTTGGACGCCCTCACCACCGCGACGGTGTCCGCGGTGGAAGCCGATGGGACGTGGGCTGTGTCAGGGGCACGGACGATGGCGTCCTGGTGGGTCAACGCCACCGGGACTCACGGGGGTAAAGCCCGTGGCCAGGTGCACCTGTCCCGCACCCTGCGTAACCACCTACCCGCCACCACCATGGCTCTTCGTGCCGGGGTGATCAGCGGCGACCATGCCGCCGCGTTGGCCAGGCACGCCACCACCACACCCATCCTGCGGGAACGATTGGGCCACCCCGACGTGGGTGAGGACTTCCTCATATCTCAGGCGCGGGTGTTGGATGCGGACTCCTTCACCCGATTGGTGAAAACCTGGGCGGTGCGGGCTGACCCCGAGGCGGCGGAGCGGAACTGGCGTGAAGAGTCCGCCAAAGAGCACCTCTTCGTCTCAGCCACCACCGCCGGGCGCCGCGTGGACGGGTGGCTCGATGACACCAACGGTCAGATCGTGGAGCAAGCCTTCGCCGCCGTCACCGGGGTGCCCGCCGCTGATGATGAACGCACCCCGTCCCAGCGCAACGCCCACGCCCTGATCACCCTCGCCCAGCACGTCCTCGACAGTGGCCAGTTCCAACCCACAGCCCGGGTCCGCCCCCACCTGCTCGTCCACGTCCCCGCCGACACCCTGCACCGCCTGACCACCACACCCACCCCCATCAGTGATCACCGGCGCCCCCGCTGCACCTGCCACCACCCCACCAGCAGCAGTGCAAGTGGTGCGGGTGAGGTCTCGGGCGATAAGGGTGAGGCGGGCCTGCTCGAGACTGCACTGCCGGGTCTGGAGCACACGGCTGGTCATGCGCCGGGGTGCCCGGGCGACCCGGCCGCCCCGGTGATCAGCTCAACCATCGACCACGAACACCTGGTCGGCGCAGAACCCGCGACCCTGGCTGATGGCACCCCCATCAGCCACGCCGAGCTCGCCCACCTGACCTGTGATGCCGAATTCACCCGCATCATCCTCAACCCCGACAGCCAACCCCTGGATGTCGGCCGGGCGCAACGCCTGCACACCGCCGCCCAGACCAAAGCGATCTGGGCCCGCGACCACCACTGCCAGCACCCCGGCTGCACCGCACCACCAGGATTGGGCGAGATCCACCACAGCACCTGGTGGTCCCGCGGCGGCCACACCAACACCCACCACGGCATCCTGCTCTGCTGGTACCACCATCGCCTCGTTCATCAGCGCGATATCACCATCACCCGACACCACGACCACTGGCACTTCACCACACCCAGCGGCCACCCCATCAACTACCACCACCCACCACCCTGCGAACAACCAGCCATCCCACCCGAGGAACCAGAACCACCGGCACCACCGGGACCACCGGGACCACCCGTCATCCCACGGGAATAAGCCACCCCACGGGATGGCCGGGCGTCGCTCGATGGAACAGGCGCGCGCCCCGGTGCACATGACCACACCGAGAACACGCGCGATCAACGCACGCGTCCGCGCCCGCGATGTCCCCCGCCGTCAGGGACCGTGGTGGGACCCCCGGATCTGCTCGGCTCAGTTCAGCCCTGCGTGAGGCCACATCCACCGAACGGTCAGTTCCACCCTTCACCCCACGCCACCTTGCGCGCTGCCCGGAATGCTGCCTTGTCCCGTTTGGTGACGGTCAGCGCACGGGCCGTTCCGTCGTCGGCGCACAGCTCGAGCTGCACGTGTCCCGGCCGCACCTGGGGGTGTCGCAGCACGCGGGCGCCAGGTGGCTGCACCGCGAGCCGGGTAGCGGCCACGTAGGCGAACTTCTCGTCCTCGAAGTCGCGCGAACCACCCTTGGCCTGCCGGTGCGCCGAGCTCCGCACCAGCCGGGTCGCAGCGTGGCACCAGTCGCCGTCAGTCAGTGGGCATGTCTGCTCGTGCGGGCAGGGAGCCGCGATCCGCATCCCAGCCTCCAGCATCTGGTCCCGAACCCGCAGCACTCGCGCGTATCCAGCTGGAGTACCCGGCTCCAGCACCACCACCGTGTCCGCGCTGCGTAGGAGCCGATCGACCACTGCGTCCCGTCCCGCCGTGTCCAACTCACCCAGGACATACCCCGCCAGAGCGAGGTCAGCACGCGCCCCACCAGCGCCACGGCCGTCACCACCCGCATCGCCTCGATCCAGGCGCGCCACGACATGCTCGACCGCAGCACCCGAGGGGGCAAGCATCCGCCTGGCCAGCGCCAGCGCCGCGGCCGAGTAGTCCACCACCCGCACCCGTTCGATACCGGCGAACGCATCCACCGCGGCCCAGCTCATCGCGCCGGTGCCGGCCCCCAGGTCCACGATCTGTCGCGGGTGCAGGTCCGGAACGGCCTCGATCACCTGGTCGAGCGCGAACCTCGCCGCGGCGAACGTCGCCGGCATCCGGGTCAGCACGTACGCAGCCGCACGCAGGTCGGAATCCATGATCGGCTCGCGCGCCGGGCGGTCGGCCAGGTACCGCTCACTCAGTGCCCGCGCAGCACGAGCAACCTCGGCGGGTCGGTGCGCGGCCAAGACGTCCTCGGCGGCAGCGGCCAGCGGACCGGGGATCGGGTGCACCCGGACAGTATGGCGGCAGGAAGCCCTACCAGGCCTGCGGCACCATGACGCAGGCGGCACGACCAGGCCTGCGGCACTGCGAGGCAGACGTCGCACACCATCACACCGCCAACAGCCTCCCCCATCGGGACTACCCTCGCTGTCGTGGCACTCGTGAAGTCGGTGAACATCGGCGTCCCTCGTTCGAATCCGTGGAAGGACGCGGGGACTACCGGGATCGACAAGCGCCCGGTGAGTGGCCCGGTGGCAGTGCGCGCACCTGGGCCGAAAGGCACCGGCGCCGTCGGGCTGCACGGGGACCGCGTGCACGACGTGGAGCACCACGGAGGTGACTACCAGGCCGTGTATGCCTATGCACGCGAGTCCCTGGACGGCTGGGCTGAGCGACTCGGGCGACCGCTCGATGACGGCGCGTTCGGGGAGAATCTCACCACCTCAGGCTTCGACGTGGACGCAGCGCTGATCGGTGAGCGCTGGCAAGTAGGCCCGGACTTGCTGCTGGAAGTCTCCTGCCCCCGGATCCCGTGCGGCACGTTCCAGGGGTGGATGGGCGAGCGCGGCTGGATCCGCACGTTCACCGATGCGGCAGAGCCTGGCGCCTATCTCCGGGTCATCGAGCCGGGCGAGATCCGCGCAGGTGACCCGATCGTGCTCAGTCACCGTCCCGATCACCACGTCAGTGTGGCCACGTGTTTCCGCGCCCTCACCACCCAACCGGACCTGCTCCCCGACTGCTGGCCCCCGGCGTCGCTGATGCGCTACCTCCCGAGGACATGGCCCGGATCCGCCGCCGTGTGCACGGCTGAGAGTCACTGACGGGCCCCCGTCCACCAGGTCAAGCCTCGACCAAATCGACCCCCGATTGCCCACCGCGGCCTTTACCGTTGGCATACACTCGGGGGTGTCATCCGACCGGGGAAGAGAGTGAGCACGGTGGCCGACCTCCTCGCCTCCTACCGGTCCACCGGTCCGGGCCACGACGAGATGCTGCAGTCCAGTGGCGCTGCCCGCGCCGCGTGGGACCAGATGGCCGACCTCGCCCAGGTGCGCACCTGGGAACAGCTGGCGGACCGCCGTCAGGACGTGGCCACGCTGTTGGAGGACCACGGCGCCCGATACGGCACGGCGCCGGAAGATGTGGCGTGGCAGCTGGACCCGCTCCCGGTGATCATCGACGAGGTCGAGTGGGCGAGCGTGGAGACCGCCGTGCGGCAGCGCGCCGAACTCCTCGATGCCGTCCTCACTGATCTCTACGGGGAGCGGCGTCTGCTCGCCACCGGTGTGCTCCCGCAGGAGATCGTGCTCGCCCATCCGGGCTTCCTGCGCGCCGTGGACGGGATCCAGATCCCCGGCCCGCACCAGTTGTTCCTGTACGCCGCTGACCTGGCGCGCAATGCCGACGGGTCGTGGGTGGCTCTCTCCGACCGCGCCCAGGCACCCTCCGGGCTCGGGTTCGCGATGGAGGACCGTCGCGTGGTCGCCCACGTGCTCGCCGGCTCCTATCGGCAGGCGCGAATCCGCAGGATCGGGCCGTTCTACCACGCGATGCGCAGCGCCTGCGAGGACGTCGCCCCCGCGAGCGCCGGGGACTCCCCGCGGGTCGCTCTGATGACGCCGGGACCGTTCTCGGAGACGGCGTTCGACCAGGGCTACCTCGCCACGATGCTCGGACTCCCACTGGTCGAGGGAGAAGACCTGGTGGTCACCGACGGGCGCGTGTGGATGCGGTCGCTGTCTGGTCTGGAGCCGGTGGACGTCCTCATCCGTAGGGTCGACGCCGAGTTCTGCGACCCGCTCGACCTGCGCGGCGACTCCCGCCTGGGTGTGCCGGGTCTGGTCGAGGCCGCCCGAAGCGGCGCGGTCACGGTGGTCAACCCGTTCGGTGCGGGCGTGATCGAGAACCCGGCGTTGATGACGTTCCTGCCCCGACTCGCCCGCGAGCTGCTCGGTCACGAGTTGCAGCTCGGTTCGGCCGTGACCTACTGGTGCGGCGAGCGCAGCATGTGCTCACACGTGATCGCCCACCTCGACCGCCTCGTGATCCGCCAGACGATGCCGGGCGGTCGGCGCGTGAACGGGTGGGACCTCACCGTCGGCGAGCGGGCCGACCTCGCCGCCGAGATCGCCGCCGACCCGTTCGTGTGGGTGGGTCAGGAGCCCGTGGATGCCTCCACCACGCCCACCATCGGGGCGGACTCGCTCGAGGCACGTCCGACGGCGTTGCGCACCTTCGCGCTGGCCCGTCCCGGTGGGTATCAGGTCATGTCGGGCGGCCTGGCGCGGGTGGACCGGATCTCCGGCGAGCTGGGGCACACCCCGCCGCCCGTCACGGCGGCGGCCGAGGAGTTGACCGACACCGCCATGCTGGTGCCGTCAGCGGAGGAAGCGGCAGCGAGCACGCCCACCCGGGCGACCCCGGCGCGGCCGGCCACGGTGTCCGTAGCCAAGGACGTGTGGATCCTCTCCGCGGAGCCGCAGACCATTCAGGACCCGTGGCTCAGCGACCCGCACGCTCCCTACCGTCCGACGGTGCCTGCCATCTCCCCCGGTGCCGCCGAGGACCTGTTCTGGTTCGGCAGGTACACCGAACGGGCGGAGGCGACCGTGCGTCTGATCCGCGCTGTCGCCGATCGGTGGGACGACTACCACCTCGTCCCGCACTCGGTGGGCGGGCAGACGCTCACCGTGCTCACCACCGCGCTGAACGAGGTAGCGGCGGGCGGCTCACTTGCCGAGACACTCCTGGACGAGCGGCGTGAGGGGAGCGTCGCGTTCGCCCTCGCCCGGGCGGTGCGCGCCGCGACCGGCGTCCGCGACCAGCTCTCCGGGGACACCTGGATCGCCCTTTCCGGTGTGGAGCGGGCACTGGCCCGCGAACGGGTCCGCCGGCGCCGCATCGCCGACTCGGACGCGGACCTGGGCGGCGTGCTCGCCCGCAGCCTCGAGGGACTCCTCGCCCTCGCCGGCATCGGTGCCGAGGCGATGGTTCGCGACGTGGGCTGGGCCCTACTGGATGTCGGCCGACGCCTCGAGCGGGCGCAGCACCTGGTGCAGGTGTTGCGTGCCACGGTGCTCGACCACCGTGACGGCGCGGTGGACTCGATGGTGCTGGAGTCGGTGCTGATCGCGCACGAGTCCGTGATCACCTATCGGCGCCGCACCCAGTCTCGGGCCCGGCTGGACGCATTCCTCGATCTGCTCCTGCTGGACCGCAACAACCCACGGTCCCTGACGTATCAGCTGACCACGCTGCGCACGGACCTGGACTCGTTGCCCACCGCAGCCCGCAACGCACAGGTACGTGACCAGCTGCTCGCCGATCTGGCCGACCTGCTCATCGAGCACGACGCCGTCTCGCTCAGTGACACCGATGAGGCCGGGCGACGAGGGCGTCTCGCCGAGCTTCTGGAGTCGCTGGACTGGCGCTTGCGTGACCTCGCGAACGAGATCGCCCGGGTGCATTTCGCGCACCCGGTGCCGATCCAGTGGGAGGACGCCGCCGGCACCTGGGTGCCCCGACGTGACGAGGTGATCCAGTGAGCGCCAAGAACCCACACGCGAACTCCACCCGCCACTACCGGCTCACCCATGAGACCACGTACAGCTATCCCGAGGTGGTGACCTCCTCCTACGGCCGGGCCACGCTGCTCCCCCGGCCCGGTGGCGGTCAGCAGGTGCACACCAGCGGTCTGGTGGTCGACCCTGGCCCGACCACGCTCGGCGAGCACCGCGACTTCGCCGGGAACCGGTCCGGCTTCTTCCACGTGACCACCGAGCACGACGTGCTGCGCGTGGTGAGCCACGCCGTGATCACCACCAACCGCCGCCGTACCGACGCCGCGCGGCTCCCCACGCTCGCCTGGGAGGAGGTCGCCCAGCTGGTCCGCTCGATCCACATCGGGGCCCCGGGGACCGCGAGCGACAACCCCAGCACCGTCGTCTCGATCGCCGACTCGCGGTTGCCCTCGCCGATGGTGGACACCGACGAGGCGGTACGTGATTACGCCGCGGAGTCCTTCGCCCCGGGCCGGGCGCTGTGCGACGTGATCATGGACCTCACACACCGCATCTACACCGACTTCACCTACGCACCCGGGTCCACCTCGGTCACGTCTCGTCTCCCCGAGGTGCTGGCCGGCCGCAAGGGCGTCTGCCAGGATTTCGCGCACCTGCTGATCGGTTGCGTGCGGTCGATGGGCTTGGCGGCCCGCTACGTCTCGGGCTACATCGAGACCCAACCCCCTCCAGGCAAGCCGAAGCTGCGCGGGGTGGACGCCTCGCACGCATGGGCCTCGGTCTGGCTGCCCGGCGGTGGCTGGGTCCAGGTGGACCCCACCAATGATCAGGTGGTCGACAACCGGTACGTGACGATCGGCTGGGGGCGCGACTACCGTGACGTCGCGCCGCTGCGTGGCATCGTGTTCACCGACGGCTCCGGCTCCCAGCTGAACGTGGGCGTGGACCTGTGGCCGTTGGAGGGTAGTGCGGTGGCAGGCGCCGTCGCCGAGGTGGAGGAGCTGACGACCAGCTGGCGCAGCCAGGGCGCACGGCCGGAGGCATCGACGGAGAAGGGAACCTGACATGGCGATCGCCACGAACACCCGGGTCGAGCGGGCAGAGCTGGAGGAGTTCCTGCGCCCCCGGCACCGCGCCATCGTGATGACCACCAGGGCCGACGGCGGAGCGCAGCTCTCCCCGGTGACCTGCGGTCTGGACGCCGAGGGCCGCCTGGTCGTGTCCACCTATCCCGAACGCGCCAAGGCAGTGAACGTGCGCGCCCGCGACCAGGTGGCCGCATGCGTGCTCTCCGACGAGTGGAACGGCCCCTGGGTGCAGGTGGAGGGCACCGGGGAGATCATCGACCCACCGGACTCGGTGGAACCGCTGGTGGACTACTACCGCGCGGTGGCCGGGGAGCACCCGGACTGGGACGAGTACCGGCAGGCCATGGTGCGCCAGCACAAGTCCCTGCTGCGCCTGACCATCACCCGGTGGGGTCCGATCGCCACCGGCGGCTTCCCAGCCCGCCTCGCCCCCTGACGCGAGGCCCTCCCACCCCCGTCACGCAAGCCCACCCCCGTCACGCGAGTGCGGCCGATCTCGCTCACCAGGTGAGATATAGCCGAGAATGCCCGCACTCGCGGTGCAATGAGTGCGGGCACTGGCAGGTGCACTGGCACGTGGATTCGGCGCAGTGCAGTGCAGTGCAGTGCACCTGCAGTGCGGTTGCAGCGCAGAGCAGTGCAGTGCAGTGCGGTTGCAGTGCGGTGCGGTGCAGTGCAGTGCGGTGCGGTGCGGTGCGGTGCGGTGGAACGATGCCCGAGGAGTGCGCGCTGGTCGTCCTCAGTGCAGTGCGTGCGCGGCGGTGAACACGCCGGCCGGGTCCACGCGAGCCTTGACCGCGCGCAGCCGCTCGAGGGTGGCCGGCGGGTACATCGCGGCGGTCACGTGCGAGCCACGCTCCAGGGAGAAGTTGCCGTACACCCCGGCGCCCGGTTCGAGCACAGCCGCATGGTCGGCCCGGACGGCGTCGATCGCTTCGGTCGGCGCCTCCTCCGGCAGCAGGGCGTTCAGCACCACCAGCGCTCGGGCGCCCCGGTGCGCGAAGGCTGTCTCCTCCGCTCCGACCCGCCCGAACGCACCACCGAGGGCGCGCAGCATCACCATGGTGGGCACCTCACCCATCGCCAGCGCTGCGATGCCATCGAGCGCCGCGGGCGTCAGGTCGGTCACCACCCGGTTCCCGCTGACAAAGGTCACCGGGATGTCGTCCGGCGGTGTCGGGCCGAGCAGGTCGGCGTAGGTACAACCGTCGATGCTCTGCGAGCGCAGCCCATCGAGCGCGAGCAGCGGCGCGAGCAGGTCATGTGCCTGTTCCATCGTGCCGTCCACCACCAAGTCGACCAACCCACCAGCCGGGAACTGCGGACTGATCGCTGGCATCACCGCGAGGGTCGAGTTCACCGTGTCCGGTGCGTCCGCCATCACCTCCCACCACGCCGCCAGCAAGGCACGGGTGGCCGACGGCTCATAGGCGAGCTCGGCGCGCACCAGGGTGGGGGCGGGCGCCGCTTCCACGCAGAAACGGGTCACGACGCCGAAGTTCCCGCCTCCGCCGCGCATCGCCCAGAACAGGTCGGGGTCCTCGTCGGCACTGACCCTGCGCACGACCCCGTCGGCCGTGACCACTTCGATCTGTCGGACGGCATCGACAGTCAGGCCGTGCGTACGCACCAGCCATCCGATCCCGCCACCGAGGGTGAGCCCGCCGACACCGACGGCACCGGTGTCGCCGGAGGTGATCACCAGCCCGTGCGGCGCGAGTGCCTCGGCCACCTGCTCCCACCGCGCGCCGGCTCCGAGCCACACGACGGTCCCAGACACATCGACGTCGTCCATCCCGCCGAGATCGATCAGCGCACCATCAGGGCACGGCGGGCTCCCATGCCCGCCGGAACGCACCTGGATCCGCAGGCCGGCGGCCACACACGCACCGACGGCGGACGCGACCTCCTCAGCGGTGCGGGGCCGGAGCACCACCTCGGGCGTGGCGGCCGCACGGAAGAGGCGAGCTCCGCCGTCGTACTCGGGCGTTCCAGGGGTGTGGGCAAAAGGTGAGACGTGGGCGGGCAGGTCCGTGCGCGACATGGACCATACATTTGCACCCGGCACCGACACCCACAAGGCACGTGGGTGAGGAGCGGTCAGTCGCGGGCGGTGAGCACCAGCGGGCCGTCCGGGGTGATCGCCACCGTGTGCTCGGAGTGTGCACCGCGGGAGCCGTCCTTGGAACGCAGCGTCCACCCGTCGGGGTCGGTGTAGATCTCGTTCGTACCGATCATGAACCACGGCTCGATCGCGATCACCAGGCCTGGCCGCAGCCGGAGCCCGCGGCCGGGTCGCCCAGCGTTCGGGATGTGCGGCTCCCCGTGCATCTCCCGCCCCACGCCGTGTCCACCGAAGTCGGTGTTCACGGTGTAGCCGTAGTCGGCAGCGACCTCGCCGATGGCAGCGGAGATGTCACCGATCTTGTTCTCCGCGGTGGCCGCTTCGATGGCGGCGGCGAGCGCCTCCTCGGTGGCCTTGATGATGCGCTGGTCCTCCGCACGCGGGGTACCGACGATGATGCTGCGTGCCGAGTCGCTCACCCAGCCGTCGATGCTGACCGCGAAGTCCACCGAGAGCAGATCACCGTCCTTGAGCACATAGTTGTTCGGCAGTCCGTGCAGCACCGCGTCGTTGACGGACGTGCACAGCACCTTCCCGAACGGGCTCGCACCGAAGGAGGGGTGATAGTCGATGTAGCAGGAGGTGGCACCTGCTTCACGGATCATCCGGTGGGCGAGGGCGTCCAGGTCGTTCAGCGAGACGCCGACCTTCGCCGCATCGGCGAGCGCGTTCAGCACCCGCCCCACGAACGCACCTGCAGGACGCATCGCCTCGATCTCGGCGGGAGTCTTGAGCTCGATCACATCGACACCCTAACCGCCCATCGCTGCGCGTGGCGCCGGAGCACTCTCCAGCAGTGCGGCCAGGTCGGTTCCCGCGTGCAGCAAGGCGAGCATCTGAGCGGCCAAGGATTCGAGCCGCCGCTCCAGAGCAGCGGCCGGATCGCCCAGTCCCGCTGCGGTGTTTGTGTCGAACCCGTGGACGGCGGCCATCGCCCGCCGTACGTCAGGAATCCGGTACCCGGCGGACCGCAAGGCTGCGACGATCCGCGCGTCCCTGGCAGCGGACGGAGGGTAGGAGCGAGCGTGACGACGCGTGACCCGCTCAGGCCTGAGCAAACCCTCGCTCTCCCAGAAACGCAGCGTGGAGGTTCGTACCCCCAGGGCGCCGGCCAGCTCGGTGATCGTCAGCGCATCATCGCCGGTGACCCCGGCGGGGTCGGGATCGGTAATTGATTCGGCGCGGATCGCAGCGAGAGCACGACGGGCCGCGAGAGCGCCCTCCCGCGCCCTGGCCAGTTCCGTGTGTAGCTCGGTCACTGCGGCGACCGCCTCGGGCAGCGTGACCGCGTCCAGTCCCCTCATCACCGTCCGAGCGCGCACCGGCCCGACGGCGTGGGCCAGGTTCCGATAGGCACGTAGGGCCAGCACGTGTCGGGTACCGAAATGCCGGTAGCCGTTCGCTGCACGTTGGGCAGGCGGGATCACGCCCAGCCGCTCCAGGTCACGCACCTGCTGGACCGAGCAGCCGGCACGCGTGGCCACCTGACCCGTGCTCCACACGGCCGGATCCACCGATCAACCCTCCATAAGCACTTCAACGTGATGCTTGAAGCATGACATCAGCGATGCACCAGATCCTGTCGAGCGTGCGGACTTTCGAGGGCGTCCTCGAGCTGGCTCCCACGGCGGGGAGCCCCTATCCCGAACTCGCCTGGGGAGACCACTTCTTCTACTACGCACCCGACGGTACGGTCCCCCGGCGAGAGCAGCCGTACGCCACGATCGTCACGAAGGACTATCCCGACGACACCACCTCCGCCCTCGACCCGCCGGGTCGGTGGCGACTGAACATCCACGTGGGCAGGCGTCGGTTCGCTGAGCTGATCGGCTCCGAGCCAGCGGATGCTCTCGCGGTGGATGCGAGCGCGGCCGACCGCATCCTCCCCCACCCGGTGTACGGATCGTTGGGATGGGTGTGCGTGGTCAACCCCGAGCAGACCGTCCCGGTGATCGTGCCGCTCCTGCAGCACGCACATCAGGACGCGCGCGAACGGGCACTACGGCGACGTTCTGACCCTGGCGACCGCGATGGTGGCGGCAGCGAGCCGCGATGAGGCGAACATCACGTGAATATTCGCCTGGAACCGGTGTGTCAGGCCGATCGCGGGGTCCCGGATCCGCCATTATGGGATCAGGCAGAGCGAAGGCCCCTCGGAGTAGGCGTCCGAGGGGCCTTGCTCGTTCTCGAGGTACACAGCGGCTGAATGTCCGCCGGCGTCGCCCGGAGGGGGCGTCGCGACCAGGAGAACCGATCCACCAGGGCCATCACGGCTGGGTGCATCCACGCCCCCGCCCTCGTGCCCCGAGGGGCCACGGGCGGCGCCGGTGGAATCCAGGTGGACTCGAGTTCGTCGACCGGGTGTGCCATCCCTCAGCGTCCCGAGAGGGGCACGACGCTCGGGTGCTGGAGCACTGCTCCGTCACCCTCACGGTGCACGTCCTGAGCGTCCCCAGGGGTGCTCCCGGGTGGTTCCTGAGGTCCGTCCGGAAGGATCAGGCGCCGTCTCGGTTTCCCGATCCGAACACCATCCCCTGCTTCCGGGTTCATTCCCTGCGGAACCGCTCGGGTGTGGTCGTCCAGCTCTGCATTCGGTGAAGTCGCCCGAGGCGGTCTCCCACGCTCGGAGCACGTCTCCTCACCCGAAGGCGAGGATCCTTCCTCCATCGAAAGCGCTCCTCGGCCTCCGCCCCGCTGAGCCACTGGTTTCCCAGCTCCCCGACGGCACTTCGACCTCGAAGCACTGCACTCTCACATCACCGCCCGCTCGGTGGTCTCCCACCTCACGGTCCGGACACTTCCGACGTCGACTCCGGATCTGGGTGCCGGCCCGTCTTCCCCGGGTCTGCTGTCCGGGTCACCCCGTCCAACTCTCCGCGGATATCGGACCCGCATCCGAGAACCATCGACCGACGTCTTCTGCGACCGAATCGGTGAACTCGATGACTCATGTCTAGTCCTGTGACCTGGCTCACGCAAGAGGTTCTGCGGAGAATTTCTTGTCCCCAGGATGCCCACATCTTTGTCCACACGTTGACCTGCGACGATGCAGGTCGTCCACATGCCTGTGGAACAAATTTGTGGACAGACACCCGGTCGGCCACGGCCGACGCAGAGCGGAGGGCGCCGGCCACGCGGACCACACGTCCACCCGGTGAACAGGCAGTCAACCGGACACGCGCTCTGGACCGCACCCTGCTGCGAATCTGGGCCACCGTTCGCGCCGGCATTCACCGATCGTTCACCCATTGACGCCTCGTCCACACGCCCGACCTGCAATGATGCACGCTGTACACACACCTGTGGACACCGGCTGTGGATAGCCAGATCGGTACGATCGACCGTATGCCTGATCAGCCCCGCCTCGTGGTCGCTGCCGCGATCGTGGACGACCTCGACGCCCCCACTCAACTCCTCGCCGCCCGCCGCAGTGCGCCGAAGTCGTTGGCGGGACTCTGGGAGTTCGCCGGGGGCAAGATCGAGGACGGGGAACGCGACGTCGACGCCCTGCACCGCGAGCTGGCCGAAGAGCTGGGGATCGAGGTCACCATCGGCCGACCTATCCCCGGACCGACCGGGGCCGACTGGCCCATCCTGCACGGGCACGCGATGCGGATCTGGTTCGCTGCCATCGATCAGGGCACGCCGGAACCGCTCGCCGACCATGACGCGCTGCGCTGGCTCCCCCTGACCGACCCGTACGACGTGGCGTGGCTCGAGCCAGATCTGCCCATCGTGACGGCGGTTCGCCAGCACACTGCCCGGGGACCGGTGCGCTGACCTTCTTTTCCCGACTGATTAGCGCCTCCTGTCACAAAATGGCAGGATGGGGCGGTGCCCAAGATCATCGGCTCCACGCTCGCTGAGCATCGGGAGCATGTGCGGACCCAACTCTTCGACGCGCTCACCCGGTTGATGACCGAGTCGGGGTTCGACGCAGTCAGCCTTGCCGACATCGCGGCTGCGGCTGGCGTAGGCCGCACGTCCGTGTACAACCACTTCCCGGACAAGGAGTCGCTGCTCATCAGCTTCATCGAGCACGAGACCTCCAAGTACGTCACGGATCTGCGCGCGTCGCTGGCCGATGTGCAGGACCCGGAAGACCAGCTCCGGGTGTACGTACGTGAGCAGATCAACCTGAAGACGATCTACCACCTGGCCCCAGGCCCCGACCTGCGCTCCGTCGTCTCCCGCAGTACGCAGGTGCGGTTGCGCGAGCACGTTTCCCAGGTGGCCGATCTCCTGGCCGGGATCCTGCGCTCGGGGATCACTGCGGGCCGACTGCCTGCGCAGGACGTGGACGCCGTGGTGCCGCTGATCAACTCCTGCCTGTCGGGGCGCACCTTCCCGGACACGGAGCCGGAGCGGACCCGCGCGATCGAGGCCACCGAGCACTTCGTGCTACGCGCGGTCGGCCTCCGCGAGGCCGCTCTTTCCCCTGCCTGAGCACGCGTCCGCACCGGATGACGACTCCAGACCGCGCCGCACCTCACGACGCAGGCGAAGCCCGGTGACTATCCAGAGCCGTTCCGCCGGTACCGTCGTCGTCGGCGGCGGACAGGCCGGCCTCGCCGCGGGATACCACCTGGCGCGCCGGGGCGAGGACTTCGTCATCGTGGACGCCGGGAGCACGGTCGGGGAGAGCTGGCGAGAACGATGGGACTCGTTGCGGCTGTTCACCCCGGCCGGGTTCACCGCACTGCCCGGACAGCCGTTCCCTGCCCCTTCGGGGACCCATCCGAGCAAGGACGACGTCGCCGACTACATGGCTCGCTACGCCGAACGGTTCGACCTCCCCATCGAACTCGGCACGCGAGTCGAGGGCGCGCACCGCGAGGGAAACGGATTGGTCGTCCGGGCTGGCAGCAGCAGGTGGCAGGCCCACAACATCGTGATCGCATCCGGCGCGCACTCCAGTCCCATCATCCCGTCCCTCGCCAACAGCCTCGACAGCGGGATCGAACAATGGCACGCCCAGGACTACCGCCGGCCGGGGCAGGTTCCCGGCGGCACCGTCCTGATCGTCGGTGCCGGGAACTCCGGGGCCGAGATCGCGCTGGACCTCGCCACGGACACGGTCGAGCGCGAGGTGCTGCTCGCCGGTCGCGACGTGGGCCACATCCCGCGCCTCGGGCCGTGGACGTTCCAGGTCATGCACCGTTTCGGAGGTATCGGCGCCGCCCTCGCGCAACGAGGTCTGCAGGGGCGTGGTGACCCGCTGGGACGCCTCACGGCCGGTCAGTTGGAAACGGCCGGCGTGCAGCGACGGCCACGCCTCGTGGGCACGCGACAAGGCGCTCCGATGTTCAGCGACGGCCGGACCGCGACGGTGACCGCAGTCGTGTGGTGCACCGGAGCGCGACCCGACCACAGCTGGCTTCACCTGGACGCCTTCGACAGCGAGGGCCGGCTGCGACACCGGCACGGCGTCGTCGAAGACGAGCCCGGACTCTACGCCGTCGGTCTGCCCTATCAGCGGTCGGCCACCTCACATCTCGTCGGCGGGGTCGGCACCGATGCCCGGTACGTGGTCGAGCACCTGGTGAGCAGGCGCCGGCGCATGCCGAGCCGGACGTTTCGACGCCGGTGAGGTACCGGGCGACAGGGCAGCAGCACGCTCAGGCCGGCCGGATCCTGCATACTCACCCGAACAGCGGCAACTCCAGCTCGCCTACGCCGCCCGAGAGTACCCGCACCGGGATCCCCCAGTCCTGCTGAGCCAGATGGCAGGCCGGGAACTCCACGGCCGGGTCGGCGTCGCACGCGGCGGCGCGCGCACTCACGTGCAGCACCCCCTCCCCCTCGGTCAGGTGCAACTCACGGGAAAGGTCGGTGTCCTCCCCGTGCCCCCAGGCGAGCAGCGACGGTGGGGTGGCGGACACAGTCACCTGGGTGGCCGGGCCGTAGCGCTCGTCGAGCTTCGTCCCGGGTGCGGGGGTGAACAGCACCCGCAGGTCCACCTGGGCCCCTACCTCGGTGACGGGACGATGCGAGCGGTGAGCTCCGCCGTCGTGCGCCACGGCCTGCCCGAGCGGCACCCGGGTGAGGCGGTGCGCGGCCGACTCCACCACGATCAGGTGCTCCCCTGCGAGCACGAGTCCGGAGGGCTCGGCGAGGTCGCGAGCGATCGTCGTGACCTCCTGGGTGAGGATGTCGTAGCGGCGCACCGCCCCGTTGTAGGTATCCGCGACGGCGATGCTCCCGTCCTCGAGCACGCACACTCCCAAGGGGTGCTGCAGGAGAGGGTCAGCACCGGACTGACCGGCTGTACCGTCTCGGTGCCCGAACTCGAACAAGCCCTGCCCGACGGCGGTGCTCACCTGTCCGTCATGCCTCCCGGTGAGCTGGACGAGCCGGAGGGCGGAGGTCTCCGCATCAGCAAGCCAGACCTGCCCGTCCGCCGCCACGGCCAGGCCGGAGGGCTGGGCGAACCAGGCCTGCGCGAGCTCGCCGTCGACCAGTCCCTCGTTCATCGTGCCGCCGAGATGCCGAAGGTCCCCTCGTTCAACGTCGAGCACCCAGAGTGTATGGGTGCCGGCCATCGCCACCAGGAAGGCGCCGATCCGCGGCACCCAGGCAATGTCCCACGGGGAGGAGAGGTTGTGGCCCAGTGGACCGGGAACATCGGCGTCACTGTTGTCGGGAGCCCCCACCCGGTACGGCCGGCCGGTCCCGGCGAGGGTCTGCACGGCCCCGTCGGCCAGCCGCACCCCGCGGAGTAGGTGGTTCACCGTATCGGCCACGACCACGTCGTAGCCGAGATCCAGCTCCGGCGGCACCAGGCAAAGGGCGTTCGGTTCGTTGAAGGACGCCTCGGTCGGCCCGCCGTCGGCGGCGCCACGCTGACCGGATCCGATCCTGCGTACCAGCGTCTCGCCGTCGGGGGCGAGCTCGGCGAGCGAATGGTGTCCGGCGTCGGCCACGAGCAGGTTCTGGTTCGGCAGCTCGATCGCCTTCGCGGGAAAGCGCAGCGCGGTCGACGGCGGCTCCGGCGGCACGTACGGACCCTCGCCTCGATGCAGGGTTCCGCGGGCCTCGTGCTCGGTGACCAGCTCGCCGATCAGCGCGCCGAGCGCGGGAGCGTGCCCCTCTCCGGCCACCTGCGCGACCACGTACCCTTCCGGGTCGATCACCACGAGGGTGGGCCAAGCCCGGGCGGTGTAGGCGGTCCAGGTGGTCATGTCCGCGTCGTCGAGCACGGGGTGGGCCACGCCGTAGCGCTCCACTGCGGCCGCGAGCGCCGCAGGGTCGGCCTCATGGCTGAACTTCGGGGAGTGCACCCCCACGATCACCAGCTCCTCGCGGAACTGGTCCTCCAGCTCGCGCAGCTCATCGAGCACGTGCAGGCAGTTGATGCAGCAGAAGGTCCAGAAGTCGAGGATCACCACCTTCCCGCGCAGGTCGGCGAGGGTGAGGTCGGCGCCGCCGGTGTTCAGCCAGCCGCGGCCGAGGAGCGCAGATGCTCGTACGCGCGGCAGGCGCGGGCTCTCCGATGCAGTCACCAGGGAACTCTACGACGATCTCGCGAACGGACCGCCCGCCTGTTCGCGCCCTCAGAACCCGCGCAGGCTCCGGGCGATGTGGAGCAGGTCCGGGCCCGAGGCGGAGAGCACACTCACCGGGATCACCACCGTGGCGGACTGGCCACGCAGCACGATGCGCCGGGGGTCCTCGGTCTCGACAGTCGGTACCTCCGACCATCGGGCTCGCTTGGTCACACCGAACCGGGCGGTGATCGTCTCGGCGTCCATCACCACCCGCGCCGTTCTGACGCAGATACCCAGGACCAGGCCCATCAGCCCGAGCCCACCCATGATTCCGGTCGCGATCCACCGGTCCGGCGGCTCCAGGCTGAACCAGGACAGCAGCGCGAACAGGGAGCAGAGGACCCCGAACACGTTGAACAACGCCGCCATTCCGCGCCGTCCACGCCCCACCAGTCGCCCATCCTCCCGTGCGATACCGAACGGGAGGCCGTCGTCCGCGTCGAGGTACATGCGCTCGAGCCGCTCCACCTCGTGGGACCTGATCTTCAGCGCGCGACTGCCCCAGACGGCCACCGCGCCCAGTGCGCACGAGATGACGATCCCGACGATGGCGGACATGTGGTCGGGCCAGCCTCGCACCACGATCCGGAGGAAGAGCATCGCCGTGACCATTGCGAGGAGCGCAGCGAAGATGAGGAAGTGGGCCCAGCCCCGTATTCGACGGGTTCGTGGCAGGGCGCGAGCAGTCGGCATGGGGTTATCTCACCAGAGCGGGGCCCCTCAGCGCCATTTGCGGTCACAGTGCCTTCGGTCAGAAGCGACGGGCCCGGCGGATGGTGCGGATCAGATCGTTGCGGTCCACGTCGAGCATCATGGCGGGGATAACGATCGTCCGACCCGTACCGCGCAGCACCACCTGCCGGACGTCAGCGGTCTCGATCGTCGGAACCTCGGCCCAAGAGGCACGGCGGGTGGTCCCGTACCGACGCTCGATCCCCTCAGCATCCAGCACCACCCGGGCGGTGCCGACCAGCAGCCCCATGGCGGCCAGCAGCGCCCCGCACCCGGCGATGGTGCTGAGCGCGACCCATCGCCCCTCCTCCAGGCCGGACCAGGCCAGCAGGCCGATCAGCGCGAAGAACCCACCCAATCCCCCGAGCATCACGGCGACCGCCCGCCGGCCGCGAACGCCACAGCCGCGACGATGACGGCGGCCACCCAGTGGGTGCGCCAGTCCTCGAGCAGCGCGCGGAGGATGGCGAGGCCAATGATCACGACCCCGATGCCCGCCATGAGCACCAGCACCCGCCCACCACGCAGGCGGCGAGTACGGGGCAGGTCACGTGCGGCAGGCATGAGCGCATGTCACCAGGCCGCGCCCGATCGTGCCAGTCCACCGGCACCAGCAGCACGCGGGCGGGCAGGACGGGGCAGCAGAATCCCCGCTGACTGCGGATGAAGCGCACCAGGGCGTCGCCGATCAGGACACACCATGGGCAGCCGAGTCCGTCGCGATCTTTTCTCGCCGTGTGTCGATTCCCCTCGATCTCGTTCGTGGAGATGATGAGAGGCGGGCACCGGGCCCGCCTCACGATGAAGGAGTACGACGATGACGCAGTACCTGCTCTCCGTGTGGCACGACTACGACCAGCCGACCTACCCCGACGACGCCACCATGCAGAAGGCGTTCGCCCAGGTGGACGCCTTCAACACGCGCATCACCGAGGCTGGGCAGTGGGTGTTCGGCGGTGGCCTCGAAGCCCCCAGCTCGGCCACCACGGTGGACAACAGCAAGGGACGGGGGCTCGTCACCGACGCCCCGCTCGCCGAGACGCGCGAGCAGATCGGCGGCTTCTGGGTGATCGAGGTCGAGGACCTGGACGCTGCTCTTGCGCTCGCGCAGGACGCCTCTGCCGCCTGCATGGGACCGGTCGAGGTGCGTCCCTTCCAGTCCGAGTGAGCCGGTGACAAGACCCGAGCACGAGGCCAGTGTGGCCCGCATCTACCGCGAGGAGTACGGCAGGTGCGTGGCCACGCTGACCCGTGTGCTGGGCGACCTCTCGCTTGCTGAGGACATGGTGCAGGAAGCGTTTGCCGCGGCCCTGACCGCATGGGCGGATCGCATCCCGCCCAATCCTGGCGGCTGGATCGTGGTCACGGCCCGGCGTCGTGCGATCGACCGGCTGCGCCGCGAGGCGAAACGGGAGCAGAAGCACGCGGAGGCGGTGCTGGTACACCCTCCGCCGGAGCACGAGGAGGTGGGACCGGTGGCCGACGACCAACTGCGGCTCATCTTCACCTGCTGCCACCCCGCCCTCGCCCCCGAGGCGCAGGTGGCGCTCACCCTGCGCACGCTCGGCGGTCTGACCACACCCGAGGTGGCGCGGGCATTCCTGGCGCCGGAGTCCACGATCGCCCAGCGGATCGTGCGGGCGAAGAAGAAGATCGCCAGTGCGCGCATCCCCTACCGGGTGCCAGCCGACCACGACCTGCCGGACCGGCTCCGTTCCGTCCTCGCGGTGATCTACCTGATCTTCACCCAGGGGTACGCCCCGAGCAGTGGTACCGAGCTGGTGCGCACCGATCTGTGCGCCGAAGCGATCCGACTCGCCCGGCTGCTTGCCGCGCTGATGCCCGACGAGGAGGAGGCCGTCGGCCTCCTCGCGCTGCTGCTGCTCACCGAGTCTCGGCGGCAGGCGCGCACAGACTCCGATGGCGCCCTCGTGCCATTGGCCGAGCAGGATCGCACCCGCTGGGACGCCGACCTGATCGCGGAGGGTCACGCCCTGGTGCGCTGGTGCCTCCGTAGGAATCGTCCGGGTTCCTATCAGGTGCAGGCCGCGATCGCTGCGGTGCACGGCGACGCGGCCACCGCGGAGGCGACGGACTGGCACCAGATCCTCGCCCTGTACGACCAGTTGCACACCCTTGCCCCATCACCGGTGGTCGCGCTGAACCGCGCAGTAGCCCTGGCCGAGGTGGCCGGACCTGCCCAGGCGCTGGCCGCCGTCGGCGATCTCGACCTGGAGGGCTACTACCTGCTGCACGCCACCCGCGCCGACCTGCTCACCCGGCTCGGCCGCAGCACCGAGGCGGCGCAGGCGTGGCGGCGGGCAGGGGAGCTGACCGAGAACGAGGTGGAGCAACGATTCATCGCCGCGCGGCTCGCGGCGCTCGGCTGAGGAGTACCGTGTGGTGATGGACGTCGTGGTCCCCGCCCGCTTCAACGGTCCGCCCCACTCCGGGAACGGTGGTTGGACCAGCGGTCACCTCGCCGCACGGCTGCCCGAGCCCGACGGCGCAGCCACCGTCCGGCTGTTCAGCCCACCTCCGTTGGAGGTGCTCATGCAGGCCGACCCGGACGAGACGGGACTGACCCTCAGCCATGGCGAGGTCCGCATCGCGCAGGCACGCCGCGCTGCCGCCCTGGACCGGGCCGAGATCCCGGAGCCGATCGGCTACGACGAGGCGATCGCCGCGGGCCCGCGCTACGGAGGGCTCACCGATCACCCGTTCCCCACCTGTTTCTCCTGCGGTACCGAGCGGGACCCGGATGAGGCGCTGTGCCTGCGCACCGGTCAGGTGACCGACGAGGTGTACGCGGCGGCCTGGGTGCCCCGTGAGGTGACACCGGAGATCGTCTGGGCAGCGATCGACTGCCCCAGCGGGTGGGCCCTGGGCGTGGGCGGGCGGCCGATGGTGCTGGGCACGATGACCGCACAGGTGGACGAGCTGCCCGAGCCGGGCGCTGAGCTGGTGGTGCTTGCCTGGCCGATCTCCTCGCAGGGTCGCAAGCATCAGGCCGGCACGGCGCTGCTCGACGGCGATCGCGTCCTGGCGCAGGCGCGGTCGCTGTGGATCACCGTGGACCCGGAGTCGGTCCGGCCCGCCTGACCGGGCGTCGACGCGCCCGCCGCGGCGCGGACCGGCGCCGGAGCACCAGCACCGCGGAGTCGCTGCGTGGGGGCGGCACGAACGCGGTGGCCGGCACGTGCGTGCCCACCTCGGCGGTGAACCCACGCGGCGGCGAGGAGGCGTACCGGCATACCATCCAGCGCGGCAGCACCAGATCGGCCCGGACCAGGGCCGAGCGCGGCCCGGTGATCCGGCGCACCACGGCAGCCCCGATCGCGTACGGCGGGTTCGCCACCACCCGGAACGCACCGCCCGGAAGTGGCACCTCGAGCAGGTCACCATGCACCACGGTGACGGTCTCGGCCGACGAAAGGGCCGCCGTCAGGCCCTTCACCCGGCCGGGGTGCAGCTCGACGGCCACCACCCGCCGTGCTCGCCGGGCCAGTGGTCGGGTCAGCGCACCCGTTCCCGCGCCCAGGTCGAGGACCAGATCGGTCTCCCGCAGACCGGCACTACGGACGATACGGTCAGCCCAGGAGCCCTTCAGCCGGTGCGAACCCCAGCGCCGTTGCCCGTTCCCGGACACGACGCACCATCACCATGACGATTCCCATGTCGGCGACGGTAGCCCGGTGATGTCAGCAGGTGCCACAGATTTTCCGATCACTGGTCGCCATGTGGGGTGCGTTGCCGTCGCAGCCGCGTCCGGCCGCAGCGCCAACGCACCCCACACGCCCACCCCCATTCGACGTGCGAGTCCGGGGACGCTCCCAGGTGGGCCGGTTATCGTGACCGCCATGTCACGTTCGGGGAAGGCCGCGATCGGGACCGTGGTACTGCTGATCCTGATCCTCGGCGGTGGCTACGCACTGGACCGGTGGGCGGTGACCCGCGCCGAGGAGCGGATCACCACCGAACTGACCGGATCCTTCCCCGACGCCGCTGGCGTACAGGTGCAGATCCCCGGTCTGCTGTTCCTGCCCCAGCTGCTCTCCGGGTCGCTGAACACGGTGGAGCTCACTGCCGACGGCGTCCGGTACGACGGTCTGGACGTCACCGACGTGCAGGTGCTGGCCCACGGGGTGGACGTGGCCGAGCCGCGGACCGTGGACGAGGTGACCGTGATCGGCACCGTGCCCGGAGCGACGGTGCGTGCCGCAGTGGCGGCCTCAGGGCGGCTGCCGGAGGAGGTCACGGTGGACGTGGCCGACGGTGCCGTGGTGGCAACCGCCACGGTGCTGGGCGTCCCCCTCGAGGCGACCCTGCAGCCGGTGGTCTCCGACGGCGAGCTCCGGCTGGAGCCGCAGACCTTCACCCTGGGCGGCCTCGAGGTGGACGCGACCGCCGTGCCGGACGGGCTGCTCGGCGACCTCGGCACGCTGGAGGTGCCGTTGGACGCCCTCCCGGACTCGCTCACCCTCACCTCCGCCGAGGTGCTCGGCGACGGTGTCCGGCTCGAAGTGACCGGGACGGATATCGCGTTGTCCAGCCTCTCCTAGCCCGGCGCCGTGTCGCCGAGGCACACCCCCTCCTTCCGCGAGTGCGGAGCTTCTCGCTCACCTGATGGGATATTGCCGAAGTTGACCGCACTCGAGCGCAGGCGAGTGCGGCCTGATCGAACGATGCCCCGCGTGGTAGGACTGCGGGATGGCCGCCCGCTTCGAAGAGCTCGACTTTCAGCAGACCCCCGTCGGTGAGATCAGCCTGCGGCGGCGCTACGACCTCACCGCGCAGACCGACCTCTACGAGGTTCGCCTGGGCGAGGAGTACCTGATGTCGAGCCTGTTCACCGCCGCTGAGAAGGCGCTCGCCACCCTCGGCCTCGATGCGCTCGACCGGGACGGCGCCCGTGTGCTGGTGGGTGGTCTGGGCCTCGGCTACACCGCACACACTGCGCTGAACGATCCGCGGGTGGCCGAGCTGACCGTGATGGATGTGGCCGAACCCGTGCTCGACTGGCACCGTCGCGGCCTGCTGCCCGAGACCGCCGGCCTGGCCACCGACCCGCGCTGCCACCTGGTGCTGCGCGACTTCTTCCAGCTCGTCACCACTGAGCCGGAGACCACCTACGACGCGATCCTGCTCGACGTGGACCACACCCCGCGGCACGTGCTGCACCCGAGCCACGCCGACTTCTACACCCCAGCCGGGCTGCGGGCGATGCGCCGCCACCTCAGCCCCGGTGGCCAGTTCGCGCTCTGGTCCGACGACCCACCCGATCCCGCGTTCGAAGCCGTGCTCGCGCAGGTGTTCGACTCCACCGAGGCTGAGGTGGTCGCGTTCGCCAACCCGCTCACGGGCGGCGAGTCGAGCAACACGATCTACCTCGCCGCCGGCTGAGCTGCTAGCCCAGCACCTCCGGCAGCTCCGGTGCCTCCTGACCAAGCACGTGCTCGGCCAGGAACGCCGAGACCACCTGGTACCAGACCTTCGCGTGCTGCGGAGTGAGGATCCAGTGGTTCTCGTCCGGGAAGTACAGGAAGCGGTGCACGGTGGACCCGTCCTCGGCGGCCGGCAGTCCGGAGGCGCTGAGGAGGTCATGCCACAGCCGCAAACCCTCACCGATCGGCACCCGGTAGTCCTTGTCCCCGTGGATCACCAGCATCGGGGTGGTGATCTGCTCCACGGACAGGTGCGGTGAGTTGGCTGCCGCCATCTCCGGCGTCATCTCCCGGTTCCAGTAGTACCCGGCGTCCGTGGTGCCGCCGAAGGTGTCCAGCCCCCACAAGCTCGCGTGCGTGACGATCGCATCGAACCGGTCGGTGTGCCCAGCCACCCAGTTCGCCATGTATCCGCCGAAGGAACCGCCCATCGCGGCCGTCCGGGTCTGGTCGATCTCGGGCAGCGCCTCGGCGGCGTCGGTGGCTGCCATCAGGTCGGTGAACGGCGCCTGCCCCCACTCGCCCCAGCCGCGCTGGATGAACGACTGCCCGTAGCCAGTGCTCAGTGCCGGATCGGGCAAAAGCACGGCGTACCCCTGCGCGACCAGCAGCCACGGGCACCACCGCCAGCTCCACGCATTCCAGGACCCGAGCGGACCCCCGTGGATCCACAGCAGCATCGGCGCCGGATTCTCGGCACTGGCCCCCTCCGGGAGTGCCAGCCAGGACCGCACGCGGGTTCCGTCGTCGGCTTCGGTCTCCACCTCACGCAGCTCACCGGGCAGCACCGGGCGCGGCACGGGGCCGCGCAGCGGGGCGACGTCGCCGGACTCCAAATCGATCCGGACCACTTCGGCCGGGAACTCGTAGGAGGAGCGCAGCGCGAAGGCGGTGGTCCCGTCCGGCGCCACCGCCACGTTCGTGTACGCGGCGGCGTCGTCGGTGAGGCGGGTGACCACCCCGTCCAGGGTCACCTGGAAGACCGGCGAGCGGCCGTCGTCGTCGGTGGCCATCAGCAGCCCGGAGGCGTCCGGCAACCACACCGGCTCCCCGGGCCACCGGTCCCACTCGGCGGCGAGACGGCGAGGGTTGGACCCGTCGATCCCGCACACCCACAAGCTCACCTCAGGGGCCCGCTCCGGCGTGGTGATCGACTCACGCACGTAGGCCACCAACCGGCCGCCGGGACTGATCCGGGCCGGCCCGAACTCGGCGTCGGGGTCGTCGACGAGAACGGTTCGCTCACCCGTGGCCACGTCGATGCGCACCAGCTGGGTGCGCACGGCGCCCTTGCCCATCGGTACCCGCCAAGTGGTCACGACGGCGGAGCCGTCCGAGGCGAGGTCCGCATCCGCTTCGATGAGGTGCTTACCGGCATCGGGGGTGAGGTCGCGCAGCTCGAGCTCGTCCTCAGCACTCAGGTCGGCCGCGAAGAAGCGCGGGGCGGCAGGACCAAGGTCGTGGTCCCAGAACCGGATCGGGTAGTCACTGTGCAGGATCGCGGCCACCTTCTGCTCCGAGCGGGCATCCAGGATGGCCTGCTCGGACTCGGCGTCGGTGGCCGAGGGCATCGTCTCGGCGGTGACCACCACGGTCTCGGCCGCGCGGGCCGCGAGCACCCCGTCGATACCCCCGGGCCGCGAGGCCACCACGCGCGCCTCCCCACCTTCGGCCGGGAGCAGCCACAGGGCCGGCTTCGCCTTGTCCTCACCGGTGCCCTCGGTGGCCCGCTTGGCCACGAACAACAGGTCCCCGTCGGCCGTGAACGCGGCACCGGACTCGCCGGACAGGCCGCGGGTGAGGCGGCGCGCGGGCCGCACCCCGGCCGGGTCCACCTCCCACAGTCCCGTGAGATAACGGGTGTTGTCCTCATTGAGCGAGGAGACGCCGACGACGATGCTCTGCCCGTCGCCGGCCAGGGTCAGGCCCGACAGGCGCGGCAGGGCCACGTAGGAGTCGAGGTCGTGGAAGGGGGTGGCGGGAGGGGTTGCCTCGGTGGTCTGACTCACATCGGTCACCGACTCGGTCTATCACGTCGGCACGGTGGGATGCTACGGATCCACTCGTGCTGGTGGTGGACGTACGGTTCCCCCATGACGTCCACGCCATCCCCGAGCGTCTCCCCTCGAGGAGTCCCGACGGTGATCGTCGAAGCGGTCACGATCGGCGCACTCACCCTGATCGATCCCGCGCGCCTGAGACCGCGGACCCGCCGCACGCTGGTCCTCGGCACCACTGCCGTCTCCGGGGCGGCTGTCGGGGTGGGTGCATACCTGCACATCAGGCCGACGACGCGCACCGCACCGACGGACGAGCCGGAGCACGTGCCCCCCCGGGCGGAGCGAACGAACCGCGGTGCTGGTCTCCACTGCGGCCGGCGGCGCATCGGCCGCGCTGACCTACGGCTGGTTGGTGGCGAGCCTCGCTCTCGATCGCCGGATCCACCTGGCCCTGGAAGGTCGAGGAGTCGCCCGTCCGCGGCTCGTCATGGCCGCCGTCGCTGCCGCAGCCTCTGCGGCCTTGTCCGAGGCTGACCGACGCATGGATGCCCGCAGCGGATAGCGGCGCGGTGCTCGGGCCGGGAACATCTCGAGGGGGCCATCGGGTTGTACCCGGTGACACCGCAGCCAGCGGCGTCACCGGCAAGGAGGTCGCATTTGTCACAGCAGTACCGCAAGACCCCAGAGGCTCTCGAGGGCCTCACCCCCACGCAGTACCGTGTCACTCAGGCCGACGGCACCGAGCCCGCGTTCCGGAACGAGTACTGGAATCATCACGAGGCCGGTCTGTACGTCGACGTCGTCTCGGGAGAGCCGTTGTTCTCCTCGCTCGACAAGTTCGACAGCGGCACCGGCTGGCCCAGCTTCACTCGGCCGTTGGCTCGCGAGGCCGTCACCGAGACGACCGATCGGCTGCTCTGGATGCGCCGCACCGAGGTGCGGTCTGCCGCCGCTGACTCCCACCTCGGGCACGTCTTCGACGACGGCCCACGCGAAGCAGGCGGGCGCCGTTACTGCATGAACTCGGCGGCGCTGCGCTTCGTGCCCGTGGCCGAGCTCGAGGCGCACGGTTACGGCGAGTACCGCACCATGTTCGACAGCCCGTCCCACCAGCAGGAGGCCTCATGACCGACACCGGCGCCATCACACAGACCCCCGGCACCGAGACCGCCGTCCTCGCCGGCGGCTGCTTCTGGGGAATGCAGGACCTGATCCGCCGCCAGCCCGGAGTAGTGGGCACCCGCGTCGGGTACACCGGCGGGTCGAACTCCCAGGCCACGTACGGCAACCATCCCGGACACGCCGAGGCGGTGGAGATCGTCTTCGACCCGGAGCAGACCACGTTCCGCGACGTGCTCGCGTTCTTCTTCCAGATCCACGACCCGAGCACCCTGAACCGGCAGGGCAACGACGTCGGTAGCAGCTACCGGTCGGCGATCTTCCCGCAGTCCCCGGAGCAGGAGCGCCTCGCCCGGGACACGATCGCGGACGTGGACGCCTCCGGGCTGTGGCCGGGCAAGGCGGTCACCACGATCGAGCCGGCCGCCCCGTTCTGGGAGGCCGAGCCGGAGCACCAGGACTACCTGCTGCACCGCCCGAACGGGTACACCTGTCACTTCCCGCGCCCGGGGTGGGTGCTCCCCCGCCGCAACGCCCCGACGGCGTAACACACCAGGGCTGTTGACTCGCCGGGGCGACCGGTTGCCCCGGCGAGTCAGGCTTCGCCCCGGCACGAGAGGCGCCGGGGACCACCAGGTCCTCGGCGCCTCCGGCGCATCCGGGGTTATTCGGTCCGGCGCCGCACCAGCTCGCGCTTGAGGATCTTCCCGCTCGGGCCCAGCGGGAGCTCGTCCAGCACCTCCACCACTCGGGGGTACTTGTAGGCGGCGATCTGTTCCTTGGCCCAGGCGGAGATCTCCTCTCCGGTCACCGGCTCGGCGTCGTCTGCGAGCATCACGGCGGCGTGCACCTCCTGACCGTGCGTCTCGTGCGGGATCCCGAACACCGCCGCCATCTGCACGCTCGGGTGCCGCAGCAGGACTTCCTCCACCTCCCGCGGGTACACGTTGTACCCGCCGCGGATGATCATGTCCTTGGTGCGGTCGGTGATGGTGAGGTACCCGTCCTCGTCCTTGGTGCCCAGGTCGCCGCTGCGGAACCAGCCGTCCACCACGGCTGCCGCGGTGGCGTCCGGGCGGTTCAGGTAGCCGGAGAACAGGTTGTGCCCGCGGATCACCAGCTCTCCCAGCTCCCCGCGGGGCAGCAGCTCGATCCGGTCCGGCACCAGCGGGTCGGCCACCTCCACGTCCACGCCCCAGATCGGTACACCCACGGTCCCCGGCCGCGGCTCGACCCCCACATGGTTGAAGGAGGCCACGGGCGAGGTCTCGGTGAGCCCGTAACCCTCGTGGATCTTCGCCCCGAAGACAGCCTCGAACTTCTCCAGCGCCGCCAACGGGAGCGCCGCTCCCCCGGAGACCCCGAACCGGAGCGGGGGACGTTCGGAGACCTTGGCGGCGGCCGCCGTCAGGGCGATGTGCATGGTGGGCACGCCCATCAGCACGGTGACACCGTGCGCGTTCATCAGTGCTGCGCCCTGGTCGGGGTCGAATCGGGGCAGCAGCACGATCGTTGCTCCTGCGCGGAATCCGGCGTTCAGGGTGACGGTCTGGCCGAACGTGTGGAAGAACGGCAGGCAGCCCAGGATCACGTCCTCGGTGCTCATCGGGAGAGTGTCGGTGAGCAGGGTGTTCACCTGCTCCAGGAGGGCGAAGTGGCAGCCCATCGCCCCCTTCGGTTCACCGGTGGTGCCGGAGGTGTAGAGGATGGTGGCGATGGCATCCGGGGCCTGCGGGATGTAGGAGGCCACGGGGTCGGCCTGGGCCGCGTCGTCCTCGAGCCGCGGCACCGGGATCTCCGCTGTCTTCTCGTCCGGGACGAGCAGACTGAGCAATTCCACCCCGGCGGCCTGGGCCGCGGGTACCGCCTCCCCGAGCAGCGGTGCACCGGCGATCAGGAGCTTGGCGCCGGAATCGCGCAGCACGTACTGGATCTCCCCGGCCTTGAGTAGAGCGTGCACCGGAACCACAGTCGCGCCGAGAGCCAGGATCCCGTAGTAGGTGCGGGCGAAGTCGGGCACGTTCGGCAGCAGCACGGCGACAGTGTCACCCGGTCCGATCCCTCGGGCGCGCAGCGCTCCGGCATAGGCACGAGTCTGCTCCCACAGCTCGGCATAGGTCAGGCGCTGCTCGCCCATCACGAGGGCGGTGCGGTCCGGGTGCCGTGTTGCAGACTCGGCGAGGATCGCGGCCACGGAGACGGTGGCATTGCTGGGCATCGGGGTCCTCTCCCGGTGGCAGCGTCGTCGCAGCCACCTACTGTTGTGATATGGATCACTGTGCGAGGTGTGCTGAGGTCTGTCAACCGGTGCGGTTTCGCTAGGGTGACGGTCGTCCCGACCAAGGAGTCCTTCTCGTGTCAGCTGCTGTCAGCGCACCTTCTTCGGTGCCGCCGTTTCGTTCCTGGTTTCCCGATGCACCGTTCGACGCCACCCACGGATACGACCTCGAATCGTTGCTCACCGTCGACACTCCGGGGACCCGGAGGACTTCGATGCCTTCTGGCGTCGGCTCGCCGTCGAGGCGTCCCAGGTGGCGCCGGAGCCGGAGTTGGCGCCATACCCGATGGAGGCGAGTCACGAGATCCACCGGGTGGACCTGACCTCCCTCGGTGGGATGCGGATCGGGGGGTGGGTGGCCCTGCCGAAGGAGGGCACTCCCCGTGTGGGCGTGGTGTGCAGCCATGGGTACGGCGGGCGGGAGGAACCTGACCTGGCCGGCATGCCCGACGACGCGGCCGTGATCTTCCCGGTGGCGCGCGGGCTGCCGACGGTCAGCCTGATGCCCCAGTACGGCCGCACCGCGCAGGCGCATGTGCTCGAGGGCATCGGTTCGATCCACACCTACGTGCTCGGTGGTTGTGCGGCCGACATCTGGGCGAGCGCCACGGCACTGCGGGAGATCATCGGGGCTGAGGTGCCGCTGGTGTTCGTCGGCGGCAGCTTCGGGGGCGGTCAGGGCGCACTCGCGCTTCCCTGGGACGACCGGTTCGTCGCTGCCGCGCTGCGAGTGCCCAGTTTCGGCCAGTACGACCTGCGCCTGAAGCTGGAGTGCACTGGCAGCGGGGCTGCCGTGCGCGAACATGTGGACGCTCACCCGCGAGCGCGGGAGGTACTGCGCTACTTCGACGCCGCCACCGCCGCCTCCCGGCTACAGATCCCCACCCTGATCGCCTGCGCCCTCTGGGACCCCTCCGTGCCGCCGGCGGGCCAGTTCGCCGTGCACAACGCCGCCCGGTCCGCCACCGGAGAGGCCGCCCAGTTGCAGGTACTCAGTGCCGGCCATGCCGAGTACCCCGGGGATGCTCAGGAGCACGTCGTCTGGCTGCGCGGCGTTCGGGATGTGGTCACCTCGGTGACCGGCTAGAGCCAGCTCACCAGCCGGGCGTAGCGTGGCGCCCATGCCCTCCCAGTCACAGGCACCACGATCACGCGCAAGAGCGGTAACGGCGATCGTTCTCGGGATCGTCCTGGCCGCGCTGATGGTTTATCCATGGCCGCAGCACACCGCTACCCCGATCATCGGCGGCGTGATCCCCGCCTCGCTGTTCTTCTGGATCCTCTGGACCGCGGCGTTCGTCGGCTACGTGGCCTGGATCGCCTACCGGTGGGACCCGTACGCGGCGGTGGTGCGGCGCTCGAACGTCGAGCAGGCCGCGCGCACCAACGGGACCGGCAACGGCACGAGCACTGACACGAACGACGGGAGCCGTTGATGTCCGCCACCACGATGTGGATCGCGCTGGCGGTCTTCGCCGGGCTGCTCGTCTTCCTCGGCTACCTCGGCCACCGCGGCTCGACGAACACCTTGGAGGACTTCGTCCTCGGCAGCCGGAAGCTGAACAAGCTCCCGGCGTTCTTCACCGTGACCGCCACGCTGTTCAGCGCGTTCAGCTACTTCGGGATCACCGGCCAGTTTTACACCAACGGGATCGGCGCGTGGATCCAGGTGGCCACCACAGCCGCCGTCGGGCCGATCCTGTACTTCGCCGGCACCCGGATCTGGATCGTCGCCCGCAAGTACGGGATCGTGAACGTCACCGAGTACCTCACCGACCGGTACCGGTCTCGTTCGGTCGGGCTGGTGGCCGGGATCATCATGATCGCAGCGCTGGTGCCGTACATGGGTGCCCAGTTCCGCGGCAGCGGTCTGACCCTGGAGGCTGTGACGAGCGGCGGGATCCCGTACTGGGCGGGCGCGGTGTTCCTGGCCGTGGTGGTGACCCTCTACGTGATGAGCGGCGGTTTCCGCTCCGTGGTGTGGACCGATGTGATCCAGGGCGGCCTGATGTATGTGCTGCTCGCGGTGGCGGCACTGATCCTCGTGTTCACCCACACCGACGGCTTCGGCAACCTGCTCGACATGGTGGAGGACCAGGGCCAGTCCGCACTGCTCTCCAACCCGGGCGGCGGCGAGCTGTTCGGTCTGCCGTACCTGATCTCGGTGCTGGTGATCTTCGCCGCGGCACACTTCACCATGCCGCAGCTGCAGCAGCGGTGGATGGCCGCACGCAGTCACTCCACGCTGAAGTTCATGGCCATCTCGCTGCCGGTCGGGACGGCGCTGATCTACTTCTGCCTGTTCTACATCGCCATGGTGGGTGTGGTGACCCGGCCGGGCGACCCGGCGCCGGAGGCGATCTACCCGGCCATGATCATGGAGGTCCTGCCGCAGTGGTTGCTGCTGGTGGCGATCCTCGCCATCATCGCGGCCACCGGTTCCACCGCGAACTCGATCGTGCTCACGCTGAGCTCGATCGTGGCCAAGGAGTACGTGAACCCGATCGCCAGGAAGCGCCGGGGCTCGGCGCTCAGCCCGGACCGGGAGAACAAGGCGCTGACCACCACGGCACGGATCATGCTGCCGATCCTCGTGGCCGGCGGACTGCTGGTGGCATTCTTCGGGCCGAGCAGCATCATCGGGATCATCGTCTCGATCACCTGGCCGGCGGTCTTCCTCATCTTCCCGACGCTGCTGGCAGGCTTGTACTGGCGGCGGGCCACAGCCCCGGCGGCGGTCACCTCGATGATCGTCTCCGAGCTGATCTTCCTCAGCCTGAACCAGGGCTGGCTGCCGATCCCGCTCGGCGGCTGGCACCCGGCCATCCCGGCTGCGATCGTCGGTGTGATCGTGCTCGTCGTCGGCAGCCTGCTCACCCGGCCACCGGCGAAGGAGCACGTCGAGCGGCACTTCAAGTTGTTCGAGCCCGAGCCCACGCCCACCCCCACCCCGTAACCCCACCCCACCGCGAGTGCGGCCTATCTCGCTCATCGCGTGAGATATGGGCGAGATCGCCCGCACTCGATGGCCGTCGGGTGCGGGCACCCGGCACACCGGAGGGCGCGTCAGGCGGCGGCCGCTGGTCTCGGTACACAGCCGGCTCGCCTCGCGGCAGAAGGAGACAGTAGATGGACACACCGATCGCCGTGATCACTGGAGGCTCGGCCGGGATCGGACGCGCCGTCGGGGAGCACCTGCATCGCTCCGGTTACCGAGTGGTGAGCCTGGCCCGGCAGCAGGCGGATCCGGCCAGCGGATGGGTGCCGGATGTCCAGCACGAGGTGGATGTGGCCGATTCCGACGGCGTCGCTCAGGTGGCCGCGCAGGTGCTGTCCGAGCAGGGCCGGGTGGACGCCCTGGTCACCTGCGCCGGCACGGTCACCCGGGGTGACCTCATCGAGACCTCAGCCGAACAGGCCGAGCGGCAGGTCGCCGTCAATCTGCTCGGGACGATGAATGCGTGCCGGGCCTTCGCCCCGGCGCTGCAGGCACGTCGGGGCGCGATCGTCACCCTGGGCTCCTCGATCGCGGTGAACCCGCAGACCTCGGTGAGCGCCTACGCCGCCGCGAAGGGCGGCGTGGAGTCGTTCAGCCGAGCGCTCGCCCTGGAGCTGGCGCCGGTGCGGGTGAACGTGGTGCGACCCTCGCTGGTGGACACCGGCATCTGGGTGAGCGGCGGCCTGGACCCCGACGCCTACGACACCTTGATCGCCACCCGGGGCAGCGAGTACCCCCTCGGCAGGGTGGGCCGCCCGGAGGACGTGGCGGCCGCCGTCGCCTTCCTGCTTTCAGCGGGAGCCGGCTGGATCACCGGCGCGGTGCTCCCGGTGGACGGCGGCGCCGACCTGATCGGCCGCTGACGGACCGAACGCCCGCGCCAATGACACTGGCGACGCAACGAATGCGGCCGACACTGACTAAATCTCATCTGGTGAGCGAGATGGGCCGCACTCGCGAGATGGGGTCAGGCGGAGGCGACGGCCGTGCTGTACAGCCCCCGCGCCACCGCGAGCTGCTTACCGTCGGGATTGGTGACCACCGCGTCGGCCACCCCGAGGCTCCTCCCCCGCCGCACCACCGTTCCCACCGCAAGCAGCCGGTCACCGGGCCGGGCCGGGCGCAGATAGTCCACCCGCAGGTCGATCGTGGGCAGCCCGACCCCGAGCTCGGTGACCAGCGCGAAATCGCCGGCCACGTCCAGCAGGGTGGCGAGGATACCGCCGTGCACGTAGCTGCCGTCGACGTCCGCGGTGAGCTCGGCGCGGCAGCCCATCGCGATCTCCACCCTCCCGGGTGCGGCGCTCACCAGCTCCAGGCCTAGCCACTGGTGGTAGGCGGGGGTGGTGAGCAGCTGCTCCACCCGGGCGATGTCCACGTCGGTCACGATGACTCCTTCTCCTCGGTGATGGTCTCCTGGGCCCGTGCGGTCAGGCGGGCGTAGTCCACCTTCCCGGTACCGCCCAGCGGCAGCTCGTCGACGAACCACACCCGGCGCGGGTGCGCGTGTGCGGCGCCGTGGGTGAGCGTGTACTGCTTCACCTCGTCCTCGGTCAGCCCCTCACCCACCACGAACGCCGCCGGCACCTGCCCCTTGCGCTCGTGCGGGATGGGCACCACGGCCGCCTGCCCGACGCCGGGCATGGTGCGCAGCAGCTTCTCCACCTCCAGCGGGTACACGTTCTCCCCGCCCACGTTCATCATGTCGTCCGCGCGGCCGAGCACCCGCAGGTACCCGTCCGGCTCGGCCACGGCGAGGTCGCCGGTCCGCAACCATCCGTCACTGATGCGTTCGGCGGTCACCTCGGGCAGCCGGTGGTACCCGGCGGTCACGCCGGGGTTGCGCACCCACAGCTCTCCCGCCTCACCCACGGGGACCTGCTCGGCCTGGGCGAGGGACGACGTCGGGAGCTCGGGATCGTGCAGGCGCACCTCGCACCCGGGCAGCGGGTGCCCGGCCAAGCCGTAGCGCGGGTGGTCGGTGCGTGGGTTCATCAGCACCTGCGGCCCACCCTCGGTGAGGCCGTACGCCTCGATCACTGGCACTCCGAGCCCGTCCGCGAACCGCCGCCCGAGCGCGTCCGAGAGCGGAGCAGAGCCACAGATCACGAATCGGAGCGATGACAGGTCATGCTCCCGGTGCTGCTCACTGGCCAGCAACATCTCGTACGTCGCCGGCACCCCGGTGGTGTAGGTGCACCGGTGCGCGGCCACCTCCGCGGGGATGCCGGCCGGGTCGGGGCTGCGTCCGATCACGATCGTGCCGCCCACCAGCAGCAGCGGCTTGACCACGCAGATCATCGCGTTCTTGTGGTACAGCGGCGCGGTGATCAGGCCACGGTCGTCGGCCGCCAGCTCCCACACCCGGGCCACGGTGCTGGCGTTCCAGTGCTGGCCGCCGTGGCTGAGCAGGCATCCCTTCGGGTTGCCGGTGGAGCCGGAGGTGTAGGGCTGCAGGCAGATGTCGGTGGAGTGAACGGCTGCCGGTTCGTCAGCGCCCGACGGCGACCCCTCGCCCGGGGAGTCCCCGCGCCACCTGTCCGGGGTGGCCAGCAGCACCGGGACGCCGGCCGGGGCGGCCAGTGCGGTGGCCCGGTTGGCGAGCGGGTCGTGGCTGAGCAGCACCCGGGGTGCGGCGTCGCCCATCACGTGCTCGAGGGAGGCACTCCCGGCGCGCGTGTTGAGCGGGACGGCCACGGCGCCCGCCCAGATCGTGGCGAGCAAAGCCTCGGCGAACCGGTGGTCGTTACCGAACAGCAACGCCACCCGGTCGCCCGGGCCGACCCCGAGACCACGCAACCGCGCCGCAGTGGTGCGGACCGCCGTCGTGAGCTGACGGTAGGTGACCACCTCGGAACCCTGGAGGATCGCGGGGCGGTCCGGGTGCTCGGCGGTGCCGGCGAGCAGCCGCACCGCGAGGTTGTCCGTCACGCGAGCCTCGGCCACGGGCTGCGTCACAGGGTGATCACCACCTTGCCGATCACCGACCGGCTCTCCAGGAGCGCCTCGGCGTCCCGGATCTGCTCGAGTCCGAACTCGCGGTCGATCACGGGTTCCAGCTCCCCGGACCGGACCATCTCCAGCAGCGCCTCGAGGTCCTCCCGGCGCCAGCCGTTGCTGCCCCTGATGTCCAGCTCGCGCACCCACACGTACGGCTGGAACTGGGTGACCTCGTAGCCGCTGGTGGCGCCGCAGGTGACCACCCGTCCGCCGACCTTCGTGGCGCGGATGGAGGACTGCCAGGTGGCGGCGCCAGTGTTGTCGACCATGAGGTCCACGCCCTGCTTGCCGGTGGCCTTCCAGATCTGCGCGCCCCAGTCCTCGGCGCTAGAGTCGATCACGATGTCGGCGCCGAGCTCGGTGAGGCGATCGCGCTTCTCGGCCGAGCTGGCGCAGGCGATCACCGTGGCCCCGACGGCCTTGGCGATCAGCACCGCACCGGTGCCGAGCCCGCCGGCGGCGCCGAGAATGGCCACCGTCTCTCCGGCCTGCAGCCCGCCGCGGGTGATCAGCTGGCGGCGTGCGGTGCCGTACGCGATCGGGAGGGCGGCGGCGCGGGCGAAGTCGACGTCGTCGGGCAGGGGAATGATGTTGGTGGCGGGGACGGAGGCGTACTCGGCCAGTCCGCCCTGCATGTCCTCCCCGAGGGCCTTGCCGCCGACGAGAGGGTCGATGAGGATCCGCTGGCCGACCTGGAGATCGCTGACCTCCGAGCCGACGGCCGCGATCTCACCCGCGATGTCGCCGCCGGAGATGTGCGGCAGCGGCAGTTGCTGGCCGGCCACCCCCTTGCGGACGAAAACGTCCAGGTGGTTCAGCGAACAGGCGCGCACCCGCACGAGCACATCGGTGGGCCCCACCTCAGGCACGGGGTGCTCACCCACCACCCGTCCCTCGGGTCCGCCCCGCTCGACGATCAGTGCGGCTCGCATCGTCCCGCCCGGCACGAACTCCTCAGACATCGGTGTTCCTCCTCCTCGTTCCCGGGTACCCGTCGCCCGGCTCGGGCTCACCTTCTCACGGTCACCCCACCGGCGTTTCAGCCGTGCTCACTGTCCGGACGGTCACCGGCACGCGGCACTGGAATCCCACGGATCGCTGGACTGTCGCGGTCCCGAGCGGCGGGGATCACCGCGCCCGGCTAACGTGGGCGCGCATGACCGTGGAGATGGGCGTCGTGTTCGCGATCGTCGCGGTCGCGCTGTACCTGTTCGCCAGTCAGAAGCTGCCGCTGTACGTGACGGCGATGGCGATCATGGTGACGGTCACCCTGGTGCCGTTCCTGGACGAGCTGCCCTGGCTGCGCGGGACCGGCGTCGACTTCGACGCCGCCTTCCCCACGGTCTCCGAAGGACTGTCCGGGCTCTCGAACACCGCCACCGTCACTGTGCTGGCGATGTTCATCCTCTCCGCGGGGATCCAGCGGGCCGGTCTGTTGCACGTGCTCGGCCGCAAGCTGGTGCCGTTCATCGGTACCTCCGAGGTGCGGCTGCTGGTGGTGGTCACCGGGATCGTCGGGGTGGTCTCCGGGTTCGTGAACAACACCGCTGCGGTGGCGGTCTCGATCCCGTTCGTGCTGGAGATCAGCCGCAGTCTCGGGATCCGGGCGTCCAAGGTGCTGATGCCGCTGAGCTTCATGGGGATGCTCGGCGGCATGCTCACCGTGATCGGGACGTCCACGAGCATCCTGGCCGCCTCCCTGCTGGCGGACATGCCCGCCTTCGACCGGCGGCTGGGCCTGTTCGAGTTCGCCCCGGTCGGGTTGCTCGTGCTGCTCACCGGGATGACCTACTTCCTGGCGGTGGGACGGTTTCTGCTGCCGAACACCGACCTGGGTGGCGCCGGGGAGGATCACGACGAGGAGTTTGTGGTGGAGGCCCGGATCCCGTCCGGGAGCGGGTGGAGCGGGACCACGCTCGAGGAGTCCGGCGCCCACGCCGAGGTGGGCGTGACAGTGCTGGCTCTGCTGCGCGGCGAGGACCGGCATCGCGCCGAGGAGGCCGAGCAGGTGCCCGTGCAGGACGGGGACATCCTCACCGTGCGGGGCACCACCCGGCAGGTCGCCGACCTGATCGCCACTGAGGACGTGGACGTGGTCGCTGACATGGGTGGCGATCGGCAACCGCGCGCCAGCAACGGTTTCCTCGTCCGCGCTCTGGTGCGCAATCGGTGGCTGTTCAACGGCCAGCGCGCCGGGTCGCTGAACTTCCCGCGGCGCTATCGGGCCCGGCTGGTGGGCCTGGAGACGGAACGCCCCCGGGCCACGCGGCTCGCGGACGAACGGCTGCGGGTGGGTGAGGTGGTGCTGCTGGAGGCCGAGGAGGACGAGCTGCCGCGCCTGCGCAAACACCCTGACCTGGTGCTGCTGAGCGAGTTCGAGGACGAGTACGACACGCGCCGGATGTGGCTGTGCGGGCTGATCATGCTCGCGGTGGTGGCGGCCGCTGCGCTCACCCCGGTGCCGATCGTGCTGACGGCGTTGGCCGGTGTGGTCGTGATGGCGGTGACCGGGTGCGTGACGAAGGAGGACGTCACCTCTGGGGTGCCGTGGGACATCATCTTCATGCTCGCCGGGGTGATCCCGCTCGGTATTGCGATGACGAAGTCCGGGGCCGCGCAGTGGATCGGTGATTTCTTCGCGGTCGTCGCCGGCGGGTGGCCGCCGTTGGTGGTGCTGATCGCCCTGTACCTGCTCACCACGGTGCTCACCGAGGTGGTCAGCAACAACGCCTCGGTGGTGATCCTGATCCCGGTGGCCGCGGCACTCTCGGCCGGTCTCGACATCCCGTTGATCGCGCTCGCGCTCACCGTGATGTTCGCGGCATCCACCAGCTTCCTCTCCCCGGTCGGCTACCAGACGAACGCGATGGTGTTCGGCACCGGTGTGTACCGCTTCACCGACTTCGCGAAAGTGGGCGGCCCGCTCAACCTCATCCTGACGGGCGTGACCTGCACGGCGATCTGGTTCCTGTGGATCCGGTGATTTAGTGTGCAAACCATGAGCGAGCTCGATCATCTGGTGTACGCCGGTCCGGACCTGCAGGTATTGGTGGAGGAGGTGCATGAGCTCACCGGGGTACGCCCCGTGGCCGGCGGCAGCCACGAGGGGCGCGGCACCGCGAACGCACTCCTCGGGCTCGGCGAGGGCCGCTACCTGGAGCTGCTCGGCCCTGACCCGGAGCAGGGCGAGCCGGACCGGCCCAGGCCTCTCCGCGTGGACCAGGTGACCGCCCCCACGATGGTCGGGTGGGCGGTGCGGCCCACCGACATCGAGGCCGTCGCTGCCTCGGCGCGAGACTCGGTGTACGACCCGGGGCCGGTGGCACCGATGAGCCGGCGGACCACCGACGGCGACCTGCTCAGTTGGCGTCTCACCCCACCTGAGGGTGGGCTCGAGGGGGCCATCCCGTTCCTCATCGACTGGCAGGACACTCCGCACCCGTCCGGTGCACTGCCCGGGGTCGAACTGACGAGTCTCACCTTGGAGCACCCCGATCCCGACCAGGTGCGTCCTGCCCTGGACGCACTCGGTGCGCTCGAGCTGGTGCAGTTGCGTGCCGGGGAGCGGCTGCGGATCGTGGCCGAGCTGGACACCCCGAGGGGGCTCGTGCACCTGGGCTGACGTACCTGGGCGCCCGGAACGCGGAGGCGACCGGACGCCGTCGGGAAATCAGGGAAGGCGGGCGAAGGCCCGCTGCACGGACGCTTCCACGCGGGGGCCGAGCGGGCGGAACGGTTCGATCTCCACCGCACTCCCGGCGCTGCGGCCGCGGCGCCACAGCCCGATCACCCGACCGCCCTTGACGATGGTGGAGCGGAACATCCCGTTGCCGCCCGGTACCAGCCGATCCAGGCGGTCCGGCGGCACCGCGAAGGAGCGGTCGACGTAGCCGAGCATGAACTCGTCGAACCCTGGCAGCAGCATCAGCCGGCTGGCGTCGCGGCGGTGCTCGGTGAGCAGGTCCGCCAGCCCTGGGTCCGCGTAGTACGTCTCGCCGGCGGCCTCGAGGCGTTCGACCTTCCCGGCGATGCGGGCCAGGGAGGCGCGGATCGGCCCCAGCGGCAGCCCGAACCAGCGGGCGGCGTCACGCTCGGTGGCCGGGCCGTGGCTGTGCAGGTAGCGGGTGAGCCACTCATCGAGCCCGGCATCCGGTCCGAGGTGGCGGGGTGCGGGGATCCAGTCCCGGCAGCGCACCACCAGCTGCTCGGTGCCGGACATCGGACCGAGGGTCAGCTCGCCGGCCCGGCAGAGCAGCCCGAGCAGGTGCACCGCGGTCTGGGAGTGGGTGAGCAGGTCGGCCTCGTTCCATCGGGCGAAGAGATCTGCGCGGCGCAGTTCCCGGCCCGCAAGCACCTCCTCAGCGATCTCGCCGGCCTGGACCAGGACGGGCTCGGTGATGCCGAGCTCGGCGTGCCGTTTCGCTGCTGCGGCGTCGGTGCGCGCCCCGGTGATCGCCGTCATCCAGCCCGCGTCCTCGGCCGGCACCAGGTGCAGCGTGCCGCGCATCGACCAGGTGCGCACGATCGCGCCCGCGTCGAGGGCAGCCCGCACGCTCTCGACGGTGCCATCCGTGCGCAGGGCGAGGGACGTAAGCGCTCCGGGCAGGTCCTGCGCCTGCACGGCGCCCAGGTGCCCGACGGCGTCCGCCGGGCTGAGCAGGCGTGGCCCGGCCAGGCGGTGCGCGAGCAGGCGCAGGAGCGGTAGGTCGGCAACCCAGCTCATGGGGCCAGTATTCACCAGGCGCCCCGATCGCGTGTGACGCCCATCGACGCCGACGCCAACCGGGTCCACAATGAGCCTGTGAGCGCGACACACGCAGACATCGTCACCGTTCCGACCGATGCCGGGGACATGCCGGTCCACCGCTGGCTCCCACCGGGCGGCACTGGGTCAGGAGTGCTGGTGCTCCAGGAGATCTTCGGCGTCAGCACCTACATCCGGGCTCGCTCCGCGGACCTGGCCGAGGCCGGGTACGTGGTGTACGCACCCGAGCTGTACCACCGCATCCCGGATGCCTCGGTGGACGAGGACGACGTGGACCGCGGGATCGAGCTCGCCGGGCAACTGCCGTGGGAGCACGCACTCACCGACGCCCGCACTGCCCTGGAGGCCCTGCACGCCGCCCAGGAACGCACCGGCGGTCTCGCGCTGCTGGGGTTCTGTTACGGCGGCGGTCTCGCCTTCAACCTCGCCGCACAGGTGCCGCCCGACGCCCTGGTCAGCTACTACGGCTCCGCGTTGCCGGGCCTGCTCGCGCTCGCACCGGAGGTGACGATGCCGAGCCTGCACCACTTCGGCACCGCCGACACCTTCGTCCCGGCCGAGCAGATCGAGACGATCCGCCAGGCCGTCACCGCCGCGAACTCCTCGGCGGAGTTCGTCACCTACGACGGCGCAGGGCACGCTTTCGACAATCCGTCACCGCTGTTCCACCACGAGCAGGCCTCCGCCGAGGCCTGGCAGCGCACGCTCGCCTTCCTCGCGGCTCACCTGGGCTGAGCCAGCGAGGCGGGCTCTTGTTCGAACGGGGTTCCGGCGTTCGAACGGCCTTCCGTGCGCCCGCAATCCCATTCGAATGACAGAAGCCCGTTCGAGTGCGGGATGAGCGCCGGGGGAAGCCGCGCTCAGCCTTCGCGGCTCTCGCCCTTCGCCATCCGCTGCATCATCGCGTTGTAGGCCTCGAGCTCGGCGCCTGAGTTGCGGTCCGCGGCACGATCGACCCGCTTGGCCTCGCGCTGGTCGCTGCGCGCCCACATGATCGCCACCCCGATCGCGAGCGCCAGGGACGGGACCTCCCCGATCCCCCAGGTGATCTCGCCCCCCGTCTCCTGGTCCGCGAGCGCATCGACGCCCCACGGCAGACCCAGCGCACCGAAGTAGTCGGCAGCCAGCAGCGTTCCCATCGAGATGATCGCGATCCCGAAGAAGGCATGGAAGGCCATCGTGGCGAACAGCAGCACCAGGCGGAGCGGGTAGATCGGCCGGCGGGGACCCGGGTCCACCCCCACCAGGACGTTCACGAAGACATACCCGGCGAGGCTGAAGTGCACCACCATCGCGATGTGCCCGAGGTGCGTGGTCAGGGCGAGCTCGAACAGCGGGGTGAAGTAGAAGACGATCATCGAGCCGGCGAAGTTCACGGCCGCGATCACCGGGTGCGAGGCGAACCGCGCCCACCGGGAGTGGACCACTGCGAGCAGCCATTCCCGTGGCCCGCGGGAACCGTCGGTCCGTCCCTCGAGCGCGCGCAGCGCGAGGGTGACCGGGGCACCGATCACGAACAGGATCGGCAGCACCATCACCATGCTCATGTGCTGGACCATGTGCGCGGAGAACAGGATCCGCCCGTACACGGCCGCACCCCCCAGGTTCACGTAGGCGAACCCGGCGCACCCCACCAGCCACACCACGGTCCGCGTGACCGGCCAGGTGTCGCCGCGGCGGCGCAGCCGCAGCACCCAGGTGAGATACACGACAGCGAGGGTCACCGCGAGATAGGCGAACAGCAGGTCCGGGGTGCCCTGGGTGAACCATCGGCCCAACGTCGGCGGCGGGGGCACCGGCTGCTGGGAGAGTTCCTCGGCCGGGCTGAGGTTCTCCTGCGCTTCCTGCGGCACCGGAGGCCCGGTGTCCGCGAGCGCCACCGCGACACCCATGACGGCGCCCATCACCAGCACCTCGACGGCGGCCAACCGCCAGAATGCCCGAGGCGCACCGCCGTCGGGCCGTGGCTTCAGCTGAGGCACGGTACGTACCCGATGCAGGTAGCCGATCGCACCGAGACCGACGAAGATCGCGATCTTCACCAGCAGCAGGGCGCCATAGGAGCCGAAGAACCCGTCCCAGCCGCCGAGGCGGAGCCAGGCGTTGGCCGCTCCGGAGACGCCCACGCCCACGAAACACCACAGGGCGACGGCAGAGTAGCGGTGCACCGCGCTGGCGAGGTCGCGCCCGAGCCGGGGAGCGCTCAGACAGAGCACCATCAAGCCACCCACCCAGACGGCGGCGAACAGCAGGTGACCGAACATGCCGGACATCCCGAGCTCGTGATAGGCGCTGCCGGAGGCGTGCCCGGAGGTGGCGATGGGGATCAGCACGCTCATCGACAGCACCGCCGCGATCACGGTGGTGCCGTAGCCTGCCACGGCTACGCAGGCGATCGACGCCACAGCGGCCAGCACGGCAGCTACCAGCGCGGCGCGGCCGGTCGAGAGCTCGGTGAGGTAGAAGACGAGCTCGTCGCCGAACCCCTCGCCACCGATCGACCGCCCCGCCACCGTGGCGTACCCGAACACGAGGTCGAGCACCAGTGCGCCGGCCCATACCGGGCCCGCCACCATCACCGCACGCGAGGCGATCCGCCACCCAGCCCCGTCCACCGCAGCCCGCGGCGCGCGCCGGCGCTCACCGGCCGATGCCGCGCCGCCCGGTGGGAGGGCGAACATCAGCAGCGCGAGCCCACCGAGCGTCACCGAGGCACTGAGTTGCCAGACCACCGTGAGCAGCGGGCGACCCCAGCGCACGATCGCGCCGGCGTCGGCGAGATCGGTGGGACCGGCAGCCCCGGAAAAGGCGAGGCCGAGCACGGAGGCGAGCATCGCCGTCGGGATCAACGCCCAGGCCGCCCAGGTGGCGCGCCGTGCTACCCCGGACGTGGGGCGGACGGACGAGGGCGCAACAGGTGGGGCGGACACAGCCCGAGCCTAATCGGCCCGCGCCCGCTCGTTGGCTTCGTGGGTGCAGGGCCACGACCTCACGCCGGACCATGACGTCGGCTCAGGTCGGCGGTTACGTGCGATGGGCAGTCCTGCCCAGCGCCGGGCGGCGACGGGCCCAGGTCCGGCTGGCATAATCGCAGCGAGCACTTACCGTCGCCTCAGAGTGGGAGATCATGTCCAGCCCCGTTGCCTCACACTTGGCGCCGTCGACGTCAACGATCTCCTACGACGACATCCAGCGCGCGACAGAGCGCCTGAGCCACGTGGCGCGCGTCTTCGACCAGCGCATCGTGGGACAGCACGGCCTGCGCACCGCCCTGGTGAGCTGCCTGCTCGCGGGCGGGCACGTGCTCCTCGAGTCCGTGCCCGGGCTGGCGAAGACCACCGCCGCCCAGACGCTGGCCGACTCGGTCTCCGGCACCTTCCACCGCATCCAGTGCACGCCCGACCTGATGCCGAACGACATCGTCGGCACCCAGATCTACAACTACGCCACGGGTGAGTTCTCCACCCAGCTCGGGCCGGTGCACGCGAACATGGTGCTGCTGGACGAGATCAACCGGTCCTCGGCGAAGACCCAGTCGGCGATGCTCGAGGCGATGCAGGAGAAGCAGACCTCCATCGGCGGCGAGATCTTCCCGCTGCCGAAGCCTTTCATGGTGATGGCCACGCAGAACCCCATCGAGGAGGAGGGCACGTACGTTCTCCCCGAGGCTCAGATGGACCGGTTCCTGATGAAGGAGGTGCTCACCTACCCGGCGCCGGACGAGGAGGTGGACATCCTCGAGATGATCCAGTCCGGTGCGATGAGCGCGGCCCTGACGGCGCAACCCATCTCCATCGAGGATGTCGAGTTCCTGCAGCGCCTGGTGCGTCAGGTGTACGTGGATACCTCGATCAAGCAGTACATCGTGGCGATCATCAACACCACCCGTGGCGGGGGGCCGCGGCCGCTGCCGAACCTGAACCAGCACGTCCGCGTCGGCGCCAGCCCGCGTGGTGGCATCGCGCTGATGCACCTCGCGCAGGCGCTGGCCCTGCAGGCCGGCCGCTCCTACGTGGTGCCCGACGACGTCAAGCTGCTGCGGCACTCGGTGCTGCGGCACCGGATCGTGCGTACCTACGACGCCCTCGCGAACAATGTGGCACCGGAGTCGCTCATCGACGCCGTCTTCGCAGCCGTCCCCAGCCCCTGACCTGCAGCACCTGAGCCCTGGGCCCAGGCCCCCGCTGACCCGCAGAAGGAGAGTGTCGCGTGGCTTCGACGTCCCGCCTGGCGAAGGTCCGAGCACGGCTCGACCTGCCGACGGTGCGGCGCGCCTCGGGACTCCTCGAAGGGCGGCACCGGTCCATCTACTCCGGCCACGGCCAGGACTTCGACGAGATGGCCGAGTACCACATGGGCGACGACGTCTCCGACATCGACTGGAAGGCCAGCGCCTCCTACGGCGAGCCGGTGATCCGCCGGTTCGTGCGGGACTCCAACCTCGCCATGGTGGTGGCCGTGGACACCGGTCGGAACATGGGCGCCACAGCACCGGACGGCGGCTCGAAGGCGGAGATCGCCCAGTTCGCCGCCGAGATCGTGTGCTACCTCGCCAGGTCCCGCGGGGACACGGTGGCGCTGGTGGCCGGTGATTCCGAGCGGATCGTGCAGATCCCGGCACGCGGTGGCACCCAGCACATGGAGATGCTGCTGCGGCGGATCGAGGCGATGTTCGAGATCGACGCCCCGGCGAGCGACCTGAACCGGGTGCTGGACCGGATCCTGACCTGGTTCAACCGGCGATCGCTGGTAGTGCTGATCACTGATGAGGCCCGACCGCAGGCCGAGCACGAGCTGGGTCTGAAGCGGCTGCGCACCCGCCACGAGGTGATGGTGGTGCAGGTGGGCGACGCCCTCCCGACAACCTTCGGGGACACCCCGATCGACGATGTCGACCGGCACCTGGAGATCCCCGAGTACTTGCGCTCGCACCAGGCCCTGGACTCTGAGGCGCGTGCAGCCGCGGAACGTCGGCGTCAGGACGTGGCCGCGATGCTGCGCCGACAGGGCGTGGAAGGCGTGACCGCCAACAGCGAGGACGAACTCATCGACCGGCTGATCGACCTGCTCAGGAGGCAACGCCGTGTTCGCCGTTGACCTCACCTCGGCCCCCGGGATCGCCAGCTCCCTGGCCCTGCCGGTGAGTACCGCGCCGATCAATGACCCAGTGCCGCCGGCCGCCTACTCCGCCTGGGTGTGGGTGGTGGGCCTGGTGCTGCTGGCCCTCATCGGTGCCTGGTACTGGTTCGTCTTCTACAACACCCGCAAGCGGCCCGCCGAGGACGACTCCGGCAGCCGGGACCGGTACGCCACCCTGCGCACCAGCATGCTCGGCCAGGTGGACGCGGCCGAGGCGCGCTATCGCGAGGGTGAGTCCGACCTGCGGACCCTGCACCTGGACCTGAACCACATCATGCGGGAGTTCGCCAACGGGCGGATGCGGATGGACACCAGCTCGCTGACGGTGCGCGAGATCGCTCGCCTGGAGGGCACCGACCGCCTGGTGAACCTGCTCGCCGAGTACGAGGAGCCGGCGTTCGCCTCCGACTCCGACGCCGAGGCGCTCGCCGCCACGGAGAGCGCGCGGGCGGTGGTCCGCGAATGGTGAGCAGTGTGTTGTTGCACCCGTGGGCCCTGTGGGTGGTGCTCGGGGTGGTCCTGGTGGCCCTGGTGCTCGGCTGGTTCGCCCGGGCTGCGAAGCAGGAGAAGCGCCAGGTCACCTGGGTGGCGAATGCCGGCTACCTGCCCGACCTTCCTTCGTTCAAGTCGCGCCTGTCCCGGTACCGGGTGTTCCTGCTGTGCCTGGCTGTGGTGCTGTTCGGCTCCTCGATCGCCACCGGGTTCCTGGTGGCCCGGCCGGTGGACCGGGAGGTGCGCTCGGAGGAACTGGCCACCCGGGACATCGTGCTCTGCTTGGACGTCTCCGGCTCGATGATCGAGTACGACACCGAGATCGTGCAGCGTTTCCTGGAGCTGCTGCCCAGCTTCCACGGTGAGCGGATCGCGCTGTCCATCTACAACTCCACCTCACGCACCGTGTTCCCGCTCACCGACGACTACACCTTGGTGGAGGAGCAGCTCACCGAGGCGGCCGAGGCGCTCGACTTCGACGTGGACTCCCTCGACGACTACTCCTACGATGCGGCCGCCCTGGACCGGTTGCTCCAGTTCCTCGCGGGGACCGAGGGACTCGGGCAGGATGCCTCGTCCCTGGTGGGTGACGGTCTAGCCACCTGTGCGCTGGCATTCGACCTGGAGGACGAGGAACGCTCCCGGTCGATCATCATGGCCACGGACAACGAGGTGTTCGGCGAACCGCTGTACACGCTCCCGGAGGCGGCCGACCTGGTGGCCGAGCGGGACATCACCCTGCACGGCTTCTACGCGGGCGCTGTCACACCCGACTCGGCCGCCCAGCAGAAGGAGTACCAGGACGCGGTCGAGGCACACGGCGGGCTGTTCTACGCCAGTGACGATCCCGACGCGGTCTCTGGGATCGTCGACGAGATCTCCGCCCAGCAGGCAGCCGAGCTCGACGCGGATGCCGACGTGATCATCACCGATCGGCCGGAGAAGTACTTCGCTGCTCTGATGGGGCTGATCGGCCTGTACCTCCTCGCCGTGTGGAGGTTGCGCGCATGACTCTGCGAATGATGTGGCCCCTGTGGCTCACCCTGATCGTCTTCCTTCCGCTGCTGGCCCTCGCGGTCTGGAAGATCCGCACCTCCCACGGCGAGCGCCGCCGGGACTGGCTGCGCCGCGGCGGCATCGTACTCACCGCCATGGTCATCGCGCTCACCCCGGCGATCCCTCGCACGCTCGAGGAGTCGCTGATCACGAACGTGGAGATGTACTTCGTGGTCGACCGCACCGGCTCCATGGCCGCCGAGGACTACGACGGCGAGCGCGCCCGCCTCGAGGGCGTGCAGGCCGATCTCGAGGCGCTGACCGAGGCGATGCCTGCAGCCAGGTACAGCATTCTCGCGTTCGACTCCCAGACCACCTCACAACTGCCGCTGACCACCGACTCCCGTGCAGTGCGCGCCTGGGCGGACACGGTGAAGCAGGAGATCACGGCGTACTCGGCCGGATCGTCGATCGACCGGCCCCTGGACGCGCTCACCGAGACCTTGAACGGAGCGGCGGAGCGGAACCCGGAGAACGTGCGCCTGGTGTTCATCTTCTCCGACGGGGAGAACACGAACGGGTCCGACTCCCAGGCGGGCGAGTTCGCCTCGTTCGCCGACCTGAACCCGCTGGTGGACGGCGGTGCCGTGCTCGGCTACGGCACACCCGACGGCGGGACCATGCGCTCCTACGACGGCACCGACGGCACCGGCTTCGGCACCGACGCTCCGTACATCACCGACGAGAACGGTGATCCGGCGGTGTCGCGGATCGACGAGACGAACCTGCGTACCCTCGCCGACCAGCTGGGGGTGCAGTACGCGCACCGGATCACCCCGGACTCGGTGGACCCGCTCGTCGAGGACGTCGACGTGCAGCAGATCGCTGCCGACGGCCGCCGGGACCTGACCACCTACGAGGACGTGTACTGGCCGTTCGCGATCATCCTGGCACTGCTGCTCGCGTGGGAAGCCTGGGACCTGACCCGAGAGGTTCCGAAGTCCGGTCGCAAGCGACCGAAGAAGGATGACGACGAACCGGCCCGGGAGCCGGCCGGCGCCGGAGCAGGAGGTTCCCGATGACTGCCGATCTGCTGCCACCGCCCGGTCAGTTCCGCACGACGGCGGAGATCCGGGACGCCCAGTTCCACGAGAAGCTGGCCAGACGGCGCAAGCTGATGCTGCTCTGGTCGGCCCCCGTGGTGGCGATCGCCTTCCTCGCGGCGGCGAAGCTGCTCAGTGCGGTGCTCATCAACCTCGCCGGAACCAGTGCCTACGACAACGCCAATCACGTGACGGCGTCCGAACGGTTCGAGTCGTTGGAGTACTTCAACTGGGTGGAGCCCTGGAAGGCGCACTTCAACCAGGGCACTGCCACCTACGCCACCGGCGACTTCTTCAACGCCACCCTCGACCTGGATGTGGCCCTGGAGCTCGTCCCGACGGCACCGGACGGGGAGCCGCGAGGGGCGGAGGAGTGCATGGTGCGCACGAACAACTCCCTCGCTCTGGAGGGCCTCGGCGACGAAGCGTCCATCGCGAGCGACTTCGCCACGGCGACCGATTACTACGACCAGGCGCAGACGATGCTCGCCGACTGTGGTGAGGCCGGTGGCAACGGCGGCGAGGAAGCACAGGAGGCCGAGGAGCGCCAGCAGGAGTCGCAGGAGCAGAGCCAGCAGCAGGAGCAAGAGCAGCAGGAGCAGAACGGCGAGGGTGAGGGCGAGAGCGAGTCCCCCACCGAGGGCGAGTCCGGTGGGGAGAGCGAATCACCCACCGAAGGCGAGTCCGGTGGGGAGAGCGAATCACCCACCGAAGGCGAGTCCGGTGGGGAGAGCGAATCACCCACCGAAGGCGAATCCGGCGGCGAAAGCGAATCACCCAGCGAGTCGCAGGATCCGCGCCAGTCCGAACTCGAGGAACGCAACCAGGAGGCACAGGAGTCCCGCGAGGCGTCCGAGCAGGCTTCCGGGGGTGGCAACGGGTCCGGGCAGAACTGGTGACCTGACGTTCCGACGTCTGGCCGCTCGTCGCACCACACCAGCAGCCCGATCGACGTCCGATTTTCGGTTGCTGGGCGCCATAAGGTGATCGGGTGGACTACGTCTTCGACACCCTGGACCTCAGCGACGACTCCCCGGAGGCGGTCGCGCGCCGTGAAGCCTGGCTCGGTGCTGTCGAGCGCGCCTTCCACGGCGCCCGACCGAGCTCCGAGCACATCGCACACTGGCTCTCCGGCGCCCGTGCGGACGGTGCCGTGTGCCGCGGCGCCTGGCTGCCGGAGGGGGAGTTCGGCGCCGGGCCTGCCCCAGTGGCAACCTTCGTCAGCTTCGACAAGACCATCAACGCCGGGCACGACCTGCTGCCGGTCCGGATGATCAGCGATGTCAGCGCGAGCCCCACACACCGGCGCCGCGGCCTGGTGCGCACCATGATGGAGTCCGACCTGGCTGATGCTGCAACGCGCGGGATCCCGTTGGCTGCCCTGACCGCGTCCGAGGCGACGATCTACGGGCGCTGGGGCTTCGGCCCCGCCACCTTCGTGCGGACCTTCGAGCTCGACACCGGGCCACGGTTCGGGCTGCGGGGGTTCACCGACCCAGGCCGGGTCGAGCTCGTCGAGCCCGCCGAGGCGTGGCCGCACATCAGCCAGGTGTTCGAGCAGGTGCACCGCACCCGGCGCGGCTCGATCGACCGGCCGTCCTTCTACGAAGTCCTGCACACCGGTGCCTACGACCTCGCCGACGGCGGCCCGGCGAAGAAGCTGCGCGGTGCCGTTCATCTCGATACGCGCGGCGCGGCGGATGGCGTCGTGCTGTACCAGTTCGACGGTTCCGACGCGGAGAAGCCCGCAGTCGCGGTGCACGAGCTCCTGGCCGCCGGCGCTGGCGCCGGGCTGGCGCTCTGGAACTTCCTGGCCCATATCGACCTCTCCCACCGGGTGGTCTGGAAGTTCGGCGACCCGAGCGACCCGCTGCCATGGGCGCTGACCGACCTCAATGCCCTCGCCGTCAAGGCCGAGCGTGAGTTCCTCTGGCTGCGGGTGCTGGATGTGCAGCGGGTGCTCACCGCACGCCCCTGGACAGCCGACGGCGCGGTGATCCTGGAGGTCGAGGACGCCCAGGGGCACGCCGCTGGGACGTACGCGATCGAGACCCTCGCCGGGCGTGCCACCGTCGCACGCACCACCGACCGCCCCGAGGTCACGGTCACCGCCGAGACCCTGGCCACCCTGTGCCTGGGCGCCGTCTCGGTGACCGACCTCGCAGCTGCTGGTCGAGTGGCGGGCGCACCGGACGCCGTCGGGCGTTTCGCAGCGATGGCCGACCGGACGGACCGCCCGTACACCAGTACGTTCTTCTGACGCCTCGCCCCGGGCGAGAGGCGGGGAGTGCTCCCCATCGACGCCCCACCGGGGTCCGCTTAATCTCCTGTCAGAGACGAGAGCGGAGGGGCAATGGGCATCACGATTCCTGGCGAGCTGGACTACGTGCTCGACCTCCTCGGCTACGAGTGGCCGAACCTGGACGAGGACGCGATCCGCGAAGGAGCCGGCCTGGTACGCGGGCTGCGGGACGACCTGCAGGGCACGCTGGACGACCTGGACAGCAGGATCAACAACGAGCTGACCGAGGCGTTCACCTCGAAGGCGGCATCGGCCTACATCGACGCCTGGACGGACAACCGCACCCAGAACATGGACCAGATGCTGGAGCTGCTGCCAGGTGTGGCACAAGGCATCGACATCTTCGCTGATGCGGTGATGGCACTGAAACTCAAGGTGATCGCCGAGCTCACGATCACCGCAGCCCAGATTGCTGCCGCCGCCGCGAGCGCCGTGTTCACCGGTGGTCTCAGCCTCGCGGCGAACGCAGCGATCATCGCCGCCCGTAAGAAGGCGCTGGACATCGCCACCCAGATCGCCATCGAGGAGCTGATCGGCCAGATCCTGGTGATGGTGATCGAGCCCCTGACCGAGACCGCGGCCGGGCTCGCCGAGGCCGTTCTCGATGCCCCGCTGACCACCGCCGGCAACGAGACGCCCACGTTCGACGTCAGCTTCGACCTCATGGAAGAGCTCGCCGACGCGATCGGTGACTGCGGGGACGAGCAGGCCGAGCTCATCGAGAACTTCGTCGCGCAGGTCCTGGGCCTGCCGATCTTCGCGTCGTAGGAGGCACACATGTCGATGGCACGCCATATGGACGAGGTGATCGAGGCACTCGGGACCGGGTCGCGCCGGATCGCTCGCGCACTGGACGGCCGGAGCAAGCGGCAGCGCCAGGAGATCCTCGACAACATCCGCAGGATCCGGGACAAGGACGGCGACCTCTCGCAGCGGAGCTCCCCCAACGATGTGCCGACACCGAACGGTGACCAGGCGCGCCGGCTGGCGGACCTGGAGGCACAGGGTGTGCTGGGCCGCAACGGGGACGGGAGCTACCGGCTGCGCGACTCGCAGTCGTCGCGTGACTTCGAGGCGAACCCGAACCACGACCTGGACGAGGTCCAGCGCCAGCTGCAGATGCAGCAGGACGGGATGAACCGGCTCACCGTCCAGGAGTTCCTGGACAACCGAGACCAGTACGAGCTGGAAGGGCGCACCGACGAGTCGCTGCAGAACCTGTACCGCGACGAGATGGCTGCGGCGGGGTACGACATGGACGGCAACGCCGTGCTGCACGGCCCTGACCAGGTCGCCGGTGGCCACCCATACCGGGTCGACGGGCTCGGCGACTCGGGGGTGAACAGCTCGCTCGGCGCTCAGTGGAAGAGCCGGATCGATGCGCTGCAAGCGTCGATCCAAGGGGCCACATCAGGGGTGCCCACCGACCTGCTCCCGCACATTCAGATCAATGTGAACCTGCCCCTCAACTGACATAGGCTGACGCCCGGAGGAGGTCACCATGCCGACATTTCAACGCGACCCTGCAGTTGATCGGTTCCTGGACGCCAGCATCGCCCTGGACGCCGACCGCTGGGCCTCGCTGATCGAGACCAGCATCAGCATCCACCCCGAGTGGGGAGCATTCACCAGCGAGCTCCAGCAGGCGGTCTCGGCCTCCGAACGAAGCGCCCTCGACAAACACATGAAGGGCGTCATCCGCGGACCGCTGGGCGAACTGGCCCAGGCGAACGGCCTCCGCTTCTCGAACATCGCAGCCACCATCCGGCACGGGATCTTCGCCCTGCAGAAGCGAGAGAGCATCGGGACCGAGACGGTGCGGCAGTGGTGGAGCGTCCAGTTCGAGCAGGCCGGTCTCCGCTTCGATGACATGATCACGGCCCGCTGATGGTCACCTTCGACCGATTCACCCCACATGCTCCGATCGCCGCGGAGACGATCGAGCAGTTCGCCGAGCACGCCCCCGCAGGTGCCGTCGAGATGTGGCGGGACTACGGAGCGGGAGCCGTCGGCAGCGACCAGTTCGTCCGGGTGATCGACCCGGCACGGGGGCGGCAGATGCTGGACGGGTCGATCCCGCTGCCGGAGACGGTGGTGCCGATGTTCACCACTGGTCTGGCCGACGTGGTGGTGTGGGCGCAGAGCATGTTCCTGCTGTACACCTTCCGCTGGGGGACCCTGCAGTTCACCCGCGACCTCACGCTCGATGAGCTGACCGAACGGATGCAGGACCCGACCATCCTCGATGAGGACTTCCGTCGCCAGCCCTACCCGCTGGCGGCCACGCGGCAGGGCATCCCCGCGCATGAGGAATGCTTCGGTTTCGTGCCCTTGCTCGCCCTCGGTGGCCCGAACAAGGTCACCCACCTGCAGAAGATGGGCCTGTACGAGCACATCGCGGTGATCACGCAGCTGGCCGGCGCACCGCGACCGACCGGATACCTGTTCGAGGACGAGTAGCAGCACCGACACGTGCCCAGGGGTTGCCCTGATCTGGCGCGCCAGGAGGAGCCCTCAGCCCCAGACCAGACCCTGACTCGGCTCCTCCATCACCCGCGCGACGTCGTGCAGCACCCGGGAGGCGAGCTCACCGTCCACGAGCCGGTGGTCGACCGAGAGCGCGAGCTGGGTCACCCAGCGTGGCTTGATCTTGCCCTTGTGCACCCAGGGGCGCTCGGCGATCGCACCGAACGCCAGGATCGCCGACTCCCCGGGATTGAGGATCGGGGTACCGGTGTCGATGCCGAAGATGCCCACGTTGGTGATCGTCACCGTACCGTCGGCCATGTCCGCCGGTTGCGTCTTCCCGGCCCGTGCCGTCGACGTCAGGTCGGCGATCCCCTCGGCCAGCTCGTGCATGGAGAGCCGGTGCGCGTCCTTGATGTTCGGCACGATCAACCCGCGGGGTGTCGCCGCAGCGATCCCCAGGTTGATGTAGTGCTTGTAGACGATCTCCTGGGTGTCGTCGTCCCAGGCGGCACTGATCATCGGCCGCTGCCGGATGGCCAGGATGAGCGCCTTCGCTGCCACCAGCAACGGCGTCACCCGCACGTCGGCGAAGTCGCGATCGGCCTTGAGCCGCTCCACCAGCCGCATCGTCTTGGTCACGTCCACGGTCACGAAGACGGTCACGTGCGGCGCCGTGAACGCCGAGGCCACCATCGCCTCCGCCGTCCGCGCCCGCACGCTGCGCACCGGCACCCGGGTCTGCCGTCCGTCCGCAGACACGGTGCCGCCGTCCAGCCAGGGCCGGTCATCACCCTCGTTCTTCACCAGCTTCTCCGGTGCGGAACGCTCCGCGGCGGAGAGCACGTCCGCGCGGGTGACGATGCCGCCAGGCCCGGTACCGGGGACCCTGCTGAGGTCGATCCCGAGGTCCTTGGCGAGCTTGCGCACCGGCGGTTTCGCGAGCACGTGCACGGCCGGCCGTTCCGTTCGTGCGGCAGGCTCATCTCCCGACGGCGCAGCCTGAGCAGGTGCGGCCGGCGCCTCGGCCGGTGGTTCCGCAGGCTCCGCCTCCGGAGGAACAGCCGTGGCGGCCTTGCGCGGCCGGCGGGCCGCGGAGGCGTGCTTGGTGCCGTAGCCCACGAGCACGCCGCCGCTGGTCTCCCCCTCTCCCGCTGCAGTCCCCGACGGCGCAGCCTCGCCCGAGGAGCCCCCCTCGCCAGGCGAGGGGTCCTGCGCAACGGAGGGGCCGCCGTCGGCGATGGCGGCGGGGGCATCATCTGCGGCCGGCGCACCGCCCGGATCGGTATCGATCACGATGATCGGGCTGCCGACCTCCACCGTGTCCCCCACCGCGGCCAGCAGCTCGGAGACCACACCCGCGTGCGGGCTGGGCAGCTCGACCAAGCTCTTCGCCGTCTCGATCTCCACGATCTCCTGGTTCACCGTGACGGTGTCCCCGACGGCGACGCGCCAGTCGACGATGTCGGCCTCGGTGAGGCCTTCGCCGACGTCCGGAAGGCGGAACTGCACGTACTGCGGCATGGCTGGTTCGTCTCCTCGGGTGTTCAGTGCGAGAGCACCGTATCGACAGCATGCAGCACGCGGTCGAGATTCGGCAGGTACTCCTCCTCGATCTTCGAGACCGGGTACGGCGTGTGGAACCCGCCCACGCGCAGCACCGGTGCTTCCAAATGGTAGAAGCACTCCTCGGTAATCCGCGCGGCGATCTCAGCTCCGGCGCCCAAGAAGGTGGGCGCCTCGTGCACCACCACCAGCCGACCGGTGCGGCGCACCGACTCGGCAACCGTGGGGATATCGATCGGGGAGACCGCGCGCAAGTCGATCACCTCGAGGCTGATGCCCTCGGCCTCCGCGGCAGTCGCGGCGCGCAGTGCGGTCGAGACGGCGGGCCCATAGGCAGCGACGGTCACGTCGGTGCCCGGCCGGGCCACCCGCGCCGTGTTCAAGCTGTCGTCGACGCTCGGCGGCTCGGCGGAAGTGACGTCCACGTCCGCCTTGTCCCAGTAGCGCGCCTTCGGCTCGAAGAACAGCACCGGGTCCGGCGAGGCGATCGCCTGCTGGATCATGGTGAACGCATCGGCCGGGGTGGCGGGGCTGATCACCCGCAGTCCCGCCGTGTGCGCGAAAAGCGCCTCCGGTGACTCGGAGTGGTGCTCGACCGCGCCGATGCCACCGCCATAGGGCACCCGGATCACCACGGGAACCTGCACCCGACCGCGGGAGCGGTAGTGCATCTTGGCGAGCTGGGTGGTGATCTGGTTGTAGGCCGGGAAGATGAACCCGTCGAACTGGATCTCGCACACCGGGCGGTACCCGGCGACGGCCATCCCGATCGCGGTGCCGACGATGCCGGACTCGGCGAGCGGGGTGTCCACCACTCGACCGGAGCCGAAATCCTTCTGCAGGCCGTCGGTCACGCGGAACACGCCGCCGAGGGCGCCGATGTCCTCACCCATCAGGACCACGCTGTCGTCACGCTCCATGGCGCGGCGCAGGCCGAGGTTGATCGCCTTACCGAGGGTGATGCGCTGGGTGCCGGTGTGCTCGGTGGTGGCGCTCATGCTGTGCCCTCCCTGCCTGAGACCTGCGGTGCCTCACTCCGGTACACCTCGTACCTCGGCGTCCCTACGCGGGGGCTCCTCGGGCTCATGCTGGTTGCTCCTCGGCCTCGAAACCGGCTTCATACTCCGCCAACCACGCGCGCTCGGCGTTGACCTGGGGGTTCTCGCTGGCGTAGACGTGCTCGAACATGCGCTCGTTCGGCGGGGTCTGGATGGATCGGCAGTACTCCCGGATCTCCGCACCGAACGCCTCGCACTCGGCCTCCAGGTCGGTGAAGAACGCCTCACCGGTGCCGTCCCGGACCAGCAGCGCGTGCAGACGGTCGATCGGGTCCTTGCGGCGCCACGCTTCTTCATCCGCACGCGTGCGGTACCTAGTCGGGTCATCGGACGTGGTGTGCGCGCCCATCCGGTACGTGACCGCCTCGATGAAGGTGGGGCCGCCACCGGAGCGGGCCCGCTCCAGGGCTTCGGACATCACGGCGTGACAGGCCAGCACATCATTGCCGTCCACGCGCACCGACGGGACCCCGAAGCCACGACCGCGGTGGAAGAGCGGGACCCGGCTCTGCCGCTGCGTGGGTTCGGAGATCGCCCAGTGGTTGTTCTGGCAGAAGAAGACCACCGGTGCATCGTTGACGGCGGCATACGTGAGTGCCTCGTTCACGTCGCCTTGGGAGGTCGCCCCGTCGCCGAAGTAGGCGACGGCGGCACGATCGCGCTCCGGATCACCCGTGCCCACATCGCCGTCACGCTGGATCCCCATGGCGTACCCGGTCGCGTGCAGGGCGTGGGCGCCGATCACCAGGGTGGCGAGATGAAAGTTGTGCTCTGCGGGGTCCCAGCCGCCGTGGTCCTCACCGCGGTACAGGTGCAGGGTCTTGCGCAGGTCGACGCCGCGGGTCCAGGCGACACCGAGCTCCCGGTAGGACGGGAAGACGTAGTCACGCGCGCCGAGCGCGCGACCGGATCCGACCTGGGCGGCCTCCTGGCCCAGGCACGGCGGCCACAGGCCGAGCTCACCGTGGCGTTGCAGCGATGTGGCCTCGGTGTCAAAGCGACGGACCATCACCATGTCGCGATAGAGACTGCGGAGCGCCTCGGCGTCCAGGTGGTCGACCCGGGCCGAGTAACTCTCGTGGTGCACACGCTCACCGTCGGGGGTGAGCAGCTGGATGAGATCGTCATCCGGTCCTCCGACCGGGGCGGTGACCCCGTCTGTGTCGGGTGTGAACACAGGCGAACTCCTTCGGTGTGGGGATGGCGGGCCACATGCTGCAACCTACGCCAGCGTAGGCTACGCGAGCGTAGGTTCCAACGGTAGCCCAACCATCGGATCAATGCGGGGAGTTTGTAGAAAACCTCCAAAGCTCGACGACAGTGACGAGCGGCGGGTAACCGCAAGCAGTCGCGCCGCCGTGGCGCGACGCTCTCAGCGTCTCACCTTGTGGACACTCTCGCTACGGCAACGCGCGGACGACCGCCCGGCGCCACCACCCACGACCCCCACCCCGCCGAACGCAACCGCCACCCTCCACCCCGCCGAGCGCAACGTTGTGCGGCGTTCCGGCGCCGGAACGCCGCACAACGTTGCGTTCGGCCGGAGGGGTAGCAGAGTGCTGAGTTCACGCATCGAAGCCAATGTCCGCTGCGCGCGAGGCACTGGGCGCGCTGCGATCGGCAGCTCACACCGACACCACCCTCCACCCGGGCGGCCGATCTCCACTATTTCAGTCGCACACCGAGGCGTCGTGATCGAATCGTGATCAGAGCAGACCCAGAATCGCTTGACTTCGAGTCTCGAACTCAAGAGAGTGTGGACCGCTCGATCAACGACGGTGACGTCGTCGGTGTCTCTCACCGTCACGGCCAACCGGACGAGCGCACTTCCCGGACTCACGCGGCGCTACTGACGGCGATCGCAGGACGTCCGAGACGATCTCAACAACGGAGCGAAGGAGCCCACATGCGTAGGTACGGATTGGTGGCACTCGGCACGGCGGGCCTGCTCGCACTGTCGGCGTGCGCAGGCGAAGGCGCCGGCAGCGGAGATGGTGGCGAAGGCGGCGGCGAGAGCCAGGCGCCGGAGGATGTTCTCGTCGGTGTGGCGATGCCCACCCAGACCTCCGAGCGCTGGATCGCCGACGGCGAGGCGGTCGAGGCCGGGCTCACCGAAGCCGGCTATGAGGTGGATCTGCAGTTCGGGAACGACGACATCCCCACGCAGGCGCAGCAGATCGATCAGATGATCACCAGCGGAGCCGATCTGCTGATCATCGGCGCCATCGACGGCACGGCCCTGACCAGCCAGCTCGAGGCTGCCGCGGCACAGGACATCCCGGTGATCTCCTACGACCGGCTGATCCGCGACAGCGAAGACGTGGACTTCTACGTCACCTTCGACAACGAACAGGTCGGCGTGCAGCAGGCGACCTCGCTCCTGGTCGGTCTCGGCATCCTGAACGAGGACGGGTCCGAGGGGGACGCTGAGGGACCGTTCAACATCGAGCTGTTCGCCGGCTCGCTGGACGACAACAACGCGCACTTCTTCTGGCAGGGCGCCATCGACACCCTGCAGCCCTACTTCGACGACGGCACGCTGACCGTCCCGTCCGGCCAGACCGACATCGAGCAGGCCGCCACGCTGCGCTGGCAGCAGGAGACGGCTCAGCGCCGGATGGAGGACCTGCTCACCTCCACCTACTCCGACGGCACCGAGCTGCACGGTGTGCTCTCCCCCTACGACGGGCTGTCCCGCGGCATCATCACCGCGCTGCAGAACGACGGCATGGGCCCCTCGCTCGAGGAGGGCCTTCCGGTGGTGAGCGGCCAGGACGCCGAGATCGCCTCGGTCGCGCTGATCGACCAGGGCGTGCAGTTCGCCACGATCTTCAAGGACACCCGCAAGCTGGCGGACCAGGCAGTGGTCACTGCCGAGGCCTACCTCGCAGGTGAGGAGCCCGAGGCGAACGACACCGAGACCTACGACAACGGGGTGCAGGTCGTTCCCTCCTACCTGCTCGACTCCGACATCGTCTACGCCGACAACATCGAGTCACTGCTCATCGAGTCGGAGTACTGGTCCGCCGACGAGGTCGCTTCCGGCGTCGCCGAGTAATACCCGCCGGTGCGGGGGTGCGGCACTCGCGCAGTGCCGCGCCCCCGACACGTCCCGTCGAGGAGGAGGACTCCCATGACCCCACCCATTCTCGAGATGCGCGAGATCACCAAGACGTTCCCCGGCGTCAAGGCCCTGCAGCAGGTCTCACTGACCGTGGCCCCGGGTGAGATTCACGCCATCTGTGGCGAGAACGGCGCCGGCAAGTCGACCCTGATGAAGGTGCTCTCCGGCGTCTACCCGCACGGCAGCTACGAGGGCGAGATCGTCCTGGAAGGCGATCCGGTGGCCTTCGGGTCCATCAATGACAGCGAAGACCGCGGGATCGTGATCATCCACCAGGAGCTCGCGCTGGTGCCGCACCTCAGCGTGGCGGAGAACATCTTCCTCGGCAACGAGCGGCGTGGCCTCGCCGGCCTGGTCGATTGGAACCGCGCGAACTCCGAAGCCACGGACCTGCTGCACCAGGTGGGGCTGCACGAGAACCCGACCACACCGATCAACCAGCTCGGAGTGGGCAAGCAACAACTCATCGAGATCGCCAAGGCGCTCTCCAAGGAGGTGAAGCTGCTCATCCTGGACGAACCCACCGCCGCGCTGAACGACACCGACTCCGAGCACCTGCTCGCACTGCTGCGCACGCTGCAGGAACGCGGGATCACCTCGATCATCATCTCCCACAAGCTGAACGAGATCGAGGAGATCGCCGACCGGACCACCATCATTCGCGACGGCCGGACCATCGAGACGATCGACATGAGCGATCCGGACGCCACCCAGGAGCGCATCATCCGCGGCATGGTCGGACGCGACCTCTCGCACCGCTTCCCGGAACGCGATCACGAGATCGGCGCGGAGATTTTCCGGGTGGACGGGTGGACCGTCGGGCACCCCACCCAGGCCGGACGCCTCGTGGTCGAGGACGCCTCGTTCACCGTCCACGCCGGCGAGGTGGTCGGAATCGCCGGGTTGATGGGCGCCGGACGCACCGAGCTCGCGATGAGCCTGTTCGGTCGCACCTACGGCCGGTATCTCTCCGGCGACGTCTCCCTGCGTGGGAAGAAGATCTCCACGGCGACCGTCTCAGACGCCATCGGCGCCGGCATCGCCTACGCCACCGAGGACCGGAAGGTCTACGGACTGAACCTCATCGAGGACGTGCGCCGCAACATCTCCGCCGCCGGCTTGCGTCAGCTCGCCACCCGCGGCTGGGTGAACGGCAACGAAGAGATGCAGGTGGCGCAGAAATATCGCGAGAGCATGAACATCAAGACACCAACGGTGCTGTCCACCGTGGGCCAGCTCTCCGGCGGCAACCAGCAGAAGGTCGTACTGAGCAAGTGGATCTACACCGACCCCGACGTGCTCATCCTCGACGAACCCACCCGCGGCATCGACGTCGGTGCCAAGTTCGAGATCTACACGATCATCAACGAGATGGTCGCCGCCGGGAAGGCGGTCATCGTGATCTCTTCCGAGCTGCCCGAGCTGTTGGGGCTCAGTGACCGCATCTATACCTTGGCCTTCGGCCGGATCACCGGCGAGATGCCGGTGGCCGAGGCCACCCAGGAGAATCTCATGCACCTGATGACGATGGAGAAGGAGCTCGTGTCATGACCGGGATCGCGAATGTCTGGGAGCTCGCCACCCGGAACATGCGGCAGAGCGGGATCGTGGTGGCCTTCGCCGCCATCGTGCTGCTGTTCTCACTGCTCAACCCGACGTTCCTCTCCCCCGGGAACATCACGAACATCGTGCTGCAGTACTCCTACATCCTGATCCTCGCGATCGGGATGGTGATCGTGATCATCGGCGGGCATATCGACCTCTCGGTCGGGTCCCTGGTCGCACTCACCGGTGCCGTGGCCGCCGTCGTGGTGATCAAGGGCGGGCAGCCCTGGTGGGTGGGTGTGATCGCCGCACTCGCCGTCGGCCTCATCGCTGGGGTGTGGCAGGGCTTCTGGGTGGCCTACGTGGGTATCCCGGCGTTCATCGTCACCCTGGCGGGCATGCTGCTTTTCCGCGGACTGGCCTGGCTGGTGCTGGACAACATCTCCCTTTCCCCTTCGGCGGTACTTACTACACGATCGCGAACGGGTTTCAGAACGGCCTCCTCGGCGGGATGGGCTTCGACGTGTTCACGCTGGCGATCTTCGCCTTCGCCGTGATCGGCTACGCCGTGCTGCAGTGGCGGTCCAGGATGGCGAAGCTGCGCTACCAGCAAGCGGTGGAGGCGCTCCCACTGTTCGTCGCGAAGGTCGTGATCGTCGCGGCCGTGGTGATGTGGTTCGCCTGGCAGCTCGCGCAGAGCCGCGGCTTGCCGAACGTGCTCATCCTGCTCGCGATCCTGATCATCGCCTACTCGCTGATCACGCAACGCTCCGTGTTCGGTCGTCACGTGTACGCGATTGGCGGGAACCTGCACGCCGCCCAGCTCTCCGGGGTGAAGGTGAAGAAGGTCAACTTCTGGATCTTCGTGAACATGGGTTTCCTCGCGGCACTGGCCGGCGTGGTCTACTCCGCACGGATGAACGGTGCGCAGCCGAGCGCCGGTGAGATGTTCGAGCTCGACGCGATCGCCGCCTGCTTCATCGGTGGCGCCGCGGTGACCGGCGGTGTCGGCCGGGTGACCGGCGCCATGGTCGGCGGCCTGATCATGGCCGTGATGAGCAACGGGATGCAGCTGATGGGCGTGGACCAGTCGATCCAGCAGGTCGTGAAGGGTCTCGTGCTGCTGCTGGCCGTCGCCTTCGACGTCTACAACAAGAAGCGCGCGAGCAACGCCCGGTGACCCGGAACGTACCGCCCGCCGTCGACGGATCACCGATCCGCGCGGTGGGCGGTGCGTCCACGGCCACTAGACTCGCGCCGTGAGCCGATTGCCGGCGGGATCGCAGACCTCGTTGCGGGAGGCCAACACCGCCCTCATCGTCAATGCGGTCAAGCAGTTCGGCGGACTCACCCAGGTGGAGCTGACCGGGGCCACCGGCCTCTCACCGGCCACTGTGTCCACGATCGTCAAAGAGCTCACCCGCTCCGGCGTGGTGGACACGCGGCCCACCTCCCGCAGCGGGCGGCGGGCCCAGATGGTCACCCTCGCCCGGCGCACCGGTCTGGCCGCGGGCGTGGTGGTGGGCGACCGCACCCTGCGGGTGCTGCTCGGCGATTTCGGCCACGAGGTGGTGGCGGACCGGTCGATGCCGCTGCCCCCGGAGCACCCGATGGACACGGTGCTGGACCGGATCGCGCTGCTGGTGGTGGACATGCTCGAACTGGTCGGGTCGGAGCTGGACGAGCTCGCCGGGATCGGGATCGGCCTGCCGGCGCCGGTGGACGCATCCACCGGCATGCTCTCGGTGCGCGGGATCCTCCGGGGGTGGGACTCCGAGCACATCGGCGACGTGATGGGCAAGCGCCTCGGCCGGCCCGTGTACGTGCAGAACGACGCCAACCTCGGCGCGCTCGCCGAGGCCACCCTCGGCCACGCTCGCGAGTACGCGGACAGCGTGTACGTGCGCGCCTCCTACGGCACCGGGGCCGGCATCATGCTCGGTGGTCGGTTGCACGGCGGGTACGGCGGCACGGCCGGCGAGATCGGGCACGTCCAGGTCGATCCCCTGGGCCAGATCTGCCGGTGCGGCCGTCGTGGCTGCCTGGACACCGTGGTGGGCGCCGAGGCGCTGATGGCCTCGCTTCAGATCAGTCACGGCCGCCTCACCTTTCGCGATGTGATCACCAGGGCCTCCGACGGCGACCCCGGCTGTGCGCGGGTGGTCACCGATGCGGGGCGTACGGTGGGCCGGGTGCTCGCCGGACTCTGCCAGGCGGTGAATCCGCAGATCGTGACGGTGGGCGGTGAGCTCGCGGAGTGCGGAGACGTGTTCCTGCTGCCGCTCCGGGAGGCGCTGGTCGAGCATGCACTGCCCAACCAGATCGCACCGATGGAGGTGAGCCCGGCGCGGCTCGGCACTGATGCCGAAGCGATGGGCGCACTGCTGCACGCACTCCAGTCCACCGATCTGACCGGGCCACCCGAACCGACCCGAGGGGGACGAGGATGACCACCCCGACACCCGGTACCGGCATGCCACTGCTGGCCATGCATGGGATCACGAAGCGGTTCCGCGCGGTCGAGGCACTGGTGGACGTCACCTTCGAGGTGCACCGACGGGAGGTCGTGGGACTGGTCGGCGACAACGCCGCCGGCAAGTCCACCCTGGCGAAGATCATCGCCGGCGCGCTGCAGCCCACCGCCGGCCTGCTCGAGCTCGACGGCGAAGGAGTGCAGATCCCGTCGCCGTCGGCAGCCCACCGGCTCGGCATCGCGACCGTGTTCCAGGACCTGGCGCTCTGCGAGAACCTGGACGTGACCGCGAACCTGTTCCTGGGGCGGGAACTCACCGGGTCCGGCCTGATGCACGAGGGCCGGATGGAGCAGCTCACCCGCTCCCTGCTGCACGACCTGCGTACCACGATCCCCTCGGCTCGTACCCCGCTGCACCAGCTCTCCGGCGGGCAGCGCCAGGCCGTCGCGATCGCCCGCACCCTGGTCGGGGAACCCCGCCTGGTCGTGCTGGACGAACCGACAGCCGCGCTCTCGGTCGCACAGACGGCGGAGGTGCTCACCCTGATCGAACAGTTGCGCGAGCTGGGGCTGGGCGTGATCTTCATCAGCCACAACCTCAACGACGTCCGCGCCGTGTGCGACCGGATCGAGGTGCTGCGGCACGGCCGCAACAACGGCACGTTCACCGGCAGTGACGTGCGCCAGTCGGACCTGATCGCCGCGATCACCGGAGCGCCGGGCTACCGACCCACCTCACCCTGACACCCCCGCCCCGGGCTCCCCATCTCGGCCGAGCGCAACCTGGTGCGGCGTTTCCGGGCCCGAACGCCGCACCAGGTTGCGCTCGGCGGGATGGGTTAGGTGTCGGTGTCGAGGGTGCGGATCGTCTCGAACAGGTCGACCGCGCCCACCTGGCCGCCCTTGAGCAGCAGCTCGAGCCCGTCGATCGCCTGGTCCTCAGCGTGCGCCCGCAGCAGCACCACATTGCCCGCCGGATTCGCCGCGATGGAGAGGGACTCCACGCCCAGCAACGTCGTGACCCGGCTGGAGGTGTCGCCGCCGCACACGATCACCCGCCCGACGCCGTCGGCCACAGCCGCCTCGACAATGCCTGTCGCCGCACGCGCCAGGGTGGGCAGCACCTCCTCCGCCGCCAGCCCGGAAGTGTCGGCATCGTCGGAGCTCAGCGCGACGCTTCGCCCGGTGGCAAGTGCTGCGAGTGCCCGCTCCTGGACGCCGTCGGCGAGCACCGGCTCGATCATCCATCCGGCACGGGCGGCGGCATCCATCTGACGCCGAGTCTGCGCGGACCGGCTCCCGGAGACGGCGAGCACTGGCCCGCGGGCGGGCGTCGCCACCGGCACTGGACCGGCCCCGCCCGGTTCGGCTGCCGCGAGTGCGTGGGACAGTCCGCCGGACCCGATCGCGAATCCACCAAGATCAAGCATCGCCTGCCCGAGCAGTCGCAGGTGCTCCTCCTGAAGCACGTCCAGCACCAGGCCCGCCACGTCCGACTCGCCGATCAGCCGGGTCACCTCCGCCACCGAGGTGTAGGCGGTGAACGGCACGCTCCCGATCTCCAGGTCCGTCTGCCGCCCCAGATGCACGGCCAGGTCGGACTCGTTCATCGGCGTCACGGGGTGACTGGACATCGTCGGCTGCCGGTCCAGCCGGTACACGGTCTCCCCCTCCCGGGCGAAGTGGTGTCCGAACACGGTGTACCGGCCGAAGTCCGGCTGGGCGAACAACAGCGGAACGGTGTGTTCCCCGAGCACCGAGCGCCCGATCTCCAGCGCCCGGCCGAGGCTGCCCACCTGCGGGGAGGAGTCCGCCGTCGAGCATGCTTTGTACTGCAGCACCTGCGGGTCCAGCCCAGCCAGCACAGTGAGCACCGGCCGCACCTCTGCCTCGACCTGTTCGGTGGGAAGGGACCTGGCGATCCCGGCGACCCCGACGGCGTCGCACTGCTGGGCGGCAGCCCGCAAGGTCTCCCTGTCCGGCAGCCGCGTGAACAGCCGCCCGGTCCAGCCGCGCCGGGCCACCTGGAGCAGCACGTCGACGCTTCCGGTGAAGTCGTCCCCGTAGAACGCCAGCCTCGTCGCGCCGGCCGCCGGATCGCTAGACACGCGCCGGACCGAACCGCTCGACCGCCCGTCGCAAGGCTCCGGAGCTGTCCAAGGCATCCTCTACGGTCTCACCCGCTGCCGCAGACGCCCACGCCTGCCGCATGCTGTCCACCCCGGCGCGGACGCCGTCGGGATGTCCGTGGATCCCGCCACCGGAGAGGACGAGCAGGTCCGTGCTGCCCACGGCGCTGTAGGTGGCGTGCGCGAGCCCACCCCACTGCCCGGAGGAGAGCACCGGCACCGCCGGCGTGGTGCCGAGCAACGGCTCCTGGACGGCGGAGATCGCCTCGAGCACCTCGGCGTCGGACTCGTAGAACTTGTTCGAGATGCCGTTCGTGTGCAGGTGGTCCACCCCGCTCAGCCGCGCCAACTTCTGCCACGCCCGGAATGCGATCCCGACCTGCTCGGAGCGGCTGATGGCCCCGAACCCGGCCCGGTGCCCGTGGATGGGCAGCTGCGAACGGCGGCGGATGTACTCCAGGCCGGCCAGGCCGATGGTGTTGATGCACACCATGATGCAGGTGCCACCGGCCTCGAGCACCATGTCGTGGTTACGTTCGAGCCGGTCGATGTCGTCGGTGATGTTGAAGGCGTACATCGGCTTCACGCCGGTGCTCTCGGCGTGCCGGTTCAGCACCGGCATCACGGCCTCGATCCGTGCGGCCAGCGGCGCGTGCGGGCCGTTTCCCTGCAGCTCGTCGTCCTTGATGAAGTCGATCCCGCCCGCGGCGAGGTCACCCACCAGCTCGGCCAGCTCGTCGGGCGAGAGCCCGATGCTGGGTTTGACGATGGTGCCGAGCAGCGCCCCCTCGGGCCGGGAGACCAGCCGCCGGGTCCCGGCCACCCCGAACTGCGGGCCCGGGTACCGGTCGGCGAAGGCGTCCGGGAGGTCGAGGTCGACGAGCTTGATCGCGCCGAGCTCCTTGATCTCGAACAGGTTCCCGGCCACGGCGGCCATCAGGTTGGGCAAGGACGGACCGAAGTTGTTCAGCGGGAACCGGATGCGCAGCCGAGCGCGCCGGCGGGCCGCCGGGTCGCCGACGGTCCCCGGCAGCGCTGAGGCACCGGTCAGCGGCAGCTCTTCGAGACCATCCACCTGGGCGGCGAACCGCGCCCGAACCGAGTCCGACTCGCGTTCGACCCGGACGAAGGTGCCGGTGGACTGTTCCCCAGCGAGGACCTCGGCCGCCCGCTCCAGCGGGAGAGAGGTCTCGACGACGTAGGTCGCCACGACATGGTCGGTCATCACCACACCACCGGCAGCCAGACCGACATCTCCGACGGTCCGCGGTTGCTCCATGCGTAGTAGGGCACCAGCCGCACACGCGCCCGGCGCAGGGGGCCGTCGTCGAGGTCGCCGTACAGGCTCTCGGTGGCGGGCGGGAGCACGGCGACCTCGGTCTCCAGCGCCGTCACCTGCTCGGCGCCGATCGCCATCTGCACGGGGCTGAACTGGGCGTCCCGCGGCAGGGCCACCTGCTCAAGCCGGACGCCGTCGGGCAGCTCATGACTCTCCACGCAGTACACGACCGGTCCACGCTGCACGGCCACCTGATTGGTGATCTCCTCGGCGAGCCGGTGCCCGCGCACGATCCGCACCGGCATCGGCAGATCGAGGGTGATCACGTCACCGACCTGCCACTCCCGCTCGATCCGGGTGTAGCTGGAGGGTTCGCTCACCTCGAGGGGTGTCCCGTTGACGGCGGCCCTCGCCCCGCGCGCCCAGCCGGGGATCCGTAGGTGGACCGGCAGGACGCCGGTGGCTTCGGTGACTGTGTAGGAGATCGCACCGTCCCACGGGTACTGCGAGCTCTCCTCGAGCACGAGATGGGCGCCGTCGGACTGCCCGTGCACCCGGGAGCCTCCGTACTGGTGCACATAGAGCCCGTCCGGGCCGACCGAGGCGATCCGCTCGTGCATCTCGGAGAGCGTGCGGGCGATGTTCGGCGGGCAACAGAAGCAGCTGAGGTAGTGCTGGCGCAGGCGCTCGTCCGAGGGCGGCGGCTCCGGCGTCGGACGCAGGGCCGTATCCCCGGACCGGCGCAGCGGGTAGGGCAGGTCACGCACCTGCCGCAACGGGTTGGTGTAGAAGTAACTGTCGCCGTCCAGGCCGATGCTGGCGAGCAGGGCGTTGTAGGCGATGGTCTCGATCACGTCGGCGTAGCGCGCGTCGGGCCGCAGGGCCAGCATCCGTTCGGACCAGAAGATCATGCCGATGTGCGCGCACGACTCGTTGTGCGCCGTCGTGTTCGGCAGCTGGTACGCCCGGCCGTAGGCCTGGTGCACCCGGCTGATCTCCTTCTGCCAGGGGTAACCGTCCGGGGAGGCGCCGTCGTAGAGGGCGCCGCAACCACCGGTGAGGTACAGCTTGGTGTCGACCACGTCTCGCCAGAGTCGGTCGAGCACGGCGTGCAGTTCGTCGTCACCGGTCTCGGCGACCAGGTCGCTCAGGCCGGCATAGAGGTAGTTGGCGCGCACGGCGTGCCCGGTCACGACGGTCTGCTCCCGGACCGGGATCCGGTCCTGGTTGTCGTCGCCCCCTTCGGTGAACTCGTCGCGCACCCGCAGGAACGCCTCACCGAGGCGCAGGTACCGCTCGTTGCCGGTGGCGCGGTAGAGGTCGATCACGGCCATGTAGTGCGACGGGCAGATCGCCGATTTCGCCAGTTCGGTGGGCTTGTCGGTGGCCAGCATCTCCAGGAACCCGGCGGCTTTCTCCGCCACGTCCAGGAGGATGTGCGAGCCCGTGACCGCGTGGTGGCGGACGGCCACGGTGATGAGGTGGCCGAGGTTGTAGGTCTCGAAGTTGAACCGGTCGGCGAGCGGCCGGACCTGGAGCTCCTGTCGCTCGGCGATGGCGGTCGGGGTGTGCAGGTAGCCGTCCTCGCGCTGCACCGAGGCGATCAGGCGGCCGAGCTCGGCGATCCGTTCGGCGAGCTCGTCGTCCCACTCCAGTTCGAGCTGCACGACGGCGGACTCGAGCCACTTGTAGGTGTCGCCATCCATGAACGGTGGGCCCTGGTGCTCCCCCTCCGCCACCCCTGCGGCGATCTGGAAGTTGCGCAGTCCTGGGCTGATCGCCGGGTCGCGCAGCATGTCCCACATCGTCGGGACGGTCACCTCGCGGGTCCGGCGCGCGACGTCGGCCCAGAAGCCGCTGTGCCAGCGGGCACCGTCTGCCCCGAGCGGAGTCCAGGGCGCATGCGCGCGGGTCTGGGGTGTGGCCGTCATTGGCTGTCCTTTCGCGTCATCACTGGTTGCGACTCTGCGAACAGGCTAGCCTGAGGGTGCAACTTCTCGCAATTATGAATGATTATGCACTGTGAGGTGGTTGCCCTCGCCCCACCACCGACTCAAGGGAGAAGATCGGACCATGACCTCCACACCTACCGCGCCCCGCGTCGCGTTCCTGCACACCGGCGCCGTCGTCATCCCGCCCGTGATGGAACTGGTCGGCGAGCAACTGCCCGACCTGAGCACAGTCAACTACCTCGATGACCGGATCGTTGCCGATCTCGCCGATGAATCCCGCCAGGACTCGGTCCCGGACCGGTTGGCCGACCTGGCCGCCGCCGCCAAGGCCGCCGGTGCCGACGTGGTCATGTTCACCTGCTCCTCGATCTCGCACCTGGCCGCGTCGACCGCGGAGAAGGCCGGGATCCCGGTGCTGCGGATCGACGAAGCGATGGCCGACGAGGCCGTCTCCGGTGGCGGGCGGGTGAGCGTGCTCGCCACGCTTCCGACCACGCTGAACCCCACCCTTGCGCTGCTGCGTGAGCGCGCCGGGCTCGCTGGCACCGAGCCCGAGCTGACCAGCGAGGTGGTCCCGGGCGCGTTCGAGGCCGTCGCAGGCGGGGATCGCGCCACCCACGACCGGCTGGTGGCGGAAGCGATCGAGCGTCACGCGCCGTCCAGCGACGTGGTGGTGCTCGCGCAGGCCTCGATGGCCTCTGCCGCCGAGGCGGCGCAGGTCACCGTGCCGGTGCTGACGAGCCTGCGGCCGGGGATCTCACGGCTGGCCGAGCGGGTGCAGGCGGGCTGAGCATGAGCGACATCCCACTCGTCCCCTACGTCATCGACCACCACCAGCGCGAGCGCTCCGGCGCCGACCTCTCCTTCCTGCTGGATGCCCCGGCAGGCCAGGAGGGTTTCATCCGCGTGTGCGATGGGCACCTCGTCCGCCCCGACGGCGAGCGCCTGCGCATCTGGGGGGTGAACCTCACCGGCTGGACCAGCGGTTCCGCGCTCCTGCCGCCGAAGGATGAAGCCCCCGTCTGGGCGGACACTCTGGCCCGGTTCGGCATCAACTGCGTGCGCTTCCACTTCCTGGACCTGCCCCAGCGGCCCGAGACTGACACCCGGCCCAGCGGGTTGATCGACCCCGGGCCCGATCACACCCAGTCCTTCGACCCGGAGCAGCTGGACCGGCTCGACTTCTTCGTCGCCGAACTCAAGCAGCGCGGGATCTACACCAACCTCAACCTCAACGTCGGCCGCACCTACAAGGGCGGCGACCACGTGCCCGACGGTGAGGCGGTGCGGATCTGGAAGGGGATGACCTTCATTGGCGAGCGCCTGATCGAGCTGCAGAAGACCTACGCGCGCGACCTGCTCACCCACCACAACCCCTACACCGGCAACGAGTACGCGCACGAGCCCGCGGTCGCGATCGTGGAGATCGTGAACGAGAACTCCCTGTACGAGTTCTGGATGCGCAACTGGCTCCGGGGCGAACGGACCACCGACAGCCCGGACATCCAGCTCGACTTCCCGCCGTTCTACGCCCGCCAGCTCGATGCGATGTATCAGGGGTGGCTGGCCGAGAACCGCACCGAGGCGCAACTGGCCGAGCTGCGCGTGCTCGCCGGGGTCGCGGCGGGCGAAGCGATCCCGCGGTTGCGCGCAGAGCAGTTCGCCGAGGCGCCGGCACCGCTGTTCCACGCCGAGGGCGAGTTCTACGGTGCCGTCGAGCGTGACTTCTTCCTGGACTTCAAGCACTACCTCACCGAGGACCTCGGCGTCGAGTCGGTGATCGTCGGCTGTGCCGATCACACCTACTGGATCCCGAACCAACCGATCATCGCCGGCACCTCCGAGCTCGATGTGGTGGACGGCCACGTGTACTGGCAGCACCCGGCGATCTGGGGTGCCCGGAACACGCCGATGGTCGATGACCCGCTGGACTCCACCATCGTCAAGCTCAGCCGCTCCCCGGTGGCCGGCAAGCCGTTCACGGTGAGCGAGGTCAATCACCCGAACCCGAACTCCTCCGCGGCCGAGATGATCCCGATCCTCGCCGCCTACGCCGCCTTCCAGGACTGGGACGGCATCTTCTTCTACACCTTCGAACCGAAGCTGCAGGGTCAGTACCAGCCCCATGTGGCCGACCATTTCGACATCACGCTCGATCCGGTGAAGATGATCCAGATGGCGGCCGGGGCGCTGATCTTCTCCCGGGCCGACGTGCAGCCCGCGCGGGAGACCGTCAGCCGTTCCTACTCGGCCGAACAGGTGCTGGAGAGCATGCGGCTGCCGGAATCGGCCCGCCCCTACTTCACGCCGGGATTCCCGGTCTCGACGGCGTTGCGGCACGGGCTCCGGATCTCCTCCCTCGACGGCGAGCCCACCGCCGACCACGGCCCGGAGCAACCAGGCCCCTACCTCGCCGACACCGGCGAGCTCGGCTGGTACGTCAAGGACGAACGCGGCGGCCTGGTGACGATCGACACCGACCGCACCCAGGCGCTGGTCGGGCACGTGAAGGCCCACGGGCGCACCACCACCCACCTGAGCGCCGACATCGCCAACGACTTCTGCGCGATCACCCTCAGCGCGCTGGATGATCAGCCGATCCCACGCAGCGAGCGACTGCTTCTCACGGTGTGCTCCCGCATCGAGAACACCGGCACCCAGTGGAACGCCCGCCGCACACTCTGGGAGACCTGGGGCGAGAGCCCGACGCTGATCGAACCCGTGACGGGCTGGCTGGTGCTGACCGACCTGCAGGGTCCGATCGACATCCAGGTCACACCGCTCGACGGCTCGGACCGGCCGATCGGCGAACCGCTGCACGCCCGCCGGCTGGAGATCGGGTGGGAGATACCGCTCGGCGATCCCGCCACCACCCAGTACCTGCTGCACCCGGTGCGCTCGGCCGAGCAGGCCAAGCGTCTCGCCGAGGGCGGGCAGTTGTGGGAGTTCTTCGGCTGACAAGCCCACCACACCTACCGTCCGACCCGGCAAGGCCCCGCTCCTCCTCCCAGAAAGTCGACCTCACCGTGAGCACCACCAACGATGGCCACACGCTCTGGTACACCACCCCTGCCCGCGCCTGGCAGGAGACCTTGCTGCTCGGCAACGGACGCCTCGGCGCCAGCGTGTGGGGCGGCGTGGAACACGAGGTGATCGACCTCAACGAGGACACCCTCTGGACCGGCGAGCCCGGGTACGAGCCCAATCCGAAGGCACCGGCCGCTCTACCCGAGGTGCGCCGCCTGCTGCTCACCGGAGAGTACGCCCGGGCACAGGAGCTCGCCGCCGACTCACTCGGCGGGATCGGTGGCACCGGGATGTACATGCCGCTGGGCCGGCTCACACTCGACCTTCCCTTCGGTGAGGTGAGCGGCTATCGCCGCCAGCTCGATCTGAATACGGCGACGGCGCAGGTCACCTTCACCCATGAGGGCGTCACCTACCGCCGGGAGGTCTTCGCGTCGCACCCGGCCGGTGCGCTGGTCGTGCGGCTGAGTGCTGATCGCCCGGGGATGGTCTCGCTCCGGGCGTCGCTGTCCAGCCAGCTGCGGCACGAGACCGGCACTGTGACTGGCAACGTGTCCAGCGCAACGGCGGGCGCTGCCGTCGGCTCCGTCGTCGGCGCCACGAGCACAGTGGTTCGCATGCACGGCCGGGCCCCGATGCGGTCCTACAACTACTCCGGGCAGACCCGCGAACCCGAGTACGACAACGGACCCCAGCCCCGGGGCATGCGGTGGGAGGCCAGGCTCGCCGCCGTCGCCGAGGGCGGCACGCTCAGCGCAGACGGCACGGACGTCGTGATCGCTGAGGGATGCGACGCGGTGACCCTCGTCGTGGCCGCGCGCACGAGCTACAACGGCCCCGGCGCGAGCCCGAGCCGAGCCGGCCAGGACGAGAAGGTGCTGGTCGCCGGGGACGTGCGGAACGCCGTCGGGCAGGACTACGAGACCCTGCGCCGCGCGCACGTGCGCGATCATGCCGAACTCTTCGGCCGGGTCCACCTGGATCTGGGGCGGTCCGCGGCCGAGGCACTGCCGACCGATGAGCGGGTGGCGGCGTATGTGGCCGGTAGCGGCGCAGACCCAGGACTGGCCGCGCTGTACTACCAGTTCGGGCGGTACATCCTCATCGCCACCTCCCGGCCAGGCAGCCAGCCGGCGAACCTGCAGGGTGTGTGGAATCCGTCGATCAACCCGGCGTGGGGGTCGAACTGGACGATCAACTGCAACGCGCAGATCAACTACTGGCCGGTGGAGGTGGCGAACCTGGCCGAGTGCCACGAACCGCTGCTGGAGCTGACGCGGGAGCTGAGTGAGAACGGGGCGCAAGTGGCGAGCGACCATTACTCCGCCCGGGGCTGGGTCTCGCACCAGGGCACCGACATCTGGCGCTACGCCCAACCGGTGGGCAGCAATCCCCAGTGGTCGAACTTCGTGGCCAGCAACGCGTGGCTGTGCCAGCACCTGTGGGAGCACTACGCGTTCTCGGGTGATCTCGACGAGTTGCGCAGGTTTTGGCCGGTCATCCGCGATGCGGCCGCGTTCCACCTGGACATGCTGGTGGCGGAGCCCGAGCGTGGGTGGCTGGTGACGGCACCGGACATCAACTTCGAGAACATCTGGGTGGCACCGGACGGGTCGACCGGGTCGCTGGCGATGGGGACGACGCCGACCACGCAGATGGTGCGCGAGCTGTTCACGAACGTTCTCGCGGCCGCCGACGCGCTCGGCGAGTCACCCGAGCTGGCCGAGGAGATCGAGGCAGCCCTGCCGCGGCTGGCGCCGATGCAGATCAGCCCCACCACCGGTCAGCTGCAGGAGTACCTGCAGGACTGGGGGCGGCAGATGAAGGCGGAGGTGCTCTCCAGCTGGGGCGCGGTGTGCAGCGCGCAGATCCACCCGCGCCGCACGCCCGGGCTGGCGGCCGCGCTGCGCCGGATCTTCGACACCGAGCGCTGGTGGGAGGAGAAGGAGGATCCGCTCAAGGGGCCGTGCCTGGGCAGCTGGGAGGGCGGGTTCCAGTCGATGACCTACGCCCGGCTCGGCGACGGGGATGCGGCACTGCGGGTGTTCGATCTGCACCTGCAGAAGGCCGTGCAGCCCAACCTCGGCTCGAAGTTCATCGGGCACGCACCGAACAACCCGATGTTCCAGATCGACGGCAACCTCGGCCAGACCAGCGCCGTAAACGAGATGCTGCTGCAGTCTCACGTGCATGAGGGCGGGGTGTACGAGCTCAATCTGCTGCCGGCACTACCGGGCCAGTGGGCCGACGGCGAGGTGCGCGGCCTGCGTGGGCGCGGCGGGTTCGAGGTCGACCTGCGCTGGCGCGGCGGCGCCCTCGAGTCGGCCACGGTCCGGTCGGTCACGGGCACGACGACCCGGGTGCGCTACGGCGAGCGCACCCAGGACGTGACCCTGGCCCCGGGCGAGCAGATCGAGCTCGACGGCGGTCTTATGGTGTGATTCCGACGTACCAGGTGCGTCAGAATCACACCACAGTCAGTCGCGTCAGTGCTCCCAGAGGGTGGCCAGCGGCAGCGCCCAGAGCTTCCGTTCTGCGGATTCGCCAGGTTGTCATTGCGGATTCGCCAGGGTTCTGTTGCGGATTCGCCAGGCACTCGTCGCGGATTCGCCGCCCATCGAGCGGCCGCCGACGCCGCCCAGGTCACGGTGCCGGTATTGACCAGCCTGCGCCCGGGAATCATCTGCCTGGCGGTGCGGGTGCTGGCGAGTTGACGCGCGCGGGTCAACCGATCACGCCGCTCGCGCCGAGCCAGGAGCCGACCGCGAACGTGGCCGCCAGGGCGAGCCCGCCACCGACGACCACTCGCACGGCCGCCCGCCCGGCCTTGGCCCGACCGATCCACGCTCCCACGGCACCGGTGATCGCCAGTGCCACCAGCACCGCCACGAATGTCACCGGCACCCGCATCGCCGGGGGCGGCAGCAGGATCGCCAGCATCGGCAGCACCGAACCGGCCAGGAACGCCAACGCCGAGGCGAGCGCCGCGTGCCACGGGCTGACCACCTCGTCGGCCTCGGCGCCGAGGGCCTTCTGGGAGTCGGTCTGGCTGGACACGGACACGTACTCTCCGAGCGCCATCGAGATCGCACCGCCGAGCACCGCGGCCAGGCCGGCCACCAGGATCGGACCGGTCGAGTTGGTCACTCCGGCGACGCCGACCACCACGGCCGCCACCGACACGATCCCGTCGTTGGCGCCGAGCACCCCGGCACGCAGCCAGTTGAGCCTGCTGGCGAGATCCTCACGGGTCTCACCGAGGCCATTCGCACTGATCGTCATGACCGCCATGTAACCCCATCTGAGGGCGTCGCGCCAGCAAGGAAAGACTGCCCTAATCGGCGTAATACTGCGGAAAAGTAGGTGTGCCTCGCCTCATGTAGGCATGCCTACCCTGTGCTGAGTGAGTCCGCGGGGACCGGTCTCGGGCGGCGCTATCCCGACTCTCTCTGCGCCACTGCACCTGTGGTGCGATTCCGACGTACCAGGTGCGTCGGAATCACACCACAGCCGAGCGTGGAGCACTCAGCCCAGCGTCACGACGCGCCGGTGCTTCCCGTGCCCAACCGTCTCCGGCTCCGCGCCCGGCAGCTCCAGCACTCCCTCGGCACCCACCGGCACCGTCACCTCGACCACCAGCTCGCCACCGTCGATCCGCCACGAGATCGCAGCCACGCCGTACGGGGTCAGGTGCCGCGCTGAGGCGTGGGTGAGCCCGCCGCCGGGCCGCGGAGCGAACCGAATTCGGCGATACCCCGGCTCGTCCGGAGCGAGCCCAGCAACCACCCGGTGCAACCAGTCCGCCACCGCGCCCAGGGCGTAGTGATTGAAGGAGGTCATCTTCCCCGGGTTCACGGAGCCGTCGGGCAACATCGAGTCCCACCGCTCCCACACCGTGGTCGCCCCCTGCTCCACCTGATACAGCCAGCTCGGACACTCCCGCTCCTGCAGCAACCCGTACGCCGTCTCCAGCTCCCCGGCCGACGTCAACGCATCGGTCACCAGCGGCGTGCCGACGAACCCGGTCGCAATCCGATGCCCGGCCTCCCGGACCAGCTCAGCCAGCCGCCGTCCGGCCACCTCCCGCTGCTCAGGCGTGAGCAGGTCGAACTCCAACCCCAAGGCATAGGCGGTAACGGCGTCACTGGTCATCCGCCCGTCGCCCAGTACGTAGGTGGCCCGGAAGGCCTCGGCGACGGCGTCCGCCAGCCGCCCGTAGCGCGCCGCATCCTCGGACCGGCGCAGCCGCTCGGCCGTCTGAGCCATCAACCGCGAGGACCGCGCGAAGTAGGCGGTCGCCACCAGGTACCGGTCGGTGCGGGCGTCGGCCGGGTCGTCCGGCGGGGCGGCCGGGTCGAGCCAGTCGCCGAGCTGGAAGCCCTCGTCCCACAGGTGATCATCGCCGGCGAGCCGGTCCACCAGGTCCACCCATCGGCTGGCGCTGCCGTACTGGGTCTCGAGCACCCCGGCGTCACCGAAGCGCTGATACAAGGTCCACGGCAGCATGGTGGCCACATCCCCCCAGGCGGCACCGGGGCGGATCGGGGTCCACATCCGGTGGGCCGGGATCACCGGCACGTACCAGGGCACGGTGCCATCGGGCAGCTGGTCGGCCTCGACGTCGCGCAGCCAGCCGGCGAGCATCCCGGAGACGTTGTAGAGGTACGAGGCCGTGGGCCCGAACACCTGGATGTCTCCGGTCCACCCGGCGCGTTCGTCGCGCTGCGGGCAGTCGGTGGGCACGTCCACGAAGTTCGACCGCATCCCCCACACGATGTTCTCGTGCAGCTGGGTCACGAGCTCGTCCGAGCACTCGAACCAGCCAGTGCGCTCGGCGTCGGTGTGCAGCACCCGGGCCACCAGGGCGCCGTCGGCCACATCGGCGTCGAGGTCACCGGGCCAGCCGTCCACCTCGACGTACCGGAACCCGTGGAAGGTGAACCGCGGCTCCCACTCCTCCACCCCGCCCCCGGCGAGGGTGTAGTGATCGGTCGAGCGCGCCGAGCGCAGCGGCCGCGTGTACAGCTCCCCCTCCTGCAGCACCTCCGCGGTGCGCAGCCGCACCGTCGCTCCCTCGGGCCCACTCACCCGGATCCGCACCCGCCCGGCGAGGTTCTGCCCGAAGTCGAGGATCCGGTTCCCTGCTGGAGAGGTGAGCACCGCCACCGGCGTCACCTCCTGCGTGCAGCGCACCGGCGGCGCGGTCGGGGCCACCAGCGTGGCGGGGTCGCGGTAGCGCACGGCCACCTGCTCCCACGCGCCGTCGTCGAAGCCCGGGGCCGACCAGCCCGGCTGCTCCAGCCGGGCGTCGTGATCCTCGCCGTCGTAGATCCCCGAGCGCAGGATGGGACTCGGCGCCGTCCGCCAGCTTCGATCGGTGGCGATCGTCTCCACGCGCCCATCGGTGTAGGTCACCTCGAGCTGGCCGATGAAGGACAGGTCCTCCCCGAACACGTTCCGGAAGCCGTCGTACCAGCCGATCCGCCCGCGGTACCAGCCGTCCGCGAGCCAGGCCCCGACGGCGTTGGCCCCCGGGTGCAGCAGCTCGGTGACGTCGTAGGTGTAGTACCGCAACCGGGTGTTGTAGGAGGTCCAGCCCGGCGAGAGGGTGTCGGTACCGATGCGGGTGCCGTTGATCTCGGCCTCGTAGAGGCCGTGGGCGCTGGCGTAGAGGCGAGCGCTCACCACACCCTCGCCGAGCGTGAACTCCCGGCGCACCAGGGAGGGGCGGCGGCTGTCGGAGTCCCGATGCTCCAGCCACCGGCCCCCGACCGGGCGGGCCTGCCAGTCCTCGGGGGTCAGCAGACCGGCCTCCAGGACGGTCGACTCCGACGGCTCGGACCATTGACCGTCCTCCCCGCGCACCTGCACCCGCACCCCCGCCGTCTCCCTGGACGCCAGCGACTGAAGCGGCCACGGCACGAGGATCTGCTCGGCCGAATCGACCTCCACCGCGTGCTCGTCTCCTCCACGTACGACCAGCAGCCGATAGCCGGTCTGCTGCCACCCAGGCGGTGCGGAGCGGACCCGCCAGGAGAGCCGCGGGCTCGCCTCGCCGATGCCCAGCGGCTCGCGATGATGCTCGATCGTGGGGGCATCGACGATGACGCTCATGGGAACCACCTTTGCTTCGAAACGTTTCACTCTCATCGTAGTAGACGCTAGATTGGTGCATGGACGCAACTGAGCACGTTTCACACGCCCTGGCAGGCAGCGCCCGGGGCGAACGAGCCCGTCGACGGACGTCGGCGACAAGGAGGTCGGGTATGCCGCAGCAGACAGCGCACGTGAACCAGCCGTACGAGATCGAACTGGTCGGACCGGAGCACGCGATCCGCGCCGATCAGGTCCCGTTCCAGGCCGCGTTCACGCACGAGAGCGGCCGGTCCATGACCGTGCTGGGCTTCTGGGACGGCGAGCGCCGCTACCTCGCCCGCATCGCTCCCCCGCTCAACGGACGGTGGACATGGCGCACCACCAGTGACGCAGCCGAGCTGGATGATCAGTCCGGCGAGTTCACCGCTGTGCCTGCTGAGCCCGATGAGTCCCGCGCCGCCCACGGAGTCGTGCGGGTCAACTCCCGCTTCCACTTCGCCCATGAGGACGGCACCCCGTTCCGCCCGGTGGGGGCCACCGTCTACAACTGGATCCACCAGGACGAACCGCTGCGCACCGAGACGGTGGCCTCGCTCAGCGAGGCCGGCCTGAACAAGCTCCGGTTCATGGTCTTCCCGCAAGCCGGCGGGTATGTCGAGCACGTCCCCGAGCTGATGCCGTTCGAGAAGACGGCGGACGGCTGGGACGTGGGACGCCCGAGCATCGAGTTCTTCCGCCGCCTCGACTCCCTCGTCGCGGACCTGGGTAACCACGGCATCGAGGCCGACGTGCTCATCTTCGACGCCTACGACCGCGGCGTGTTCGGCCTGAACGAACTCACCGAGGAGCAGGACGCCGCCTACCTGCGCTACCTGGTGGCCCGCCTCGGCGCCTACCCGAACGTGTGGTGGTCGCTGTGCAACGAGTTCGACCAGATGACCGACCGGCCCGCCGAGCGCTGGACCCGCGCCGGTGAGCTACTCGCCGAGATCGACGCGCACGACCACCTGCGCTCGATCCACAACTGGATCGAGCTCTACGACTACAACCAGCCGTGGGTCACCCACGCCTCGATCCAGAACGGCTTCGCCACCGAGGCGCTCGGCCGCGCGAGCCTGTACCGGGACGTCTACGGCAAGCCGGTCGTGCTGGATGAGATCAAGTACGAGGGCGACTGCCCCGAACGCTGGGGCCAGCTCAGCGGGCAGGAGCTGGTGGACCGGTTCTGGATCACCACCAGCTCGGGTTGCTACGCCTCCCACGGGGAGAGTTTCGTCACCGAGTCCGGCAGCCTGCACATCGTCGAGGGTGGCCGGCTGCGCGGTGAGAGCCCCGTACGCCTGGGCTTCCTGCGGGAAGTGCTGGAGGGACTGAACGTCCCCGGCCTGGACCCGATCGACAAGTGGGACGACCCGGCCTGCGTCGTCGGTACGCCCCGCGAGCAGTACCTGGTCTACCTCGGACGCGAAGCCCCTGCCGAGTGGACCTTCCGGCTGCCGCAGGGCCACAGTGGCGACCGGCTCGAGGTCGGCGACGATTTCGCGGTGGAGATCATCGACACCTGGAACATGACCCGCACCCCGGCACCGGAGACATTCACGCTCACCGAGGTGCAGCGCAACGACGCCTACGCCACCGACAACGCCCCGCTCAGCCTGCCCGAGGGCGAGGCGATCGCCCTCCTGATCACCCGCGCCGCCGCCTGAAGCGACCACCCACCGGCCCCCGAAGGCCACGAGGAGAACTGCATGAGCACCGCCCGCTACTGGGAGTCCTATTCCCCGGGTGAGGGTCGCCGTCGGCCTCGTGCCGAGGCACGCACGGATGCCCGCACCCTCCCCCTGAACGGCACCTGGCGGTTCCGGCTATGCCCGACGGCGGAGGGCACCGGGGCAGGGTTCCTCGCCGAGGACTTCGACGACAGCGGGTGGGACGAGATCCGCGTGCCCTCCCACTGGGTGCTCGAGGACGTCACGCCGCTGGCCGGCGGTGAGCCGCGCTCGCTGCGCGGCACCGCCGAGGGACCGCTATACACGAACACCGCGTTCCCGATCCCGATCGACCCGCCCCGGGTCCCGACCGAGAATCCGACCGGCGACTACCGGCTCGTCTTCGACGCCCCGGCGGACTGGGGCGCCTCGATCCTGCGGCTGCGCGGGGCTGACTCCTGCGCGAAGGTGTGGCTGAACGGGGTCGAGCTCGGCTGGTCCACCGGAAGCCGCCTGCCGGTGGAGTACGACGCCCCGGTGCGCCCGGGCCGCAACGTGCTGTGCGTGCGGGTGCACCGCTGGTCGGCGGGCACCTACCTGGAGGACCAGGACATGTGGTGGCTGCCTGGGATCTTCCGGGACGTCGATGTGATCGAGCGCCCCGCCGCCGCGATCGAGGACCACTACGTCCACGCCGACTACGACCACACCACCGGTATCGGCACGCTGCGGGTGGACGCCGAGGTCACCGACGGGTCACCCGCCCGGGTGCAGGTGCCCGAGCTGGGGATCGACATCCCGGCCGGGGAGACGGCCACCACCGAGGTCACCCCCTGGAGCGCGGACAGCCCGCGCCTGTACCGCGGCACCCTCGCGACGGCGGAGGAGACGATCCAGCTGGCGATCGGTTTCCGCCGGGTCGAGATCGCCGACGGCGTCCTGCTCGCCAACGGCGCCCCGTTGCACTTCCATGGGGTGAACCGGCACGAGCACGATCCGGCGACGGGCCGCACCCAGGACCGCGACACCATGATCCGCGACATCGTGATGACGAAGCAGGCCAACATCGACGCGGTCCGCACCAGCCACTACCCGCCGCACCCGGACTTCCTCAGCCTGTGCGACGAGTACGGCCTGTGGGTGGTCGAGGAGTGCGACCTGGAGACGCACGGGTTCATCTACGCCGGCTGGGAGAAGAACCCGCCCGACGACCCCGCCTGGTTCCCGGCGCTGCAGGACCGCATCGAGCGGATGGTCGAACCGGACAAGAACCACCCGAGCGTGGTGATCTGGTCGATGGCGAACGAGAGTTGGACCGGCGCCGGATTCGAGGTGCTGGAGCGGTGGATCCGCGAGCGGGACCCTGGGCGCCCGGTGCTCTACGAGCGCGACCCCTCCTACCGCAACTCCAACTTCTACTCCTGCATGTACCCCGAGCTGGACGCCCTGGAGGCGATCGGACGGCGCGAGGAGCCGCGACCCGACAACGTCACCGACGCCGAGGACGCCCGCCGCCGCACCTTGCCGTTCCTGCTGGTGGAGTACGCGCACGCGATGGGCAACGGACCCGGTTCGCTGCAGGACTACCAGCGCATCCTGGAGAGTTCGGACCGCTTCTGCGGTGGCTTCGTCTGGGAGTGGATCGACCACGGCTTCGATGCCCGCACCGCCGACGGCACACCGTTCACCCTGCACGGTGGCGCGGTCGATTTCCGGCCCACCGGCGGCCGGTTCTGCCTGGACGGGCTCGTCTTCGCCGACCGCACCCCCAGCCCCGGCCTGACGCAACTGGCCAAGGCCTACGAGCCGGTACGGATCGCGATCGGGGACGCGATCACGGTGACGAACCGGCGCCATGCCGCCGACACCGCGGACCTGCAGTGGCGCTGGGAGCTGCTCGTGGACGGCCACCAGATCGCCGAGGGCGGGCTGGAGGTCCCCGCGGTCCCCGCCGGAGGCACCATCGAGGTGGCCCTCCCTGGGACCATGCCCGAACTGCCCGGCGACGGCGAAACTCACCTGAGCGTCGAGGCCCGCCTCGCGCAGGACACCCCCTGGGCCCCGGCGGGGCACGTGGTCTCGTGGGGCCAGCACCAGCTGCGCTCCGGTGGATCGCGCGTTCAGGCAGCACCCGCGGGAGCAGGCTCAGGCGCTGGAACCACGGTGGCGCCCGCGGCGCCGTGGACGAGCAACGCCCGAGGCGAGGGAGACGCCCGGGCGCACGGGACGCCGTCGGGAATCGTGCTCGGCCCGGCCACCTTCGATGGCGAGACCGGACGCCTGGTGCGCCTGGGAGACCTCGAGATGGAGGGGCCGTGGCTGGATGTGCACCGCGCCCCCACGGAGAACGACCGGGGCCAGGGAGGCCGCAACGATCTCTCGGCGGCGTGGTCCGCCGTCGGGATCGATCGGATGCTGCACCGCACGCTGGACGTGCAGGCGGACGGCGATCGGATGCGCGTGAACGGACGGGTCGCCGCAGCCACGCATCCGCACGCGCTGGAGTACCAGCTCGACTGGTCCCTGCACGCCGGCCTGCTGTGGCTGGACGTGCACGTGGATTTCACCGGTCCGTGGGAGAAGACGCCACTGAAGGGGCTGGAGATCGTGCTGCCACGGCTGGGGCTGCTGTTCAGCCTCCCCGGGGAGTATGAGCGCGTGTCCTGGTTCGGGCGCGGCCCGGGCGAGACCTACGTCGACTCCTTCGCGGGCACCCAGGTGGGGCGGTGGCGGTCCTCGATCGATGACCTGCAGGTGCCGTACCCGGTGCCGCAGGAGAACGGCAACCACGTGCACACCCGGGAGCTGACGGTCTCGGGGCCCGGGGTGCCGGACCTGCGCGCGGTGGGCGACCCGCTGTTCGACTTCACCGCGCGGCGCTGGACCTCCAAGGATCTGCAGGTGGCGCGCTTCCCGCACGAGCTACGCGATTCCGGACAGGTCTGGCTGAACCTGGACCACGGGCAGCTGGGCATCGGCTCGGCCTCGGTGGGAACGAGACTTCCCGACCAGTACCGGCTGGAGCGGGCCAGCACGTCGTGGCGAGTCGGACTCAGCCTGGGCTGACCCCGGGCTCCGGCGGTGAAACGCCGGCACGTCACGCCCGCCAACGCCGCGCATGTCAGCCAGATGAGCCATCAGATGAATAATAATGCACAGTTGATTCTGTAGTTACGTTCGGTTAGGCTCACTGCGAGCCACACAGCGGGCCGTGCCTCGGTGCGAGCCCTCGTCAAGGAGGACGTCATGAACATTCGTCACCGGCGACGCACCGTCGTCACCGCGAGCGCCCTGCTCGCTACCTCGCTCACCCTGGCCGCCTGCTCCGGCGGGGAGGACACCGGTTCCGGATCGGGTTCGGACGCCGACTCGGGCTCGGGCATCGGAACCGACCCGGACAGTTTCGAGGTGCTCACCGCGAACGAGAACCCCACGCTGCGCGACCAGCTGGACGCGCTGGCCGCGAACCAGTGCTCGGCCGAGAACGAAGCGCTCCCGCTGGAGCACCGCACCATCGCCCAGGGCGACACCGTGCAACAGATCACGCTGCTCGCCAGCCAGGGCGCGCTGCCGTCCCACTTCATCGCCGGCACCGACCAGGTCCGTCCCGACGGTGACCTCGGTGGCCAAGACCTGGTGCTCGACTACGAAGCGGCCTTCACCGAGTCCGGCGCGTGGGAGAACGTGCTGCCCGCGGCCGCCTCCACCATCGAGTCGGTCTACGGCCAGATGGTCTCCATGCCGTACCAGTACAACCTCGAAGGCTTCTGGTACAACAAGGAGATCCTCGCCGAGCTCGGCCTCGAGGAGCCGCAGAGCTACGACGAACTGGTCGATGCCGCGGACGCAGCCGCTGAGGCCGGGTACATCCCGATCGCCCAGTCCGGGGCTGACGGCTGGCCGATGACACGACTGATGGGCCTGTACATCTTCCGCAACGTCGGGCCGGACGCCATGGAGCAGATCCGCGACGGCGAGGCGAGCCTGACCGACCCGGAGTACGTGGCCGGCGCCCAGGCACTGCAGGACCTCGCGCTCTCCGGGGCATTGGGTGAGGGCTTCATCTCCCGCACCGGCGACCAGGCCACGGCGGCTCTGCTCAGCGGGCAGGCCTTGATGAAGTACGACGGCACCTGGTTGCTGAGCGCCGTCAACGACCCCGAGCGCAACGAGGTGGGCGAGGAGAACATCGGCTTCATGCCCTTCCCGGACGTGGCCGGCGGAGCCGGCAGCGCCGACCAGTACCCCGCCAACGCCGGGGCCGCGATGGCCATCAACCCCGAGACCTACGGCCCGTTGACGGCCGACTGGTTCGCCTGCATCGCCGAGAACTACGGCCAGCAGGCACTCAGTGAGGCCGGCGTCCTTTCCGGGTTCCAGGTCAACGGCGACGTCGGTGACATCCCGGCCGCCACCGCCGACATCCAGGAGCGGATGGCCTCGATCGACGAGACCGTGCTGTGGTTCGAGGCGCTGCTCGACTCGGAGAGCAACTCCCTGGCCTCGACGAACGCCTCTCTGCTCACCAACGGCGACATGAGCGCCGAGGAGTACATGACGCAGCTGCAGGACAGCATCGACTCCAACCGCTGACACGATGTCGCCGGCCCTGCCCCCGGGTGGGGCCGGCGATGTCTGCACGAAAGGACCACGCGATGTCGCGCGTCTTCGGGGATAGGAAGACCATCCTCATCCTGCTCCTGCCCACCCTCTCCATCTACGTGATGCTCAAGGTCGTCCCGGTCGCCTGGTCGCTGGGACTGTCCTTCTTCCAGGGCAACACGCTGCGCGGGTTCGAGTTCGTGGGGCTGGAGAACTTCCGGACATTCCTCTCCGACGACGCCGCACTGAACTCGGTGTGGGTCAGCGTCTTCTTCGCGGTGGTCGTCACCGTCGCTCAGGTCACCTTCGGCTACCTGCTGGCTCTGCTGTACGTCTTCGTGCTGCGCCGAGGTTCAGCCTTCGTGCGCACGGCGGTCTTCTTCCCGATGGTGCTGCCGACCGTGGCCGTGGCACTGCTGTTCAAGAGCCTCATCGCCGTCGGCGAGAACCAGGGCCCCGTCAACGACGCGATCAACGCGTTCGGCGGCGAGAGCGTGGAGTTCCTCGCCTCCACCGCCGGCACCATGGGCGTGGCGATCGTGATGACGCTGTGGACCTCGATGGGCTTCTACGCCGTGCTGCTCTACACGGGGCTGCTCGACATCCCGGAGGAGGTGGTGGAGTCGGCCCGGATGGACGGGGCCACCGGCCCGCGCCTGGTGGGTTACATCATCATCCCGCTGTCGATGCCGATCCTGCTCTCCTCGATCATCTTCAGTCTGAACGCCACCCTGAAGGTGTTCGACAGCCTGCTCGCGCTGAACAGCGGTGGCCCGGGAACCACGACGGCGCCGCTCACCTTGTACATGTATCGCACCGCCTTCGAGTACGCCGAGTATGGCTACGGCAGCACGATCGCTCTGGCACTGACGCTGCTGTGCCTGGTGTTCACGCTCGTCGTCTTCCGGCCCTCGAGCAAGCGCGTGGAGGACTGAGATGACCACTGCACCAGCCATTGCGCCCGTCCAGGCACCCCGGCCCCAGTCCCGTCCGGCCCGCCGCACCGCACGGCGGATCGCGCGCCGGCTGCCGGTCTGGCTCCTGGTCACCGTGCTGCTCGTGGTGATGCTCTACCCGCAGTTCTGGATGATCATGGGCTCGTTCAAGACCCAGACGGAGTTCTTCGCGAACCCCACCTGGGCATTACCCGAGCAGTTCAACCTCGACAACTACATCGACGCGTTCACCCGCGGCAACGTGGGGATCAACTACCGCAACTCCATCCTGGTGACCTTGCCGTCGGTCGCGTTGATCGTGCTGGCAGGTCTCGCGGCCGGGTACGCCCTCGAGATCATGATCTTCAAGGGTCGCCGCACGATCCTGCTGTTCGTGATGGGCGGGATCATGGTGCCCGGGCAGATGATCCTGGTGCCGCTGTTCACCGTGTACTTCAAGATCGGGATCACCGACAGCCTGCTGCCGATGATCCTCACGTACACGGCGATGGGCATCCCGTTGACGACGTTCCTGATGGCCGCCTACTTCCGGGCCATCCCACGGGAGATCTTCGAAGCCGCGACAGTGGATGGCTGCGGGCCATTGCGCTCGTTCTTCGTGATCGCCGTCCCACTGATGAAGAACTCGATGCTCACGATCGCTCTGATTCAGTTCTTCAGCGTGTTCAACGATCTGCTGATCGCGCTGACATTCACCACCCGGCCGGAGCTGGCCACCATCCAGGTGGGGCTGCTGAGCCTGTCCGACCAGTACGGCTCCACCCAGTACGGCCCGCTGTTCGCCGCCATCAGTATCAACATCATCGTGCTGCTGATCGTCTTCATCTTCCTCAACAAGAAGATCATGGCCGGCCTGGCGGCGGGTTCGGTCAAGGGCTGACGCCGCACGCGGCGTCTGGGCGGCGGCGCCCGATCGAGGTCTGGGCTCGGTCGGGCGCCGTTGTCGTCTCATCACCGGCCGAGCAGCACCTCCACCGACCAGGGGCCGAGGTGCAGCGCAGTCGGTGACGTCCCGCCCCGCCCCACGGCACGCGGCGGCCGGTCGCGCTCTCTGCCGCGATCTCTGGATGTGCACGCTGCAGCCACGGAGGGACGGCATAGGTGGGTGTACCGAGGACGACCCGGATCCCGCGGGCGGCGGCCGCCTCGAGCACGGGGCGCAACCACGCGGTCTCGAACACCCCGTCGCGCGGCTCCCAGGTGGACCACACCGACTCACCCAGCCGGATCACCGTCATGCCTGCTACTGCGATGAGGTCGAGATCGGTCTCGATCCGCTCGGCCGGGAAGTACTCGGGGTAGTAGGCGGCCCCGAACAGGATCTCGCCCTCGAGAAGATGCTCCGCGATCATCGTTCTCCTTCGTCGATGCTGTGAAACGTATAGCATCGACGAACGAGGTGTCACGCCACCGCGTCGAGCGCACGTTCGAGCGCCGGCGCACCGACGGCGTGGCCTACGATCGAGGCGACCGACGACGGGCGGGAACTGACGATGAGCGAGCGGGAGCAGGCAGCCCGGAGGCGGCGGCCGAGCATGCGCGACGTCGCGCAAGCCGCGGGCGTCTCCGTGGCGACCGTCTCTTACTCCTTCAACAATCCAGACCGGGTGAGCGAGGAGGCCCGCCGCAAGGTGTTCGATGCCGTGGATGAACTGGGATTCGTGGTCAACTCCGCCGCGCGCTCGATGAAGACCGGTGGCGCCACCGGAGTGGGCATCGTGGTCGGGGACATCGCACAGACCTTCTCGATCGGCGTGGTCCGGGGAGCGCAGACGGGGGCGCGCGAGCGGGGCCTGAGCCTGCTGATCGCGAACGGGGACACGCACACACGTGAGCAGGCCCGCTATGTCGACCTGTTCGACCAGGAGCGCCTCAAGGGCATCATCCTTTCGCCTGTGCACGACTCCAGCGCCGATATCGAGAAGCTGCGCCGCCACGGCTCGCGCGTGGTGGTGGTCAACTACCACTCCCGTCCTGGCTACCACTGCACGGTGCTGATGGACAACGACGACGTCGGATATCGAGCCGCCCAGCACTTGTTCGAGGTCGGCGCCCGGCGCCTGGCGTTCGCCGCCGGTGCGACCACGCTGCAGCCGATCGTCGAACGCCGCCAGGGCATCCGGCGGGCCGTGGCGGAGCAGCCCGGGGCGAGCCTGCTCGAGCTGGACCGCGAGCGGGTCGAGCTCGAGGACGGCATCTCGATCGCCGAGGAGATCCTCGCCCTCGCCGCCGAGGAACGCCCGGACGGGATCGTGGCGGCGACGGGCTTCATGGCACGCGGAATCATCGACACCCTCACGGCCAGTGGAATCGCCGTGCCGGAGGAGGTCGCGCTGATCAGCACCGAGGAGAACACGCGCGCCTGGGACGGGCCGATCCGCATCTCGCGGATGCGCGAACCCGCCTTCGAGCTCGGCCGCCAGGCAGCGCTGCTGCTCGCCGACGAGATCGCTGAAGGCGACGCGCACGTGCACCGGACGATCGTGCTGCACGCGGACCTGGTCGCGACCGAGAGCACGCTCGGCCTGACACCTCTCCCGGGCCGGCCAGCCGCACCACCACCCAGTCAGGACGCGCACGCCTGACGCTCAGCCCACACCACCCAGTCAGGACGCGCACGCCTGACGCTCAGCCCACCGGCACACGCCAGAAAATGGCCGGCCGGACCTTCGGGATCGTGGGTCGATCTTGTGAAACGTTTAGATCTCTGTTAGCGTCCCTGCCACGAGCCTGAAGCACAGCCGCCGCCGGCTCCACGTCACAACACCACGGCCTGCACCGGGCGGGCCGATTCCGCTGAGTGAGCGCGTCAGGAGATCGGATGTGAGCGATCACATCTGTGGCCTTGGCACCACGACGATGACGTCACTGAAGGAGTGAGCATGAACCGCATCCGCCAGGTTGCCCTCGCGGCAACAGCACTCGTGACTGCCGGCGCCCTCGTTGCCTGCAGCCAGTCCGGCGAGAACGGCACCGACGGCAGCGGTGCCGACGACGGTGCCTCGTTGACTCTGTGGGCACGGGGCAACTCGATGCCCGACGACCTCGAGGGAATCCTCGCCGAGGAGTTCGGCGACTACACGATCGAGTTCGAGAACATCCCCGACATCGAGGACAAGATGCGGGCCGCGCTGCGCTCGGGAAGCGGGCTGCCGGACGTCGTCGTCTTCGGCGGGGGTACCCGGCAATTCTTCTCCGTGGCCGACCAGTTCATCGACCTCACCGAGCAGGCCGAGACCACGGACTCGGTGGAGTGGGCACTCGACCTGGCACGCACCGAGGACGGTCAGCAGCTCGCACTACCCACCGACATCGGGCCGTACGGGTTCTTTTACCGGGCCGACGTGCTGGAATCACTCGGCTACCCGAGCGAGCCGGATGAGGTGGCCGCCGAGATCGACTCCTGGGAGGCCTACCGCGACCTTGCGAGCGAGGCGGCTGCCGAGGGCGTGTACGTCTGCGACCACGCCGGCCAGGTGCACGAGACGCGCCTGAACCAGAACGGCTACGGCTACTTCGCGCTGGAGGACGGCGAGGAGGTCAACATCGTCGACTCCCCCGTCTCCCACGACTCCTTCGTCTTCGCCGCAGATCTGGCGCAGGACGGGCTGTGCGCCGACGCCGAGCCGTACACCCCGGAGTTCAACGCTGCCCTCACTCAGGAGCAGGTGGTCGGCTTCGTCGGCCCCGCCTGGCAGGACGGATTGATCCGCTCCGCGGGCGAGCAGCAGGCCGGGCAGTGGCGCGTCACCCGCCTGCCGGGCGGCCCGGCAGCCAGCGGCGGATCCTTCGTCGCCGCGCTCGCCGAGAGTGAGCACCCCGATGCTGCCGCGGAGGTGGCCGGATTCATCGGTGGCGCCGAGTTCCAGACGGCCAGCTACCTGGACAAAGGTCTCTTCCCCGGTTCGCTGGGCGTGGCGGAGGACCCCGAGGCCTCGGCCCCGCAGGACTTCTACGGAGGGCAGAACACCCTCGGACTACTGATGGAGATGGCGGAGGGCGCACCGATCACCTACCGCGGCGTGGACAGCTCCACCGTCGGTGCGCAGTTCTACGTGGCACTGACTGACATCGCGTCGACAGGCGACGACCCGGAGCAGGTCTATGCCTCGCTGGTCGAGCAGAGCGCCGGTCTGTGACCGTCTCCCCTTCGCCCTGAAGGATGCACATGGCACCTCGAAAGCGTCGACAGGACTCACTCCTGCGGTACTGGCGCGAGTATCTGGCCATCTCGCCGTTCTACATCCTGTTCGCGATCTTCGGGGTGTTCCCGCTCGGGTTCGCGGTCTACCTGTCCACCCTCTCCTGGGACGGGCTGGGCGACCGGGAGTTCGTCGGGTTCGACCAGTTCGTGCGGCTGGTGACCTCGGGGGAGTTCCTCGACGCCCTCGGGAACACGGTGATCATCTTCCTGATGGCACAGGTGCCAGTGATCGTCGCCTCTCTCGGCGCGGCGGCACTGCTCAGCTCGCCACGCCTGAGGGCGAAGGGCATCTACCAGACCCTGTTCTTCCTGCCGCAGGTGACCTCGATCGTCGCCGTCGCGATCGTCTTCCAGTCCTTGTTCTCGAACCAGTTCGGCATCATCAACACGATCCTGGAGGCGGTGGGACTCTCGCCGGTGCCGTGGACCACCACGCCGTGGGGAACCCGGCTGGTGGTGTCGCTGATGGTGTTCTGGCGCAGCTTCGGCTACTTCGTGGTGATCTTCCTCGCCGGGATCAGCTCGATCCCACCGAGCCTGTACGAAGCGGCCCACCTGGACGGTGCCGGGCCGTGGCGGGTACTGCGCTCGATCACGGTCCCGATGATCTGGCCGACGGTCCTCTTCGTCACCATCACCGGAACGATCGGCGGCTTCCAGATCTTCACCGAGGCCCAGGTGCTGACCAACGGTGACGGCGGAGCGGCCGGCTCGGTCATCACCTTGATGTTCCTCCAGGTGGGCTACATGGGCGCCACGCTGCCCACCGTCAGCACGGACCTCGGTTATGCCACCGCCATCGGCTGGGGGATCTTCGTGGTCCTCATCGCGCTGGCGGCGATCAACTCGCGGATCCTGATCCGACGGCGCAAGGAGGCCTCATGAGATCCGGTCGCCATCCCTGGCTGCGGCACGCAGTCCTCATTCCGGCCGCCCTGCTGTTCGCCTTCCCGTTCTACTGGTTGGTGGTGATGTCCACCGGCACCACCGCCGACATCTTCTCAAGCCCGCCGCGTCTCATCCCGGGTACGGCGTTGTTCGACAACGTCGGGCGGCTGCTGGAGGCCATTGCCTTCCAGCGAGCATTCGCCAACTCCGTCCTCGTCTCGGTGGTCGCCACCACGGTGACCGTCGCGATCGCCGCCCTGTCCGGCTTCGTCTTCGCGCAGTACCGGTTCCCCGGTCGGGACTGGCTGTTCGGCGGTCTTCTCGTCACTATGACGCTCCCGACCGGCGTGATGTTGGTGCCGATGTTCCAGATCTACGTCGATCTGGGGTGGCTGAACACCTACCTCCCGCTCATCATCCCCGGGGCGGCGAGCGCGTTCGGCATCTTCTGGATGCGCCAGGCTGCTCGGGAAGCGGTGCAGTACGAGGTCATCGAGGCCGTGCGGGTGGACGGCGCCGGCTTCCTGCGCGTGTTCTGGCACGTGGGAGCACCGGCGCTGCGTCCGGCGATCGCCGGATTCACCGTCTTCCAGTTCATGTGGAACTGGAACGAGTACCTGTGGCCGTTGCTGGTGCTGAACGACTCCGACCTCTACACCCTGCCGGTTGCGCTCCAGCAGCTGAACGGCAGCTACGGCATGAACGACTACCCGGTGGTGATGGTCGGCACCCTGCTGGCCACGATCCCGCTGATCGTCGTCTTCCTCATTTTCCGCAAGCAGGTCATGAGCAGCGCCACCTCCGGCGCAGTGAAGGGATGAGCAGCACCGTGCACAGTCGACCACCGGCCGCCCACGGATCAGGCGGACCGGACAGGCCCGACATCGTCATCATGGTGGCCGACCACCAGGCCTACTACCGGCACGGGTGGGATTCCGAGCAGCCGGTGCTGCGGCCGCGCTATGACGCGCTCCGCCGTCAGGGGGCCACCTTCGAGCGGGCCTACTGCATGTCTCCCCTGTGCTCGCCGGCGCGACGCTCCATCCTCACCGGGCAGTACCCGCACAATCACGGTGAGGTACGCAACGACGTCAACGTCGCCTTCGACGGCGCCAACCTCATCTCCGCGCTGAGTGAGGCCGGCTACCGGGTGAACTACTTCGGCAAGTGGCACGCCGGGCCCGGCACCGCCCACGACCTGGGTGCCGAGGGCTTCTGCTACCCGAGCTACAACAACCCTTACACCAAGCCCGAGTACGCGCAGTACCTGGCCGACCGCGACCTGCCGCACCCGGAGATCGACATCGACCAGGGCTTCCACCCCCCGGGCTGGGGAAAGCCGCTGGAGGGCCGCTACATCCAGGACGGCGACTGGTGCAATGAGCACGCCACCGGCGTGATGGTCACCCCGGATGACACGCATGAGGCCTACTTCGTGGCGAACCTCGCGGCCGAGAGCATCCGCCGCACCGCACAGGACGACGCCCCGACGGCGACGATCGTCAGCTTCTGGGGGCCGCACGCCCCGTACTTCCCCACCCAGCGGTTCCTGGACATGTACGACCCGGCGAGGATCGAGCAGTACGGCAGCTTCGACGACGACCTCGCCGGCCGCACCGAGATCCACCAGCGTGAGCACAACGTGCCGTTCGGGAAGCAGGACCGGCTCATCCAGCCGAGCGTCCTCAGCTGGGAGCAATGGCAACGGATCCTCTGGTACTGCTACGCCCAGAACACCCTCGTCGACGATGCCGCCGGCCGGGTGATCGACGCCGTCGACGAGACCGGCGGCACCGAGAACACCCTGGTGCTGTGGCTCGCCGACCATGGCGACGCCATCGCCAGCCACGGCGGCCATTTCGACAAGCGCTCCTACCTCACCGAGGAGGTGCTGCGGATCCCGCTGGCGATGCGGTGGCCGCGTCGGGTGGCCGGGGGTTCGGTGGTCCAGACGCCGACGGCGCAGATCGATGTGTTGCCGACCGTGCTGGAGGCGGCGACCACACGGCAGGTCGATCAGCTGAACCTGGACGGGACCTCCCTGCTCGGGTTCCTCGACCCGGCCGGCTCGGACCGGCAGGAGATCGTGGTGGAGACGCACGGCCACGGGGAGCGGGTGCTCGGGCGCGCGCTGGTCGGCGAACGGTTCAAGTACGTGACCTACGGGCGCTTCGGCGAGGAGTACTACGACCTCGCCGACGATCCGTTCGAGCTGCACAACCTCATCGGCGCAGCCGAGCACCGGGAAGCCATCGGTGCCGCGCGCGAGCGCCTGCAGGTCTGGCGCCTGGCCACCGGGGACGACGCCACGGAGGACTCGCTGCCGTAACTCTCTCCGACCTGCCCACTGATCAATCCATCTCGTCGGCCCACCTCCTGATCGGGCGCCGATCGCCCGATCAGCATCGCTAAGGATCTTCCGCTTCATGTCACTGACTCTCGACGGCGTCCCTCCCCTCTCCCCCTGCCATCGCAGCCCGGAGCTGCTGTTGGCACCCACCTTCCAGGCCGGCGACTGGCGCAGCCTGGGTGTCGACTGCCCCTTCGTCTTCCGCTCCGGCGGGCGGCTCGGCATGACCATGGTCGGCTGGGACGGGGAGGGCTATCAGTCCGGCCTTTCCTGGTTCGACGGCGAGCGCTGGTCCGAGCCGGAAGTGATCCTGCGCCGCGAGCCCACCTCGGCCTATCGCCGCCACAACACGGCGCTGACCTCCCTCGCCCGCGACACCGAGCTACTTGGACAAGGTGAGCTGATCCGGATCGACGGCTGGTACTACGGCACCTACCACGCCTACCCGGACGCCGGCTACGAGGCCGGGTCGGCGCTGATCGGGTTCGTCCGGTCGCGGGACCTGGTGACGTGGGAGGAGACGGGTGGCTTCCTGCGGCCGGAGGAGGGCGGCACATGGGAGCGCGGCGGCCTGTACAAGTCGTGGTTGATGCGCTACGAGGGCCGCTGGTGGTTGTTCTACAACGCCAAGGACAGGGCTGAGGGGTCGTGGATCGAGCAGACCGGCGCCGCCGTCTCCGACGATCTGCTCACCTGGGAACGGGTCAGTGACGAGCCGCTCCTGCCAGTGGGCCCGCCCGGGTCCTACGACGAGCGGTTCGCCTCCGACCCGTGTGTGCTGCGGGCCCCGGACGGCACGTGGGTGATGTTCTACTTCGGGCTCTCACCACAGCGCGGTGCGGTCGACCTGGTGGCCACCTCGCCGGACCTGCTGACGTGGACCCGAGATCCGGAGCCACTGCTGGCACCGGGACCGGCCGGCTCCGTGGACGACTGGCACGCGCACAAGCCCTCGGTCATTCGGGACGGCGACCGGCTGCTGCACGTCTACTGCGCCGTGCGCCGGCTGACCGAGCCGGTCGCGGTGGGTGACCACACGATCGGTGAGCATCGTGGGATCGGCCTGGCGTGGTCGGAGGTGACCCGATGACCGCGGGGACCACCCCGGATCACACCCGGGCTACGCCGTCGGGACTCATCGACCGCGAGGCCGTGGTGCGCCGGCACAACGTGCGCTACGCCGGCCCGTGCCCAGAATCCCCGCTCTCCGTGGGCAACGGGGAGTTCGCCGTCACGGTGGACCACACGGGCCTGCAGACATTCGCCGACCGGTACGAGCGCAATGCCGCCCGTACCTGCGGAGAAGCGGCGACCCCGTTGGGGATGCAGGCGCAGTGGGGGTTCCACTGGTTCCCCAACCCCCACGGCTACCGTCTCGAGGACACGATGGAGGCCCTCGAGAGCCCGCGGGGCCCGGTGCGCTACCCGAGCGGGTACGACTTCCGGGAGTCGCGGGAAGAGTCGGAGGGCTCCGGGCGCGGGGCCGGGTACTACTACTGGACGAACCCGCAGCGGTTGCACCTGGCCCAGGTGGGGCTCCTGCTGGACGGGCGGGTACCGGAGTGGGAGCAGGTCGAGGGCGTCAGCCAGGAGCTGGACCTGTGGTCCGGTGTCATCAGGAGCCGGCTGCGGATCGCCGGGCACGAGGTGACCGTCCGGACGGCGGTCCACCCGGAACGGGACTGCCTCGCCTTCGAGATCGACCTGGCGGCGGAGCTGGCTGAACGTCTCGCGGTACGGGTGGCGTTCCCCTACGTGGAGGAGAGCTTCGAGGCACCGCCGGTGTGGGACCGGCCGGAGGCGCACCGCACCGTCTACCGGGCCGACGGTGGGGCGCACGTGTGGGAGCGCACGGTGGACGAGGCGCGGTACCAGGTACGTGGTGCCGGTTCGTTCTCGGTGAGCGGCAGCGAGCACGAGTGGGTGCTGACGCCGACCGAACCCGTGCTGCGCGGCGCGATCGAGGTCGCCCAGGCGCTGCCCAGTGACCCCATCTCCGCCCCCGGCGAGGTACTGGTGCACTCAGCGCGCGGGTGGGAGGACTTCTGGCGCCACGGTGCGGCCATGGACCTGGGCGCCAGCACCGCCGAAGGGGCGCATGAACTGGAGCGCCGGATCGTGCTCTCGCAGTACCAGACGCGGGTGCACAGCTCGGGGAGCACCCCGCCACAGGAGACGGGTCTGGTGTGCAACAGCTGGGGCGGCACGTTCCACCTGGAGATGCACTGGTGGCATGCCGCGCACTTCCCCGCGTGGGGCCGGCCGGAGCTGCTCGAGCGCAGCCTGGGGTGGTACGAGTCCATCCTGCCGGTGGCGCGCGCAGGAGCAGCAGCCCAGGGCTTCGCGGGGGCCCGCTGGCCCAAGCATGTGGGGCCGGAGGGGATCGAGAGCCCGAACGAGATCGGGCCGCTGCTGATCTGGCAGCAGCCGCACGTGATCAGTTACGCCGAGCTGCTGCGCACCGGTGCGGCGGACGAGGCGAGGGTGCGAGACCGGTATCGCATGCTGGTGGACGAGACGGCGGAGTTCCTGGCCTCGTTCGCACTGCTCGACGGGGATGCCTACCACCTGCCACCGCCACTGATGCCCGCGCAGGAGGTGTACGGCGCTGCGGAGACGTGGGACCCGTTGTTCGAGGTGGCCTATGTGCGCTGGGCACTGCTGACCGCATTGGCCTGGCGGCGCGCGGACGGCCGGGAGGAGCCGGAGCTGTGGCGGCAGGTGGCTGACGGGCTGCGGCCGGTGGTCAGCGAGGACGGGCACTACGACGCCGTGCAGCGCCCGCCGCGGACGGTCTACACCGACCATCCGGCGATGCTCGGGGCTCTCGGGGTGGTGCCCGACACCGGCGCGATCGACCACGAGGCGATGCTGCGCACCCTGGAGCGTGCGTGCGCGCAGTGGAACTGGCGCAGCGCCTGGGGCTGGGACTTCCCGATGATCGCCATGTGTGCCACCCGGCTCGGGCGGGCAGACGTTGCGCTGTCGGCGCTGCTGCGCCCGGAGGACAAGAACACCCACCTACCGAACGGGCACAACCGGCAGGTGCCGCACCGGATGCCGCTGTACCTGCCCGGCAACGGGGGGCTGCTGATGGCCACGGCCCTCCTGTTCGGGGGGTGGGTGGACCCCGACGGCGTTCCTCGCCGGGTCGAGCTGCCGGAGGGGTGGTCAGTGGTTGCCGAGGGGTTTCCGCCGCGACCATGACGCCTCACCCGCGACCCAGAACCGGACCGCTCACGCCGACTGGACGTCGGCAGTGCGGACGAAGGCCCTGCACAAGACGACGGCGGGATTGCCGCGTACGACCGCGATGCAAGGAGGTGAGCCCCGTATAGCGGGGATTTCGAGCTCGGAATCGAGCGATCGAAACGTCCTGCTCGCCCCCTGATTACCCCGACCCGAATAGACATGGCTGTCACACAGAAACCAGCAATGCAGCTGTGCGGCGTGGAGAAGACATGACCACTACCACTGTCGACGACGAACCGACGACAGACACACCATCACCACCACCTGCCCCTCGGAGGCGGCGAAGAACTGGAATCAGGCCACCGGTCTGGTTCCTCATTCCAGCCATCCTGGTGTACACCGCGATCGTCGTGATTCCGAATATTCGGGGGTACTACTACTCGTTCACCGACTGGAACGGATTCACTCCCGACGTCCAGTTCGTGGGCTTCGGGAACTACACGAGGATATTCGACGATCCGGGGACGCTGCAGGCGTTCTCGAACACCTTCGTCCTCACGCTGATCGGTGTGATCGGCCAGAACGTACTCGGGTTGCTGCTGGCGCTCGGGTGCAACACCAAGCTGAAGAGTCGATTCGCGCTGCGGCTGGTCTTCTTCCTCCCCGTCGTGCTGACGCCGCTCGTGACCGCCTACCTGTGGGCCTACCTGATGAACCCGGAAGGGACGATCAACGACCTGCTCAGCAGCCTCGGCCTCGAGGGATGGCGGCAGGACTGGCTGGGGGATCCTGGGCTCGCGCTGTGGTCGGTCGCCATCGCCATGGTCTGGCAGGGCGTCGGGCTGACGATGGTCATCTATCTCGCCGGACTGCAGGGCGTGCCGCAGGAGCTCATCGAGGCATCGGCGATCGACGGCGCCGGCCCCGGGCGGCGCCTGCTCATGATCATCCTGCCCATGATCAACGCGAGTGTGGTGATCAACATCTTCCTGACGGTCACCTCGGGTCTGAAGACCTTCGACCTCGTCTTCGCGATGACGCACGGCGGACCGGCGGGATCGACCGAGACCCTCCCCCTGATCATCTATCAGAGCGCGTTCGTCGATCTGGACTTCCCGACGTCCGTGGCCCAAGGCGTGGTGCTGACGATCATCGTGAGCATCGTCGCGATCGCTCAGGTCCGGCTGACCACGCGCAAGGAGGCCTGACGACCATGATGAACCGCTACACGTGGCGCACGTTCCTCCTCGAGCTCGGCATGATCGCCGCTGCCCTGCTGTTCACGACCCCGTTCGTCGTCCTGGTGGGTGTGGCTCTGCGCAACCCGGACGGCCAACGCGGCCCGCTCGACCTGACCTGGCCTCCGACCTTCGAGCACCTGGCGACGGCGTGGCAGACCTCTGCGATGGGCAGCGCCCTGGTCAACAGCGCCGCCATCACGCTCGTATCGGTGGCGCTCATCGTGGTCGTGGCCTCGACTGCCGCATATCCGCTCGCCCGCTATGCCCAGCGCTGGTCGCGAGGGGTGTTCTACTTCTTCCTTTCTGGGATGCTGCTCGCAGGTCAAGCGGCCATGCTTCCGCTGTACACCTTTATCCGCGATCTGGGTCTCGTCGGCTCATTGTGGTCCGTGGTCCTTATTCACGTCGGTGGTTCGATGCCGTTCTGCATCTTCCTCTACACCTTCTTCATTCGCGAGTCGCCTCGCGATTACGAAGAGGCCGCGATCATCGACGGGTGTTCGTCGAGCCGTGTTTTCGTGACCGTCGTTTTTCCGCTGGTTCGACCGATCACGGGCACGATCGTCATCCTGCAGGCGCTGGGGACGTGGAACGACTTCTTCACCCCGTTGCTCTACCTCTCGGGCTCGGACAACAAGACGGCACCTTTGACGCTCTACAACTACGTCGGCGAGTACGGCGCAGATTGGTCGCTGGTGTTCTCGGCGCTGCTGCTGTCGATATTCCCGATCCTCATCCTGTACTTCGTCGCCCAGAAGTACATCATCCGGGGCTTCGCCTCAGGACTGAAGGGGTGAACCCGTGGCCGGGCACACCATCGCTACACAACGAACAAAGGAGTTGGAACTGATGAATCGACGTACGGTTGCCGTGGCGGTCAGCATGATCTGCGCGAGCGGCATGCTCCTTGCTGCGTGCTCGACGGAGACGGACGCCAGTGCTGACGGTGGCGACGCCTCCACCTCGCTCCTGGCCCCCAACGGTGTACCGGAGCAACTGGTGGTCGACCTGTTCAACGAGTCCGAGCCGGACATCAGCGTGGACGTTCAAAATGCACCGGGCACGACGTACGCCGAGGTGGTCACCACCCAGCTGGCTGGCGGCACCGCGGCGGACATCATCCGTACCTACCCAGGGAACGGTTCCACCCTCAGCGTGGTGCAGGCGACCAACAACGGTTTCCTCGAACCACTCGACGGCATGGACTTCATCGATGAGCTGAACGAGTCGGAGCTGGGTGTCCTGACCTCGGAAGACGGACAGGTCATGGCGGTCCCGATGACCACCACCGCAATCGGCGGGGTCTACAACACCACCGTCACCGACGAGCTGGGATTGACGATCCCGACCACCTGGAGCGAGGTGCTGACGTTCTGCGAGGAAGCCGTTGCGGCCGGCCGCGTGCCCTACGGCCTCGGGCTGCGGGATGCGTGGACCGGGCAGTTCGTCTCCTACGCCTTGTCGGCGACGCTCCTGCCGCCGGACATCGTCGAGGCCCAGGCGGCCAGCGACCAGCCGTTCTCCGGAACTGCGTGGAGCGAGGTGATCGGCAAGTACGACGAGATGCGCCAGGCGGGCTGCTTCACCGCACAGCCGAACGGCACGTCGGCCGCCAACGTGAACTCGTCGATCGCCGCCGGTGACACGGTGGCCACCATCGGCCTCGCCGACTCGGTCGGTGCCATCCTCGACGAGTCGCCCTCGGGAACGGAGATCACCTTCGCCGTCTTCCCGGCGACGGACGACGCCGACGAGACACGCCTGTCCAACGGCATCGGTGCGGTCTTCTCGCTGAACTCCGCCGCCGAGGACCCGGAGGCGGCCAAGCAGTTCCTCGAGTTCCTTGCCACGCCCGAGGCGCAGAGCCTCTACTCCGCGGAGACGGACCAGTCCCCCGCGATGACTCCGAGCGACGACTACGAGCCGGACCAGCCGACCGAGGTCATCACCGAGTATGTCCAGGCCGACCGCGCCAGCTCGTGGCCGGATCAGACCTGGCCGAACCCGGCGATCCAGCAGGCGCACTTCGAGGAGATCCAGGCGCTGTTCGCCGACCAGTCGACCGTGGACGACGTGCTCGCAGCACTGGACGCGGCCTACGTCAACTGACCGGGAGGACCCGTGCCGCTGCCGATTGCGGCGGCACGGGGCCCTGGCCAGAACCACCGAAGAGAGGAATGACCGAGGTGTCGAGCCCGCACGATCCCCTGCTCAGCCGGGGCCACTGGATCACCCACCCCGCCTGGGCGTCAGACGAGCCACCGCTGTCGCCCCCCACCCTGCGGCGTCGATGGATGGTGCACCGCATGCCGGAGACGGCGGAGCTGCACGTGCTCGGAGCGGGCGTGTGGACGGCGCACCTCGCCGGGCGTCCGATCTCCGAGGATGTGCTGGAGCCCGGCATCTCCGAGTTCCGCACCCGGATCGCCGCGCGACGCTACCCGGTGGCCGACCTCCTCCGGGTGGGTGAGAACGAACTGCTGCTTCAGCTGGGAGAAGGTGCGGCGCACGTCCGGCGATTGCCTGGCCGGTACACGAAGTTCGCAGAGAGGCGCGTGGCGCCGCGCGCCCGCGTGGTGCTCCACATGAGGTTCGACGACGGCACCGAGGAATGGGTGGAGTCGGACGATGCCTGGGAGGCGCGGCTGGGTCCGACCTCCCTGAGCCACTGGTACGGCGGGGAGGCCTACGACGCCCGCACTGCGCCGTCGGGCTGGCCGTCGGTGACGTCCTCGGCGGACTGGGTTCAGGCAGAGGTGGTGGGCGAGGCGAGCACCGGCCCGGAGCCATGGCGACGGTCGGCTCCGCCACAACGAGTGATCGAACGTCTGGAGGTCGTCACGGCGCACCAGGTGGAGTCAGCCACCGTGCTGGACTTCGGGGTGAACATCTCCGGGCGGCAGCACCTGGAAGTCTCGAACCTTCCTGCCGGCACCACCGTGCGGATGTGGCCGTCGGAGCACCTCGATGACCGCGGCTGGATCGACCAGCGCTCGACCGGTGGGCCGGTGTTCGATTCCTACGTCAGCGACGGGAATCCCGGTCGCTGGCATCCGCAGTTCTCGTATCACGGGTTCCGGTACCTAGGGGTGGAGGTCCTCGACCCCGAGGGCCAGGTGGTGCGGGCCGAGCCGGGCACGGTGACCGTGACGGCGGAGGTGATCCACACCGACAACACCCGTGTGGGCCGGCTCGAACTCTCGGACCCGGTGCTCGCCAGGGTGGACGAGCTGGTGACCCGGGCCGCTGCGTCCAATCTCGCGAGCGTTCCCACCGACTGCCCGCACCGGGAGAAGCTGGGGTGGCTGGAGCAGGACTACCTGGTGTTCGACGCGCTCGCGTTCCGCTGGGACATCCGGGCGCACTGGAACGACATCGTGGTGCACATGGTCGACGCACAGACCGATGCCGGGCTGATCCCCAGCATCGCGCCGGAGCTGGTGGTCTTCGACTTCCTCGACCCAGGTTTCCGGGACGACGTCAACTGGGGTGGGGCGATCTGGCACATCCCGGCCGCGCTCTACCGCTGCTACGGCGACCTCACGGCGGCGCAGACCGCCTGGACCGCGGGCGTGCGGTACCTGGAGTATCTGGAAGGCCAGGTCGAGGACGACCTGCTGGACGCCGGCCTCGGTGACTGGATCACGCTGTGCCCCACGACTCCGCGAGCGCTGGTGGCCACGTACGGGCTGGCGCGTTGTTACGAAAGTGCGGCGGCCACCGCCGGGGCCCTGGCGAAGGCATCGGAAGCGGTGCGATTCCGGGAGCGGGCGGATGAGCTCCGGGCGATCCTGCGGGAACGGTTCGGGACGATCGACACCCAGGCCGGGCGAGCGTTGCTTCTCGATCTGGGAGCGGTGAAGGGCGAGAGCGCTGCGGAGATGGCGGCTGCCCTGGCCGCGCAGGTCGCCGCCGCGGACTACCAGATCGAGGTGGGGGAGATCGCGCTTCCCGCTCTGGTCCGGGTGCTCGCACGATTCGATCAGCACGAGGTGCTGTACCGGCTCGTCACCCAGGACTCCGGGCCCGGCTACGGCCAGATGGTGGCAGACGATCTCACAGCACTGGGCGAGCACTGGACCGGCGCTCGTACCAACGGCTCCGTCAACCACTTCATGCTGGGCTACATCTCCAGCTGGTTCATCGAGCATCTCGCCGGCCTGAGCCAGCACGAGGACTCGATCGCCTGGCAGCGGGCCCGGATCGCACCGCAGTTCATCGATGCCTTGGAGAGTGCGACGGCGGATCACGTCAGCGCGAACGGTCGGTACGCCGTCGGGTGGCAGCGGCAGGGTGAGACGGTGCACCTGGAGATCCAGGTGCCACCGGACGGTGGCGCTGACCTGAGTGCGCCGAGCGGGTACGTTCTCGACGACGGTCGCGGGGTGATCGCTCTGGGCCCGGGGACGCACGTGGTCACCATGATCCGGCGGGGGCAGGGTCGGTGACCGCCTCGCATCACATCGCCAGGCCCACGGGAAGTCCCGTATGACGGCGCCGGCCGACTGCATCCGGTCGGTGTATCCGAGCGAGCGCAGTCAGGAGCTGGTGCTGGCTCCGACGTTCCAGCCAGGTGACTGGCGCAGTCTGGGCGTGGACGGGCCGAACCCGTTCCGGCTGAACGGGCGCCTCGGCATGACGCTCGTGGGCTGGGACGGCGAGGGGTACCAGACCGGGCTGTCGTGGCGGGAGGAGGCAGGGTGGTCGGAGCCTCAGCTGGTGTTCGGGCGGGATCTTGGCTCGGTGCACCGGCGGCACAACGCCGCGATCTCCTCGGTCGTGCGGGATCTGGACCTGTACGGCGACGGTGAGCTGATCGCCGTCGACGGCTGGTACCACGCCAGCTATGGCGCATATCCGAAGCCAGGTTACGAAGAGGGCTCCGCCGTGATCGGCTTCGTGCGGACTCGCGACCTGGTGACCTGGGAGGAGATCGGCGGTCTCATGCGCTGCGACGACGGTGCAGCCTGGGAGCGCGGGGGACTGTACAAGTCGTGGCTGATTCGCCATGACGAGCAGTGGTGGCTGTTCTACAACGCCAAGGATCATGAGACCGGCTCCTGGGTCGAGCAGATCGGCCTCGCGGTCTCCGACGACCTGGTCACCTGGCACCGGGTCTCGGACCAGCCGCTGGTGAGCGTGGGGGCAGCCGGTTCATTCGACGAACGTTTCGCCGCGAATCCGTACGTGCTCCGGGCAGAGGACGGGACGTGGCTGATGTTCTACTACGGCCTGGGATTCGGAGGCGGGGCCGTGGACCTGCTCGCGACCTCGCCGGACCTGTACACGTGGACGAAGGTGGATCGGCCGCTGCTCACCCCTGGGCAACGTGGGTCGGTGGACGACCGGCACGCGCACAAGCCAGCCGTGATCGCCGACGGGGATCGGCTGCTGCACTTCTACTGCGCGGTGCGCGGGCTGGAGGAGCCCGTGACGGTTGGTGAGTATGCGGTGGATGAGATGCGTGGGATCGGGATGGCGTGGTCGTGGTGATGTCCACGCCGAATCGTGTGCTCTCAGATAGGTGGTGCCGGGTCGTACTGGATTCCCCGCCGGACTTCTCGCGCCCGGTCGGTTCCGGCCAGCCTGTCCACCAGGTGGAGCGCCATGTCGATTCCAGCGGAGATGCCCGCCGAGGTGATGATGTCGCCGTCGTCGACGAACCGTTCCTGGGGCCGCACCTCGACGGCGCGCACGTCCGCGCTACCGCCGCCCAGCTTCCTGGGGAGGCAATGACACCTGGGTGCGATAGTTGGACTCGTTGAACCACGGGTTCCGCACGGGATAGTTACCCGGATCGCGGCCCGGCACGTCAGCCTTGTAGATCCAGATCTCCTCCTCATCCCAGGTGAGGACCTCGTCGATGCCATCACCGTCAAGGTCGTAGACCGCAGCGCAAAGCACGGGATGTCCGTCGTCAGGGAACATCACCTGTCGCATCCCGTGCCCATCGATCAGGCCACCCTGACGGGGGTGCGTCGACAGCATCGCCAGGTCGGCAGGCCTTCCGGAGCCGTCGATCGGCACCCAGTTCACCAGTTGCAGCAACGACGCGTATGGCATCGGCTCGAAGTCCAGCAGCAGATCACCGGATTCACTGAACACGGCATTCACACCCACACGGCCCCAGAAAGTGTTGCACATGTACTCCAGCCCCGGGCGCTCAGGGATCAGGTTGGCGATGCACATGCTCTGGGCGTGCCCGATCGGAAACCGCGACACCTCGGTCCCGTGCTTGTCGAGCGTGATCAGGCCGGCGTCGCTACCCGCGATGATCGACCGTTGCACCAGTTCGCCGGTGCCATCGTCAAGGTTCATCACCAGCACGTTGTCGGCGTGATCCTCGTACGGCGTGTGCCACAGGACCGTTCCGTCGTCGTCGAGCAGTGCGTGACCGATCATCACTTCGTCACGGCCATCGGCGTCGATGTCCTTCGGATACGGATAGTGACCGGTCTTGCCGGCCCAGCTCCACAGCAGGTGGAGATCCTTGTCGTACGCCCAGATGTTCTTGTAGCGGTCCTTCAGCAGCAGGCAGTCGGGATAGCCGGAGCCGGTGAGGTCAGCGAACGCGAGGCTGTCTCCGAGCATCCGGTACATCTCGCCGTCGTCAGCGCCCGGATTCTCCGGCAGCGGCATCCGCCGCTGCACTTCCCCCGTTCGACCGTCGAGGACGAGCAGTTCCCAGTCCCGGCACAGCACAACTTCGGCAATGCCGTCACGATCCCAGTCGTGCAGTTGGAAACACAGGTCCGATGTCGTGGCGAAACTATTCTCGCTGGGCGTCCCCCAGGTCCACAGGAGCTCGCCCTCGAGCGAGAAGGCAGCGAGAGAACTGATCGTGGAGAAGTTGTCACTACCCATCCGGTCGGTCCGGCGCGCCACCACGAGCTCCGGCACCCCGTCGCCGTTGATGTCCCCGACGCGCAGGTTCCGGTCGGTCCCCCATACCCCGGTATTCAGCCGCTTCCACACGTACGGCCGCACAACGGGCTGCTGCGTGACTGACCCCGCCGCAACCTCCCGTCGCTCGCCCTCCACGATCACGTCGCTGAACCGGCAGGGGTGGTCCGAGATCAGCACCACGCCGCCACCCCCTCCCGAGCCAAGGTCACCGACCACCGAGACGTTGCCGTCGTAAGTCACGGTGGCACGGTCTCCGTCCACCACCACCTCGAGCAGTACCGCGCGATCTGGGTCGACGGCGACCGTTGCCTCGGCGATGACCTCCTCCTGCGCGTAGCGGTACCGGACCAGTTGCAGGGTCGACCCGGAAAGTAGGGCCGCGTAGTAGTCGGAGGCGTGCCGGTATCGGAAGCCCAGGCCGCGCCGACCGCCGAGGGTCAGTGGGCGAAGTCCGAGACTCGCCCGCTGGACCGCCCAGGTCTCGTCACCAGTGGCCAGCATCGGCGGGTGGTCAACATGCGTGATCGTCTGCTCCACACTGCGTGTGCCGTCGTTCTCCTCGACAACCTGCCAGTTGCCGCGGCTGGTGGCGACGCGCCGATAGCTGTGGTGGATCGACACCTCGCGCCAGCACCCGCTGTCGGCAAGGTGGGGGACCACATGGTATTCGCCCGACGGCGTGTAGTCACCGGCGATCACGGCCACCGGGGTAGTGGCGAAGTCGTCTCGAAGCAAGGTCTGCATCGGGTGCCTTTCGGTTGTTGGGCCTCAGCCCTTGGTGGCGCCGGCGGTGAGACCGGCAACGAACTGGCGGGTGAAGAGGAGATAGACAATGACCACGGGTAGTGCGGCGACGGTAAGGCCGGCGAACAGGGCCGGTATGTCGGTGCCGTACTCGCCCACGGCCTGGAAGACCGCGACGTTGAGCGTCTGGAGTTCGTTGCGTTGCATGATGAGAATCACGAGCAGGATCTCGTTCCAGACCGACAGCACCTGGAAGATTCCAACCGTGGCCAGCCCCGGCGCACCCAGCGGAAGGTAGATGCTGGCGAAGGTGCGCCAGCGACCGGCTCCGTCGATCGATGCGGCGTCGGCGATCTCGCGCGGCACCGCACGGAAGAACCCGTAGGTGAGGAAGACCGAGATCGACATGGCTCCAGCGACGAACGTGAGGATGAGGCCGAGGTAGCTGTTGATGAGGTGTGTGGTCCGCAGCATCACGTACAACGGCGCGATGATCGCCGTCACCGGAATCATCTGACCGATCACGAAGTACATCAGCGTGCGGCTGCGTGTTCTCGGCCGGGCGATCACCAGGCCATAGGCAGCCATCGCGCCGAGAAGAAGAATCAGGCTCACAGACGGCACCGTGACCAAGATCGAGTTCAGGAAGTAGCGACTGAAGCCCCGCTCGGTGAACAACGTGATGTAGGTGCCCCACTGTGGCTCTCGAGGCCACAGCCACGGGTTGGTCACGTACTCCGGTGGAGCCTTCAGCGAAGTGAAGACCATCCACATCAGTGGGATCACTGTGGCCAGCGAGACGACTGTCATGACGCCATAGATCACGGTGGACCCGGCGGCACGGCGGATCACGGCCGCAGTCGAACGGCGGCGTCGAAGCGTGGGAGTCCTAGTCATCGATCACTCGCGATCGACCGAGGAAACGCCAGTACAGGAGCATGACGGCGGCAGTGCATATCAGGAGCGCGACGGACAGCGCTGCGCTGTACCCGAGCTGGAAGTCATTCATCCCGGCCCGGAACACCAACGTGGCCAGTAGCGAGCTGGCGGTGCCGGGCCCACCCTGCGTCATCACCCAGACCGGGTCAAACACCTTGAACGTGCCGATCAACCCGATGATGATGACGATCGCCGTGATCGGCCGCAGCAACGGCAGGATGATCGACCACAGCACCCTGGCTGATCCAGCGCCGTCAATGCGTGCCGCCTCGGTGAGTTCCGCCGGGATGCCCTGGAGCCCGGCCAGGAAGATCACCATGGCGAAGCCGAAACCCTTCCATATCGCCGCCACGATGACGCTGGGAAAGACCGTGGCGGGGTCGCCAAGCCAGTTCTCCGTCAGCTGCGGCTGGCCGATCGCCGTCAGGAAGCCATTCAGCAGCCCGTAGGTGGGTGCGGGGTTGTATACCCGCGACCACAACATCCCGGCAACCGCCCAGGAGAGGATGTACGGGATGAAAAGGGTGGTGCGGAAGAGCGCTGAGAATCGCTGCCGGCTGTTGACCAGGAGCGCCAGGCCGAGCCCGACGAGAGTGGCCACGACCACCTCACCGAAGAACCAGAAGGCGTTGTTGCGCAGCGAGTGCCAGAAAACATCGTCCTGCAGCATCACCGTGTAGTTGCGACTGCCGACGAACTCGGCAGGGCGCAGCCCGTCGTAGGAGAACAGGCTCAGCCCGATCGTGCCCAGGAATGGCGCAGTGTGCAGCAACGTGTAGACAAGGAGCGCCGGCAGCAGAAACACCACGGGCGCCCACGAACGTCGACGAGAGCGCATCAAAGAGGCCTAACCCTGGAACACGGCCTGGACGGTGGTCTCAATCGCCTCCTCCGGTGACTTCGCCTTCGAGACGACCTCCTGGACGGCGCGGCCCCAAGCCTCTGCCTCAGCAGACGGGACGTAGTTGTTGTAGAACAGCCCCTCCTCCTCGACGAGAGTGAGCCGCTCAGCGGCAAAGCCGGCGAGTGAGTCGGGGTCGATCCGCTCGTTGGCGCTCTGCAGGCTGGAGACGAGTTCCGATTCCTCGACCTGAACGCCGAGCTGCTCCGGCTTGACCCACCAGCTCAGAAGGTCCATCGCAGCTTCCTCGTCAGGGGTGTCGGCGGTGACGCAGTACATCTGGCCGGCACCACCCCAGTACGTCACCACAGGGTCGTCCACGAGCATCACCGGTTCCTCGAACACCGAGACCGTCGGGTCCAGCGCCACCAGCGTGCCGATGTCATAGCTGGCCGAGGGCTTCATCACCGCCTGCCCACTCACGAACATCGCCTGAGCGTCTGCCGCGGCCATGCCTGTGTCGGTGGTGTCGAGGATCCCGTCGTCGACCATGCGTTGGTACAGCGTGAGCACATCGACGAATCTCTGACCGGTGTAGTCCTTCGCGGCCGATGCCTCGAGCATCGCGGTGAGCCCGACGATGGCCGGGATGATGACCTGCAACGAGTTCGACGCCGGACTGAGCTCTTTCAGGCCCAGAAGGATCGGGTAGCGGTCTTTGGCCCTGGCTTTCTCGGAGACGACAACCAGTTCCTCGTATGTAGTCGGCGGCTCGACGCCAAGGTCGTCAAATCCCTGCGGGCTGTAGAACCACATGCCGAACCTCAGCGCATCGGCGATGCCGTAGAGAGTGCCGTCGATGGTGGCGGCGTCGATAGCTGCGGGGTAGATATCGTCCTCGATGCCAGCAGCCTCGAGCGCTGGTCGGACGTCGGCCAGCAGCCCAGCCTGGGCGAAGTCGCGCATGTTGTACTGCGTGATTCCAAGGAACTCCGGGCGGTCGTCGCTGAGCATGGCGGTGCGCAGGACCGTGTTGAAGTTCTGGGGCGCCAGGTTGAGGTTGACTCCGACGCCGGACTCGTCTTCGTAGGCGGCGGCGAGCTCGTCGAAGGCAGACCCGCGACCGGCGGCCTCGTAGTAGCTCCAGAAGTCGAGCGTCGAGCTGGCGCCTTCGCTTGCACTCTGGTCGCCGGTCGTCTGGCAGCCGGACAAGGCCGTGGAACCAAACGCACCAGCGGCGGCCATCGACAGCAGCGAGCGGCGTGAGAGTTGAGTGTTCATCCCGATCTTTGCTCCTTCGTTGGAGGACGCGTCGGCAGCATCCGAGCGATTGCGCAATCGTTTGCTGCGCAATCGATTGCGCCTAGAGTGCTCCCTGAGTCCGCCCGCACGCCAGCCCGCGGACATCTTCGTAACCAAATCGTTACCAAGCGCGTCGGCGAGAATGGCAAGGGACTGTCCGGGCCGGTGAACAGTCGGCAAAGATGGGTCTCCGGGCGCCCTAGCCTGGAGACGCGGAGAGGAGGGCGACGATGCCGACGCTGAGCGAGGTAGCCGCCCACGCGGGCGTTTCGGTCTCAGTCGCGTCACGCGCCCTGACGGGCGACCCACGCGCTCGGGTCAGCCCGGCCACCCGCGAACGTGTGCGACATGCCGCTTCAGAACTGGGATACCGACCGAACTTCGCCGGCCGGGCACTGCGCCTGGCGCGCACAGAGGTTCTGGCACTGGTGGTGCCGGGAATCACCAACTCGCTGGTGTACGAGTTGATTCGGGGTGTCGAAGACGAAGCCGCTAGCGCTGGATACACAGTGCTGCTCGGCCGCGCAGAGGATATCCAGCCGGGGAACCCGATGGTCGACCGGCTCCTCGGCGAGGGCCGGGTCGACGGCATGATCCTGCAGCCGGTGGGGGATATGCCTACCAGCGACTTCGAGCATGTCTTCAGGTTTGCCGCCCCGATCGTCACGATCCATCGCGAGGTCGAAGGCGCTAGCTCGGTCGCTGTGCCGGATCTCGCGGGAACCGCGATGGCGACGCGCTACTTGGCCCAGCGCGGACATCACCGCATCGGACTGATCGGCGGCCCTCCGGCCTCCCAGACGGCAGCTCGCCGGGAGGCTGGCTTCCGCTCGGGGATGGCCGCCTCGGGCCTGGAGATTTCCGAGGAGTGGGTGCTCAGTGAGGGGTTCATCGACGAGGACGGCGTCCGTGGCCTTCGGCGGATGATGGCGCTGGCCGAGACCCCGACGGCGGTCGTGGCAGCCAATGTCCACGCAGCCGTCGGCGTGCTGGCGGAGTCACGCCGGCTCGGCCTGTCAGTTCCCGGCGACCTCTCGGTCATGTCGGTTCACGACTCCTGGTCAGCCGAGCACACCTGGCCACCGCTGAGCAGCGTGAAACTGCCTCTGTACGAGTTGGGCAGGGAAGCCGTCGTCTCTCTGCTCGCTGAGGTGGGCGGTCGAGACGCTGGGGATCGGAAGGTGGTCCAAGCGCCGCCGCCGATGCTGATCGAGCGCGAGTCCGTCGGGCCACCGTCGCGCCATTCTGAGGTCTGACATGTAGTGGATCCGCCTCGCCCCGGCTCACCTCGGCCAGCGAGCGCACGGTCCACCGCCACGTCGCCAAGATCTTCACCAAGCTCGACGTCGACTCACGAACAATGGCGGTCACGTATGCGATCAAGCACCGCCTCATCGAGGTGGGCATGCTCTGACGGTCGGCGACCGCGGCAACAGGCGACAGGCTATTGGCCGTCCCGAATGGGAATCGGCTTCTGGGTCGTCGCTGGCGTTGCGGCAGCTGCGATCGGGGTGCCTGCTGTTGGGGTCGGGCGTTGCCCGATGTCCGAGTCGGCTGCGTCCCGCGGTTGGGCCGGACCCAATCCTCTGGAGGTGCGCGAAGAGCGCACTACTTGTCGGGTACGCCCGCTGTTCCACCGATGAACAAGACCTGACCGCTCAACGCGGCGCCTTACGCGCCATGGGTGTTGAGCCCGAGCGAATCTACGTTGACCACGGCCTGACCGGCACCAACCGCGAGCGCCCCGGGCTCCGCGAAGCGCTCGCCGCATGCCGGGCCGGCGACACCATGGTGGTGACAAAGCTTGATCGGCTGGCGAGGTCATTGCCGGATGCACGAGCAATCGCGGACGAACTGACCACCCGGCAGATCAGCCTCTCCCTGGGCGGATCGGTCTACGACCCCAACGATGCCGTCGGCCGGCTGCTGTTCAACCGTGTTGGCGATGGTGGCGGAGTTCGAGTCGGACCTGATTCGGCTACGCACCCGCGAGGGCATGAAGGTCGCCAAGGCCAAGGGCCGGCTACGGGGCAAGCAGCCCAAACTCAACCATCGCCAGGAAGCCCACCTGGTTTCACTGGTGCACAGCGGCGAGTACAGTACCCTCGAAGTCGCCGAACTCTTCAAACGTCGGCCGGTCGACGGTCTATCGTGCGATCGAGCGCCAGCGTGTCGAGGCCCGAGCCGGTCTCGCGGAGGGGGCATCGAGGCGTTGACCGAGGTCTTGGCTACCCGCGGGTGAGTCTCATCGATTCCTCGAGGTTCGGCTGGCGCGGTACATGGCAACCATCTGCGATGGCATATACTGCCAATGGAGGTGGTTGGCATGGCGACGAGGAATGTTGTTCTCGGTCAGCACCAGCACGAACTCGTGGAATCGCTGGTCCAGTCCGGCCGATATCAGAATGCCAGCGAGGTGCTCCGCGAAGGTCTTCGACTCCTGGAGCGCGAGCAAGCCGAAGAGACGGCGAAGCTTGCCGTCCTGCACGAAGCCGCCGAGCGCGGCTGGCTGGATCTTGCCTCGGGGCGTTTCGACGACGTCGATGGCGAGTCGCTCGACGACTTCATCGGGCAGCTTGGCCGCCGGGCGGCGCAGGCTCCGTCAGCGGGCTGATGGTGGCGTATCGCCTGACTCATGCCGCTCAGGCCGACATCGTTTCGATTCTCGCTTGGTCGCACGAGAAGTTCGGTGAGGAAGCACGCAGGCGGTACGAGGCGCTGATCGCTGCAGCCATTCGAGACGCGGCCACGCACGGTGAGGAGGTGGGGCGGGTGCTCCGCCCCGAGCTGGGCGAGGGAGTGTTCTCCTGGCATCTGGCGCACAGCCGCACCCGCTCGCCCGGCGGACAAGTCCACCGTCCGCGGCATTTCCTGATCTGCCGACGCGACGGTGATGTCTTGGTCGTCGGTCGGGTCCTTCATGACGCCATGGAACTACGACGCCATCTCGACGCCCAGCAGCCCTGGGAGTAGTCGTCGCACGCCCGTCCTCGTCCGGCGAGAACTCGTGGCCTCACACCACCGTCGGACTCGTGGCCCTGTGCTCGTCCCAGTGTTTCGCGAGCCAGTCGACCTGCCCGTCCTCAAGCCTGGTCGTGAGGCGCCCGTCGTGCAGCCGTGCGTACTGCGGGTAGGCCGCAAGGTCGGGAGAGACATCGACGCGTAAGCGGTATGGATCTACCGCTAGGAGACCGTCGTCGAAGAGTCGGTGGATGTCGCGACGTAGCATCAAGCCACCGTGCGGCGCGTGGGTACCGAGTTGTGCGTAGCTGTAGAGATGGCCCGCTTCGAGCACTCGAGCTGGTGCGCTTCCCGTGAATGCGCAAACCTTGCCCTGGCGTGCGAGGAGGTCTTCACGGAAACGCTGCTGCCCTCGGCGAACGCGCACGATCGTGCGTCTGAACCCGCCCGGTGTGCCAACGACGTCGAGAGGTTCAGCTGGCCAGATGAGATCGGGCATCCGGGCGCCTACCCGGGCAACGGCACGCCCGGCGTGACGATCGAGCAACACTTCGCGAAAAGCGGACCAGTTCAACGGGCGCATCGCGTTGATGTCGCCGGCCTTCAGGGCCAGTGAGCGGAGGTCCTCATCGTTGAGGAGGCCCTCGAGCGGAGTCCACGCTGCGTCATAGCGCGCCTGGTAGGTGACCACCTCCACGACCTCCACACGCGCTGTGGCGAACTCTTCCCGGCACTTCATGCACCGGAAGCGAGGCTCTACCCGCTTGCGTTCGTTGATCCTGGTCGTGCCGCAGGCGGGGCACCGATTGAGCACCTTCTGCCCCGGCGCAGTCGCGATCTCCTCAATCACCGATACCCCGAGGAGGCGCTCCTTGTCCCAGAGCGCGATCGGATCGCCGACTTCGATCTTCCGGTGATTCGGGACATTGCTGTCCCACGAGTAATAGGCGTCGATCTGATCGTCGTAGCCGACGTTGCCGCCATGACCTCTGTTGTCCCCCGCAGCCATGAGCAACCATGCCCGCGGCGCTCCTTGACCCTCCATCTGTGCAGCTTGTCACACGGCAGACCCATAGGTAGCGAGGTACAGATCGATGCGCTCAGGCGGCGTCGTCCGCGTACGGCAGCGAGCCCCGCCTCGCATGCTGCGATGATCGAGCCCTCACGTTGCGGAGTTGGGACCTCGGCTCTGATGCCCATCGACCACGCCAGTCACGCGATTCCCGACCACGCCATCCCCCCCTCATCTCATCCACCGTGTGCTCACCAACCGTCACAGGCTCCTCAAGCCCGCGCACCGCGCAGTAGAAGTGCAGTAGCCGATCCCTTTACGACACGGCTCGATGGCGTGTGAAGCGACCGTCTTGCACGCGGCTCGTCAGGGTTAAGCCACTCCGACGCCTCCTTTGAGGAAGTCAGCGTGCCAGCCGCGATCAAGCGAGACCAGCAGCTGGTATAGTGCACCGATCGTTGCACTAATGCTGACGCTTGAACGCGACGCTCTTCGCCCTTTCGGACCCTACGCGGCGGGGCATACTGGAGCGTCTGAGCTGCGGCCCGGCGACGCTGAGCCAGCTCGCGTCGCCAGCGGGCCTGACCCTCAACGGGATCAAGAAGCACGTCGGGATCCTCGAGCGCGCCGGCTTCGTCGACACCGAAAAGGTGGGCCGGACGCGCCAGTGCCGGCTCGGTTCGGCGAGGACGCTGGACGAGGCGGGCGAGTGGTTCGAGTCCCACCGCCGCGCCTGGGAGAGCCAGATGGACCGATTCGAGCGCTTCGTGGGGTGGGGCGAGTGAATCGCGAACTCCGCTACGAGCGCCTGATCGAGGCGTCGCCCGAGCGCGCGTTCGACCTGTTCACGAGCCCGGCTGGCCAGCAAGCGTTCTATGGCAACGATGCGCCGGGCTGGGTCGTCGATTCGCGTTGTGAGCTTTGGGTCGGCGGCGTCTGGGAGATCGCATTCGGCTCACCGTCGGGCGGGATCTACCAGCACCGGCACGTGTTCGAGGCGATCGAGCGCCCCCGCCGCCTGCTGCTGACGACGACCGAGACGCGCCTCGACGAGTCGACGCTCGCCTTCAGCACCGAGTTCACGTTCGCGCCCCGGGACGGGGCGACGCTGATGACGATGGTCCAGTGGGGCTTCCCGTCGGATGAGCTGCGCGACGAGCACGGCCGCGGTTTGCCGTACGCGTTCGACCGGGTGGAACGGGCACTGAAGACCTGAGGAAGGAGACCGCATGGCGACGAAGTCCGTCCTGTACATGTCGATGTCGCTCGACGGGTTCATCACCGGCCCTGACGACGGCCCGGGCAACGGCCTCGGGACCGGCGGGGACCGGCTGCACGCGTGGCTCGGCGAGCCTGTGGGCGAGCTGCCGCATTTCGCACCGCCGGGGCTGAGCGGGCAAGTGTTCGCCGAGTTGATCGCGACGGGTGCGGTAGTCGTTGGCCGCAAGACGTTCGAGTACGCCGGCAACTGGGGCGGCGACCACCACGGCGTGCCGATCTTCGTGCCTACGCGCGGCAACCCGCCGCAGCCGCAGAGCAACTGGGTTCACTATGTGGCTGACGCGGCGACTGCGATGCGCGAGGCCAAGGCGGTCGCGGGCGACCGGAATGTGATGGTGCACGGCGCCGACCTCGCGCAATCGCTGTTGGGCGACGGTCTGCTCGACGAGCTCGAGATCCACCTGACCCCGGTCTTGCTCGGCGACGGGCGGCGGTTGTTCGGCAACGACCGGGTCGAGCTCGAGCTGATGCGCGTGCTCGACGCGCCCGGCGTCACGCATATGCATTACAGGGTCGCGTCATGAGACGCGCAATGATCGACCGTTCCGCTGTCGCCCGCGTGCTCGCGGCGAACCGCTACCTCGTGCTCGGCACGGCCGACGAGGACGGGGAACCATGGGTCAGCCCGGTCTTCTTCGCCCTGCTCGACCCGGAGCGCATGTGCTGGGTGTCGTCGCCGGACAGCCGGCACTCCCGCAACATCGCCCAGCGAGCGAGGATCGCCATCACGGTCTTCGACTCGACCGTCGAGGTCGGCCGGGCGGAGGCGGCGTACTTCGACGCCGACGCCGCGCGGGCGACGCCGGAGGAGACGACCGCGGCACTGCAGTCACTGAACTCGCGACTACCGCAGAACAAGCAGCTCAGCTGCGAGGACCTGCAACCACGTGGGCCGTTGATCGTCTACCGGGCCGACCTGCGACGCCGCTATGTCCTTGTCCGCGGCGGCAACGCCGAGTTCGGAAACGCCGTCGATATGACCGTCGAGGTCTGAGGCGACACGGGACCAGGCGTGAGCGGCCACGTACCAGACGTCACGAGACCCAGAAAGGTGCTCCCTGGACCGAAGGAGAAGTGAGATGGGAAAGCTGATCGCGAGCGCGCAGGCCACCCTCGACGGTGTCATCGACCCGGTCGGCGAGTGGGTGCAGCCCGACGGAGACCACGGCGACTACTCGTTCGAGCGGCAGTCCAGATCAGGCGGGTTTGTGCTGGGCCGCAAGACCTATGAAGGGCTGGCCGCGTATTGGCCAAGCCAGACCGGCAAGTGGGCGGATTTGGTCAACGCGATCCCCAAGCACGTCGCATCCACCACCCTGTCCGGAGGTCTCGAATGGAACGCGACCCTCCTCAACGGAGCCATCGAGGAGTCGATCCCGAGACTGAAAGCCGCGGTCGACGGTGACCTGTTCCTGCACGGCAGTGGCGAGTTCGCGTACACCCTCGCCACGAAGGGTCTGATCGACGAGTACGAGATCTACCTGAACCCGCTCGTCTGGGGTCAGGGCAACGTGCATGTACTCGGCGACAGGGGGACCATAGCGATGGCGCTCCGTGACGTGAAGCGGTTCGACTCCGGGGTGGTCCTCCTCACCTACCTCCCGCACTCATGACCGCAACCTGGGCTCCGAGGGCTGTTGCCAGCGTTGGCCCCGTCTTGATCATCCGTTCGATACACAGGAGGCTCTATGTCCAGGGTGTGGTTCGTGACCGGAAGCTCGCGCGGCCTGGGTCGCGCGTTCGTCGAAGTCGCGCTCGAAGCCGGTGATCGCGTCGCGGCGACTGCGCGAAACCCAGAACGGTTGCAAGACCTCGTCGACAACTACGGCGACGCGGTGCTCCCCCTGCGACTGGATGTGACCGATTATGACACGACTGCGCGCATAGTCGGTCAGGCGGTGGAGGCCTTCGGTTGCATCGATGCCGTCCTCAACAGCGCCGGCTACAGCGACCTCGGCTCGTTCGAGGACACTACGATCGAGTCTTTCCGGACGCAGATCGAGACCAACTTCTACGGGGTCGTCAACGTCTCGAAGGCGGTCGTGCCGGTCCTACGCGAGCAGGGTAGCGGCCACATCTTCCAGGTTGCTTCGCTCAGCGCCCGCTTGTCCGGCCCTGGCCTGACCGCCTACCAGGCGGCGAAGTGGGCCATCGCCGGGTTCTCCATCGGCTTCGCACAAGAGATCGCTCCGTTCGGGGTGAAGCTCACCGTTCTTGAGCCGGGCGGAATGCGCACCGACTGGGCGGGCTCCTCGATGACGATTCCTCAGCCCAGTGCGCCGTACCAGGCATCGATCGGTCCCCTCGCCGAGCTGATACGCGCCACCTCCGGTCACGAGGCGACCGACCCGCGTCGTGTCGCCCGAATCGTGCGCGACCTCGCCGGGCGCGACGATGCCCCCATACGACTGCTGCTCGGCACCGACGCTGTGCCGATCGCGCAGCAGACGGCACAGGAACTCGCCGCGAGCGACGAAGCCTGGCGAAACGTCAGCCTGAGCGTCAGCGATGGAACGCCTCCGACTGCCGACGCGCCGTAGAACCGCAGCACCGGGCAAGTTCTCTCTTGCCTTCCAACGCAGCACCACAAGACCCAAGGACCCTTCGAAGGCGATGCCCCAGAATCGGGTCAGTCGCAGTTGCAGGCTGTACCGGGGCGCCCGCAAGCGGAACCTGCCGGGGTGCGACGCACCCAGGTTGGTCAGCGCGGCGGTCGCGTCCTGTAGGGGATGGTCATGCGGGAGGGTGTGTCGGCTGCTTTGATCGTCGTCATGAGAGAGCTGTTCGTCGTGACGCATCCGGAAGCCACGCACCACGTTGAAGGCAGAGTGGGCGGCTGGTTCGATTCACACCTGACCGGTCGAGGGCAGCGGCACGCCCACCAGGTCGCAGAAGCGCTGGATACCCGAATCGATCCCGGGGCCGCGCTCTTTACTTCCGACCTGCGACGCACACAGCAGACAGCCGATGCGATCGCCTCGCGACTCGGTGTAACCCCGCGGGCTCTCTTCGAGTTGCGAGAGAAGTCCTATGGCGAGGGGGAAGGCCAGCCCGACCCTTGGTTTCGAGAGCGCTTCGTGCCACCGCCAGCCCGCGGAGAGCGCATGAGCCACGACGAGGGTCTCGTGGGCGCGGAGACCAAAGCAGAGTGGGTCCGGCGTGTCTACGCCGGCATGGATATCGTGATGGCCGATCCTGCGCATCAGAAGGTGATCGTCACTCACGCAGGCTCAGCGACATTCGTCATCGCCCACTGGATTGGTGTGCCCCTGAGCGCCCTCGACTTCGTCAGCTTCCGCCTCGACCCGGGGAGCATCACGCACCTTCGCGAAGATGACTACTTCCACAATCGCACCGTCATCGCCCTCAACAAGATTGGCCACATCGTCGGCTAATGCACCTGTGGGACTCATCGGTAGGAGGACACCTGCGGGACACACGTCCTTCCACACCTCACTAGCCGCCGCCGATTCGGGTTCGGCTTACGGGACGGGCTGGGTCTAGTCAATGCGGACGGCTCTATCGCATGGCAGCGGTCGAAGCCTTCGCTGGGTGGAGTGGCCTGCTCATCACGTACTCCTCGCCCGTGCGCCCAGGCACCGTTCGACCCGTGTGGGCGAACCCGGCGCGGGCGTACGCGCGCTGTCCGGCAATGTTGTCCACGTGGACCGTCAGGACAATCGCGTCCGACAGAGGATAGGCCCGTTGTGCCAAGGCCACGGCCGCACCAGTTGCTGTGGTGCCGATGCCTTGCCCCTGGCATCGAGTATCGATTGAGAAGCCGCGTAGGAGCACATGGGAGGAGCCCGAAGGCCAGATGGCGCGATTGGCTCCGTCTGGGTGAAGCACTCCGATGCCCACGACCTGCGATCTAGGCTCCTAGATCGGTGGCGTGGGGTCGTACTGGATGTCTCGTCACACTTCACGTGCCCGGTCATTGCCGGACAGCCTGCTCACCAGGTGTAGCGCCATGTCGATCCCAGCGGAGATTCCTGCCGAGGTGATGATGTCGTCGTGGTCGACGAACCGTGCTTCAGGATGGGTGTGATGCTCGGATCGAGTTCTGTGAGCTTGTCCAGCGATGCCCAATGAGTCGTCGCGGGGCGACCGTGAGTAACCCGGCTGCGGGCATACACCAGTGAGCGTGTGCTGTAGGTCCTCATCTGATCTGTCAGAGCGTCCTCAAGGAGAATCCCGGTACTTGAGGAGTGGCTGAGCATCCGCCTGGAGTGGCTGGGCCAGGTCGGCTACGAGTGAGCGATACCCGACGGCAGGTCAGCCCGCTGGTCGGACCTATTTTCGGATGTCTGTTACCTCCGGGGCGAGTCGTGCGTGTAAGAGGGTATGAGTGCCAGCACAACGGACAGTCCTCCCATGGGTCTAGGGTGTGATTCCCTGATGGGTGTGGCGGAGGACTCTCTGGACGACGGTCGCAGCACCGCCGAGGCGGGGTTCAGTGCGTTCGTCGAGTCTGCTGGTCCGTCACTGCTGCGCGCGGCCTGGCTACTGACTCTTGATTCCCATGACGCCCAGGAGCTCGCGCAGGAAGCGCTCGCTCGCACCTATGCGCAGTGGGGCAGGATCTGGCGCGATGGTGAGGACCCTTATCCGTATGCCCGCCGGATTCTGACCAACCTAAGGACTGACCGGTGGCGGCGGCGGCAGACCCGCCTGGAGGCTGAGCGCCGGTGGGGCCAACGTGCCCACCGGCCGGGTCCGTCTCCGGAGGTGTCTGCGGTCGATGCTGACCAGGCTCGCCGCTTGTTGTCCGCACTGAGCCCGTTTCAGCGGCGTGTGCTAGTGCTGCGGCACCTGGAGGATCTGTCCGTTGAGACGACTGCCCGCATCCTCGGGTCGACCAAGGCTGCGGTCAAGATGGCCGCGTCCCGGGGGCTCGCGCAGCTGCGTTCTAGCGACCAGGAGGAGGCAACGTGAACGGCCCACGTGACGATCAGGACAGCTCCTCAATGCTGGAGGTGCTGATGCAGACCGCTCCAGCTGGTGACCTGGACTTGGCGGTGATTCGGGCACGCGGCACACGTCTGCGCCGCCGGCGCCACGCCCTCATTGGAGGAGCCACCTCGGTATCGGTCGCCCTGGTGGTAGGTGCGGTCTTCGCGGTGAGTCAGCCTTCCCTGGGCCCGCAGCCGGCCGGCCAGGTCGATAGCCCCACGAGCACGGCAGCCACCGCCACCCCGGAACAGCCCAGCAGTGAACTCCCGTTCGACGTCACCGCGGTTCAGCAATTGGCCGATGTCTATGGCATGCGCGTCGATCATGCGGAGGAGATCACACCAGGAGTGCTGGATATCGCGTTGATCGACAATGAATATGCCATCACGTTCGTCGCTACTGTCGCCGACGCTAGTACGCCGGCCGATGGGCAGTCTGAACTGGAGGCGATGACGGGTGACCGGGGTTACGTAAGCATCATGATCGATGGAGGCGAGGCGTTCCGTTTTGATACGGCTGCGGGGGACGAGAGTACGGACTACGCGGTGCTTTCCGACGACGGCATGAGGATTGTCTCACTCTCGATCGTCTCGGCCGACGGCGAATCTGCGTCAGACGCCATCCCAGACGGATTCCTGAGTTTGGCCGAGGAAGACCTACTGCCGCTCCTGATCAGCATCTGACCATGGTCATAGCAGACACGACTTTGAATAGAGGGACTTCTTCCTATCCGATCGATGAAATGGGTCATGAGCAGTGAGAATTTGCACAAGGGGCGCAGGGGGGATGCGCAGGATGGGCGTCGGCACGTCTTCAATTGTTGGAGTGGCACTGGTCGGCCTCCTGACTCTGACGGGATGCAATCCCCCATCAGAGAACGGCTCAGACACGCCGGTGGACGGAAGTCCCTCGACCTCATCTGCTCCGGATGAAGGCGCCTCCGATGAGTTGGTGGAGTCGGCTTTGTATCCGGGTGCGTGGGCCACGCCGATTGAGCAGGCACTGACCCCTGACCAGGACCGGTTCGAGGCGGTCTCGGAGTCCTCAGCGCTAGCCGTCGAGCAGTGCATGATCGAGCGGGGATTTACGAGGTTTGTGGCCAAGAGAGAAGCGCGTCCCATTCAGAGATACTATGGTGTGATCGATCCCGACGTGGCGCGAGTATGGGGATACACGGCTCCAAGCACAGCAGGCGAAGAGACTGACGATCCGAACGCCGCGCCCCCGATGGAAAACGCTCCCTTGGCCGAAGAGGATATCGCACTCGCGGGGACAGATGAGAGTCGCACTGAAGAGGTCACGCTGCCGGACGGAACAGTTGTGGCCCGCTACGATCCCGAAGCGTGTTGGAATATCGGGAGGCTGCAGGTGCAGCCACACCTCTTTGAGATGGTCGCCCTGCAGATGCAGCTGGAAAATATGCTCAATAACGCATCGATGACCGTCGAGAACAGTGCGGAGTTCCGGGAAGCATATGATGAATGGGCCGCGTGTGTTGTTGACAAGGGAGAGACCAATCCTCCGTTCCCTGACGGGCTCTACGGCACTGTCTCTTCTTCTTCCGGGGAGGTCTCGGCCGAGGAGATCAGTGAGGCGGTGGCCCATGCGGAGTGCAAGGGTGAGACGGGTTTCTTGCGGGAGTGGTCGCAGCTGCGCGTGGAGGCCGAGCAAGAACTCATCGCGCAGACCCCGGGACCGCTCGCAGAGTACGTGGCGCTGGCAGAGGAGACGTACTCAGGTGGGTCGTAAGTGAGGGCGGACGCAGTGCTGCTGGTCTTGTTGGTGCGTCTTGCGGTGAAGGGACAGCGCACGTGAAGGTCACTCGGGCTCTGCTTGGCGTGCTGGTTCTCGGGCTGGTGTTCGCCGCAGGTTTTGGGCTTCGGATGCTGGTGAAGACGCCGGACGAGGCGGCGCTGCCGGAACCGGAGCCGGAGTTGGTGACGGCGGGCGTAGCGCCGGCTGTGCTGACGAGCGTGCTCAACGGGTCGGCCTCGATCGTCTCGGAGACACCGACTTCGGTGAATCCGCCCGCGCCTGAAGGGTCGCTTGGCGTGGTGACGGAGGTTCCCGTTTCTGCGGGCGATGCGGTGCCGTTCTGCGGTGTGCTGGTTGAGGTCTCCGATCGGCCTGTGCTGGCTCTGCCTGGCGATATCGCCCCGTTCCGTGACATTGGCGTGGGGGACTCGGGTGAAGACGTGCGCCGGTTGCAGCAGGCGCTGCGGGACTGCGGGTACTCGATCGCCACGGATGGGAGCTTCGGCGCGGTGACGGCTGCAACGGTGAGTGCCCTCTATCGCGAGAATGACTACTCAGCGCCCACCAGGGAGGTCGAGTCTGACCCAGAGGCCAGCACCGTGCCATCGGACGGGGAGGAAGCGGCAGAATCGACCGAACCAGCGACACCTGAGCCCCCGAAGCGCGAGGTTGTCGTTCCGATCTCGGAGATCGTGTTCCTGGAGAACCCGAGCTGGGTGGCCTCGACGGTGGCGCTGAGTGCCACAGTGGGAGAGGAACCGCTCGTCGAGGTCAGCAGCGGTGCGCTGCACGCCACCGTCGCCTTCACCGCCGCGGAGCGCAATGCCCTCACCGGCGATGAAACGCTCGTCCTCACACTTGAGGGGGAGCAACACGAGTTCGAGCTCCCCGAGCTGCCGGTCGCCCCCACCATCGATGACGAAGGCGAGCCCACGTTCCGAATCTCGATCACACTGCCCGACGGGGTCAGCCGGGAGGTGGCAGGCACCGAGGCTTCCTGGACGATCACCGCGGGCAGCGAGGAGGAGTATCCGCTCGCGGTTCCCGTGACCGCCTTGCATGCCGCTGCGAACGGTGCAGAGACGGTGCACGTGCTGGACGCCGACGGCACGATCGAGGTCGTGGAGGTGTCTCAGATCGCCTCCGGCGGCGGATACGTCGCCCTTGAGGGGGACCTCGCTGCGGGTGACAACGTGGTGGTGGGCGCGCAGTGACAGCCCCACTGCTGCACCTGCGCGGCGTGGAACGCACCTACGGGGCTGGCGGTGTGATCCACGCCCTCAACGGGATCGACCTCGACGTGAACGAGGGGACTACCTGGCGATCACGGGCCGTTCCGGGTCTGGGAAGTCAACGTTGCTGAACGTACTCGGGCTGTTGGAGCGGCCCACGGCCGGGGTCTACGAGGTAGATGGCGTCTCCACCCAGCACCTCAAACCCTCTCGCCTCGACACGCTGCGGGCGCACATGTTCGGGCTCGTGTTCCAAGCATTTCATCTGGTCGAGTACCTGAGCGTGCAGGAGAACATCCAGCTCGGCCTGACCTACGCCAGCGGCGGCCGGGCGCGCGATGCCGACCGGGTGCGCGCCGTCGTCGAGCAGGTGGGGATCGAGCACCGGCTCTCAGCGCGGACGAACACCCTCAGCGGCGGGGAGCGGCAACGCGTAGCCATCGCCCGCACGCTTGCGCGGCATCCACGGGTGCTGCTGGCGGACGAACCAACCGGGAACCTCGACGAGGCCAACGCCGAGGCGATCCTGCGCCTCTTCGACGACATCCATACCAGCGGAATCACCGTCGTCGTGGTGACGCACGACGCCGAAACGGCAGCCCGGGCAGCACGCCACGTCCTGATTCGTGACGGCGTCGCGGAGCAGCAACGATGAGCCGGTCAAGGATGAAGATCGCCGCCATGCATCGGCAGATCTGGACCCAAGCTGGCCTGGCGACGCTGCGCCGGCCAATGCGGTCCTTATTGACAGCCCTGGGCGTGGCCCTGGGTGTGGCGGTGTTCGTGGCCACCATCGGGATGGCGGCCACGCTGAACTCGGTGGTGAACGCCACTTTCGATCAGCTTCAGGCCACACGCGTCACGGTGAGCGATACCCGCACCATCTACGACGAACCACTCACCGACGTCGACGCGATCGACGCGCAGCTCGACGCGCTGGGCGGCGTGGAGAGCGGCGGGCTCCTGGGGGAGGCAGGGGCTGTCCAGGCCGCGGCCAACGATGCCGAGGCAAGCCGAGGGACCATCGTGATGGCAGTGACCCCGGGCGGACTCCAGGCCAGCGGATCGCGGTTCGCGTTCGGCAGACCCTACGACGAAGCCACAGCGGTGACAACAGAGCCGGTAGCCGTGCTAGGCGCCAGAGTCGCCGCGACACTGAACATCACACAACTGGCGCCTGGGCAGGCCGTCATCGTCAACGGCGTGCGGGTCTCCGTGGCCGGGGTACTCGCCGACCACGGATCGGAACCCCAGCTCAACAACGCGATCATCATGGACCCCCGGCAACTGGACCTCATCGCGGTGCCACAGCCCTTGGAACAAAAGATCCTCGTGCGCGTCGAACTGGGCGCAGCGGCATCAGTGGCGCAGGCCGTGCCCTACGCGATCCGCGCACACGACCCCACGGCGGTAGGCGTCTCCTTCCCGCCCGAGCCGGGCGGAATCCGCGAAGGCGTCCAAGAATCACTGAACACCATGACCTACGGCGGAGCCGGCGTGGCAATCGTGATCGGCGGCGTCGGAATCATGAACGCCATGATCACCTCCGTCAACGAACGCACCTCCGAGATCGGACTACGCCGCGCACTCGGCGCCCGTCGCGGGCACATCGTCGAGCACATCCTCATCGAAGGATGCCTCATCGGGCTGCTCGGAGCACTGCTCGGCCTGCTCCTCGGAGTCGGGACGCTGATCGGCGTCTCCTGGTTCAACAATTGGACCCCCGTACTCCCAAGCTGGGTCTGGGCGGCGCCATCGCTCGGCGGGCTCGCAATCGGCGCACTCGCCGGGCTATACCCAGCGCTCCGCTCCGCGCGGCTCAGCCCTGCGGCAGCGCTGCGGGCGTAGTCGCGGGAAGTGACGGGCTCCGACCGTGACTGTGCGGTGGTCATGCAACAGACCATCGACACGGCGGGCACGGTGCTATCGCCGCAGCCGATCCCCGAGCGGCAAGCGGGATCTCGGCCCCGGGTCGAATGTCATTGGCGGCGAAAGAACCCGTCTCGGGGCAGACAACGTGCAGCCGTGTTGGCTCCCAGAGCAATGATGGCTGCGCGCTTACCTGTGTGAGTCTCTTGCACGCGCGGTGCCAGCGGGCACCGTGGGGGCGTGTCGTACCCAAGTGACCTCACCGATGACCAGTGGGACCTGCTGTGGCCGGCGTTAAACTCGCTGGGCAAGCGTGGCCACAAACACGCCGAGGACCCGCGGAGCGTGGTGGACGCGATGCTGCACAGCGCCCAGCCCGGCTGTGATGGCACTACCTTCCGGCGTCGTTCGGGCCGTGGACTGGGCCAACTCCAGGAATCCGGCCTCTACGAGAGTGTGCTTGCTAATTACCCTCAGAGAATATCCAAACTCCCGCACGCCATCCGGACGCGCAGCCCGCGCCCGCACACGGGTCGTCAAAGGAACCTAGTTCGACCTTCGAGCGGCCGCGACCAGTTGCGGTAGTCCGCTTCGGTCACTCGACCGGCGTCTGCTGTGCAATGTCGCGAAGGCGCCTTGAGATGTCCACGGCTTTTTGCAACTCATCGTCGGACAGCGGCTGCGCGTGAGCCACGGCGTTCCTGGCGGCTCGTACGATCTCCATCTCTTCAGCGAAGATATTCAGAAAGCGCCCGACGCGCCCCTTCTCATCAGCATCCACCACCCTACGCGGGTCGGGCTGGAGGTATCGGCCCCTGTTCACGAAGGGGAAACCGTCCCGAAGCCATTCGGCATTTTCAAGCAATTCCACACGCAATGCGTTTTGCGCCTCGGTTGGTTCACTGATCGCGTCGGGTACGAAGCTGCGTCCGTCGGCGAAGGCATCGATCTTCGCCTCGAGCCCCTGCACGGCCTTGCTCAGTTCACGGTCCCCAATCATTATCGGCACGGTCGCCGAGGCGCTTGCAGTCGAGGCGGTGGATACGGCGTTGTCGAGCCGCAGGTTCTGAAGTTCGATCCGGTTGCCCAGAGAGGCGACCTCGGTTACCGCAGACGCTGCCTTTTCCTCTGCGACTGCGACTCTGCGCTTCATCGAAACTCCGAACGCCCCGACTTCCGCCAAGTCCGGCCAGACAAGGATAAGGAAGAGGAGCACTCCCGCCAGCACCATGCCGGAGTTGAGAGCCACAGGCGCGCACACGGTCGCTACTTCCCTTCCGCTCGAGTTCTCAGTGATGGTCGTCGTGCAACTCTCTGCCCAGCCAAGTTGAAAGGCTGTCAGGCCGAGCAGCAGAAGCAGCCCCGCGAGGGCCCACCGCGCTCCTCGTATGAAGGTCGCCATCGGGATCCTCGTCTTCCTCGGAGGTCTCGCACCAGAAATCTTGGACGGAGCTATCGTAGAGGACACACTGCGAGCAAGTTGGCGAAGGCGTTTCGCTATCTGTCGGCGGACGGTCGGTAGAGCAGCGAATGGTCGCACGTTGGTCCCGAGGCGAAGGCGGCGGAATGCAGCCTGTGGATATTGCATGCGCGCTGGCTAGCTGGGTGTTGTCGTGCTGCGTGGCCCACTCGTGCGGCTCGGCCGTTCGCTGCGAGGGCTCGCAGTATGGCGGCGAGCCTGCCGCAGATCTGTTCGATGTTGAAGGCAAGGCTTGCGCTCGAGCACCCGGCTCGGTCCGGGATCGACGCCGACGGACTACGGACTCTCGCCCGAGCGGGCTCCAGGTCTGCTCGGCCTACGACGGCTCGCTCCCTTCGGCTCCGCGTACTCGAACAGGAATACGTGAGTGAGGTCGGCGAACTCGATCAGCCAGGCGTAGGCCATCACCTTCTCTCCGCCACGCTTGAAGCGAAGTACAGCCTGGAACGTGGACAGTTCCCCTCCGCCATCCTCATCCCCGCGAAGTGACTGCTCGAGCTCGCGTACGTACATGCTTGGCTGGTGATAGAGCGGCTGATGTACGTGAAGAGACCGCTCCTGTCGGCGTCGCTCGTGATGCGACCGATCGGGACGCCGCGGCCTTCAAGGTCGATCCAGAGTCGCTCGGCCCTGCCCGGGTGATCGGCAGGTACAGCGCGGCAGCGCACTACTCGATATACGCCCGGCGCAACGTAGAGGCGGCGTGCGGGTTGTCCGCGTTGATCTCACCAAGGGGGCGGTCTTCGATCTTGGGCTCACGCGTAGCACGGGTCCGATAGCCTGTCCCAGCAAGGCCGTCGAGTCGAAGAGGGGTGCCGTGGACTTCTACGAGCGGTTGTCTATGCGCCCCGTTCTCTGGATGAAGTTGCACTCGTTGACGGGTGACGCGTTCCAGGACTTTTTCCAGGACCTGATGACATGCTCGGACCCCTCGTTCGTCGATGTTCGGACACACGGCAATCTGGGTGACCTGTCAAGTGACGGGTTGAGCCTTCATGACCGCCGTCTCTACGCCTGCTACGCGCCGGAGACGCCGGACGCCTCAAAGACGGTCAGCAAATTTAATGGCGATCTCGCCGGTGCGCTCACGAAGCGCGCCGGCCAGTTCGACACCTTCGTCTTTGTGCACAACGACACCCGAGGCACCCATCCGGAGGTATCGGCGGCTCTGGCCGGCGCCCGCGACGCCCACGACGGTATCCACTTTGAGGTGATGGGCGCTCGGCGCCTGCGGGACATCATTGGGCGTCTGAGTCGCGATCAAGTCGAGACGCTTCTCGGCAGTCAGATTCCGCTGCAGCACACGGTCACGGTGGGTCTTGTTGAGATGGAGGAACTGCTCGCCGAGTTATCAGTAGCCAGCATCATGCTCGACCAAGCCGTCCCGGTTGAGGCTGTCTCGATCGACAAGCTTCAGTTCAGCGCACTTACACCGGACAGCCAAGCCGAGTTGCGCAACGCCATGCGGCACTCGCCGATGATCGATGACTACTACGCACGTCGGATCGATGTGAACGAGCGCGACGAAGTCGCTGCTCGTTTCAACCTGGAGTATCGGGACGCAGCTTCCTCCGACGTTGAGCCAGAAGACACGCTGCTTCGGTTGCGCGAGTTCCTCGCCGGATCGCGTGTTCAATCCGGCCCTTTGTACCGGGCGCAAACAGCGGTGCTCGCATACTTCTTCCAACGCTGCGACATATTCGAGAACCCGCCGGAAGGCTGGGTTGCACCGACCGAGGTTGCGTCATGATCACGCCGACCAAAGGGATCGCGCCCCAGCGGGCATTGCTGACCGTGGGCGCACAGATTGCACAAGTCTTGGATGAGCCGATGACGGTGAGCCAGGTGTGGTCAAGGTTCGCGCGATGGCGGACTTCCAATGGGCACAACGCTGCAGTTTCGTTCTCCTGGTTCGTGCTGGCCCTGGACACGCTTTACGCGCTCGGCGCTATACGGCTAGAGGCCGGGCTGATTGTTCGGAGTGTCGAGTAATGCTGAGGGAGGTGCGATCGAGCGACGATCGTTTCAAAGCGGTCGCCTTTGGCCTAGGTCTGAACATTCTCGTCGCGGACAAGACCGCCACCTCGACGACAACGGACAGCCGGAACAGTGCCGGTAAGTCGTCGCTCGTCGAGATATTGCATTACGTGCTTGGCATGGGGCGACTGACGGACTCGGTCCTGGCCAACGGCGCGCTGCGGGAGGACGTATTCACGCTGGTCCTCGATTGGCCAGGACTCACGGAGCCCGCTACGGCAGCAAGATCCCTCAAGTCCCGGTCCCGGTCGAAGGTGGGGGTGAGCCCGGACGTCACGGGCGGAGTAGAGACGTTGCCGACCTTCGCTCGGGACGTGCCGGTTGCGGAGTGGCTCGCCGCAATCGGCGCATCATTGTTCGGACTACCCGAGGAGCACCCCGGCGTGAGCGTCCGCGGGCTCCTGTCCTTCTATGCGCGCCGCGTCTCCCAGCACGGCTTCGATGACCCAGTCCAAACCTTCTCACGGCAGTCCGTCACCGAAGCATCTTCCAACGTCGCCTACCTGCTCGGACTTGACTGGCGGCTCGCCGCGGGCTACCAGTCGCTTGCCGCCAGAGAAGCTGTGCGCAAGAAGCTCCGAGAGGCCATCAAAGATCCCGGATTCAAGTTGGTCGTCGGTGCCGTCTCCGAACTGCGTGGGCAAGTGACTGCGGCCAAAGCCCGGGTCCGGTCGCTGCAAGAGCAGGTCGGGGCGTTTCAAGTCGTGCCAGAGTATGAGCGGCTACAGGCAGAGGCAGACGCGGTCGACGAGCAGATACGGACCCTGCGAAGCACGGACGCTGCGGATCGTCGCAATATCCTCGATCTGGAGGCGGCGATCCGCGATGAGGACGAGCCCGATGTCAACTACGTAGAGCGGATCTATCGCGAACTCGGCGTTGAACTTCCAGGGGCCGTGCTGCGCACGTACGACGATGTGCGGGTCTTCCATGACTCGGTTATCGCAAACCGCCGCACCTATCTGCAGGACGAACTTGAGGCGACTCGCGGTCGGCTCGACGAGCGGCAGCGTTCGCGCGACAGCCTGGGAGAGCGACATGCAGCGTTGCTCCAGACATTGGAGCAGGGAGGGGCACTCGCGGCGTTCACCGCCCTTCAACAGCAGATGTCTGCTGCCCAGACAGAACTCGGGACGCTGCAATCACGACTCGACACGGCGGTGCAGTTAGAGGCGACGCAGGCTGAGATTCGGCTCGAACGAGGAAAGCTCCAACAGGCCATCAGCAGGGACCTCGGCGAGCGGGAAGAGACAGTCACCGAGATCAACACGCTGTTCCAGAGGTTCGCCACAACCTTGTACGGGGCCGAGCGGGACGCATGGGTCGAGATCACCGCTCTCGAAACCAGTCTGCGTATCGATCCTCATATCGGTGGTGAGGACAGCCAAGGCGTCGGAAAGATGGTCACGTTCTGCTTCGACCTGATGACGGCAGTAGTCGCTCGCAGGGGCGGGCGGGGTCCGGACTTCTTGGTACACGACAGCCATCTGTTTGACGGGGTGGATGAGCGGCAGGTAGCTAAGGCGCTGTCGCTCGCTCGCGAAGTCTGTTCTGAGGAGGATCTGCAGTACGTCGTCACCATGAACTCTGACGATCTCGACAAAGCCGAGCGTCACGGTGCGGGCGTCGCAGACTGCATCATCGAGCCCCGTCTCACGGATGAATACGACACGGGCGGTATCTTCGGGTTCCGGTTCGGCTAATGTAGTTGTCGCGCGCTGAACCTCGGAGCGCCCGCTCATGGCCGGATCTCAGGCTATTTCCCTACCTGGTGGCGGATTCGCCAACGCCACGGGCTTCCATCGGACGGATCCACACGGTGTCGGCGGGCGCAGTGGACTGCTGGACGGAGCAGTGACAACTTGACCTGCCCCATTGCGGGCAGAATGGGTCGGGCCCGAACCCCACGTGCGCTGATCCGTCCCGCAAGCCGAACCCTCACTGAGATTGGCGCACCAGACCCGGCGCCGCGGCCCGTGCGCAGGCACCGTCGTCCCGCAAGCCCCGTCCGCGAGATTCACCGGGGATGGGGCGTCCAGTGGTTCACCGCGGTAAACCCGCCACCAGCCCCACTTCCCGTCGCCCAGCCCCCCTCTACAACAACGCCCGCGCCGTCTTCGCATCGGTGATCAACGTCGTCACCCATCCCCCGCGAGCGCCCCCCGCACGGGGCCGATCTTCCGTTCACCACCAGCAATGCCGATCCGGCGCGGGATCCGCCGGAAGTCATCGATCGGTATCGAGATGGTCCGCGCGTCCACATCCCCCTCGATCGCCGACCCGTCCAGCCGGAACACCCGGTGACAGATGTCGCCCACCGCACCGTCAGCGAGCAGCGTTTCCCGATCCGCAGCCTCGAACGCGTTCCCGCTCTCGGCCAGCAGGTCGCTCGGATCGATGCTGCCGATCCCCACCACCGCAGCCGTCAGCTCGCGCCAGCGTTCCATCACCGCCTGAAGTCCAGGCTCTCGCAGCAAGCTGTCCCGGGTACCCCGATCAGCCACCACCCCCGGCGCCTGCACGTAGTACGCCTGCCCGCCGAGCATCCGCGCCAGCTCGCTCGCCAACCGCTGCGCCTGCGTCTGCACCTCCGGCACGCCGATCCCACCAAGCAGCTGCACCACTTCACTCACTGTCGGGTTCACGGCCGGGCGCATCCGGTCCACGGTCGCGAGCAGCGTCTGGCTCCAAGAGGCGATGCCCACCCGATCAGCCCCGGTGAATCCCGTCTCCAGGTACGCCGCCCCTGCTCCCCCGATCGCAGCGATCTGCTCGGCCTCGTCGGCGTCGTCCTCGACGTCAACGATCACGGCCTCCGCCAACCCGAACGCGCGCTCCAGCTCGCCCTCGAGCTCGGTGTGCAGCCCCGGCGCGATACTCACCGTCGTTCGCACCACCCCGAGTTGCGCGGCGCGCTTGAGCAACCGGGAGACCTTCGCCTGCGAGAGCCCGAGGGCGTCGGCGATCTGCGCCTGCCGCACCCCTTGCTCGTGGTACATCACCGCTACCTTCGTCAGCTGTCGTAGCTGCACATCGATCGGCGGACCGTATCGTGAGGGCATCACTGCTCCTTCCCCAAGAGGTGCAAGCATATTCACAGATGAATGAATTGCGCCAGCGGCTGGTCCGCGACTAGGCTCGAATCCGCTATCTCACCACGAAGGAGTGTCGACGATGATCGTCGGAGTCACCGGCAGCTCGGGCAAACTCGGCAGCGCCACCATGACGCACCTGCGCGAGCACGGGCACGAGCTGATCGGCTTCGACCGACACGGCTCGGTCGGCTTCGACTTCACCCAGGTCGACCTCGGCGACTACGGCCAGACCCTCGACGCCCTGCTTGGCGTCACCGCACGCCACGGCGGGCTCGACGCGCTCGTCCACCTCGCCGCCATCCCGGTCAACGGCATCGTGCCCGACGCCGCCACGTTCGACTCCAACGTCAGCGCCACCTTCCACACCCTCTTCGCCGCGCACCGCGCCGGCATCCGCAACGTCGTCTTCGCCTCCAGCATCACCGCCATGGGGTTCCCCTTCGAGCAGGCCCCACCATCGCTCCCGGTGGACGAGACCTTCACCCGAGCGCACAACACCTACGGCCTCGGCAAGGTGGCCGAGGAGGCGATCGCGGCCCAGCTCACCGGCTGGACCGAGGGCGCCTCGCTCACCGCCCTGCGCTTCACCAACGTCGTCGCACCCGATGAGTACGCCACCTTCGAACGCGCCGGCGAGCCGACCTACCGGCGCGACCTGCTCGGGTCCTGGATCGACTCCCGCGACGGCGCCCTCGCTGTCCGCCTCGCCCTCGAAGCACCCGCCCCGGGCTTCCGCGTATACAACGTCGCCCACCCCGAGTCCGGCACTCAGGCCCCCTCCCGCGAGGTGGCCGAGCGCTGGTTCCCCGGCACCCCCGTGGCTGGCGACCTCGGCGAGTACGAGTCCTTGATGTCCACCCGCAAGATCCAGCGCGAGCTCGGCTTCGCCGCCCAGCACGACTGGCGCTGAGTACGCTCAGACGGATGGAGAACAGGGCGTGAGCCGGGTCGGCATCCGCGATGTCGCCACCCACGCCGGTGTCGGGATCGGAACGGTCTCGAACTACCTCAACCACCCCGAACGCGTCTCCCCCGAGACCGCGGGCCGCATCGCCGCCGCCATCGACACTCTCGGTTTCGTGCCCAGCCAGGCCGGCCGGCAACTGCGTTCGGGCACCAGCCGCGTAATCGGCTACCTCGCCCCCGACATCTCCAACCCCTACTTCACCGAGATCGCCGAGAGCGTCGAGCAGGGCGCCTCCACGCGCAACGTCTCAGTCTTCTTCGCCGACTCCCACCGCAGCCGCCGCCGGGAGGACGCCTACCTCTCCGTCTTCGAGGAGCACCGCGTGCTCGGACTGCTCGTCTCTTCGCACGAGCCGATCGAAGACCGGTTGGCACAGGTACGCAGGCGAGGGACGCCGTCGATACTCGTGGGCCAGCAGGCCCACCATCCGGAGCAACCGTCCGTCTCCGTGGACGATGTCTCCGGCGGCCGGCAGGCCGCCGCCCACCTGATCGATATCGGACGGCGGAACCTCGCCTTCGTCGGCGGCCCCTTGACCATCGCCCAGGTCGCCGCCCGCCTCACCGGGGCGAGCGCCGCCGTCAGCGGAAGCGGAGCCGGCCTGGAGATCATCGACACCGCCGACCGCACCGTCCACAGCGGGCAGGAGGTGGGCCGTGCACTCCTGGAACGTGCCCCCGAGCGGCGACCGGACGCCGTCCTGGCCGTGAACGACCTCGTCGCACTGGGTCTGATGCAGGCGTTGGTGCACGGCGGTGTGCGGGTGCCCGAGGACGTCGCGATCGTCGGCTACGACGACAATGAGTTCGCCGAGGCCTCCCTCATCCCGCTCACCAGCGTGCGCAGCCGGCACGAAGAGTTCGGGACGACCATGATCGACCTGCTGTTCCAGGCGATCGCCGGGGAGTTCTCCGGGCAGGTGCACCGCACGTTCGAGCCGAGGTTGGTGGTGCGGGCCAGTACGACGTCCGCGATCCGGTGACAGTCGGGCTCTGTCCTCGTATAGTCGAGGCGAACTGGGGGCGGTGTGAACTGTCGTGCCGATGAGGGAACGGACGGGGTGGTGGCGCGTGCGACGCGTGGGGATCGTCGCTGTGATCGGCGGGGCGACGGCCATGATCGTGGGCGGGGGATTGGCCGTCTCAACCCTGGCGCAGGCCGAGGAGCCGGCACGGACAGAGTCGACCGCCGAAGCCTCGACCGCCGCCGCACAGAGCTCATCGCGCAGCCAAGCGCTCACGGATGCCATCGCGGCGCTGGAACAGAACCGGGACGAGCTCGCTGCGCAGGTGGATGAGGAGACCGCGGACGCACGGAACGAGCTGAGCATGCCGCCGGGAGCCGAGTTCGGCCCCGTGCACGTGGTTGAGGACATCGAGTCCCAGATCGCGTGGCTCTCCGGAAGCGACGGCCAGGAGCAGTTGGACTCGGGAGCTGTCGAGCCGCAGGAGCACAGATATCAGGATGGCGCGTTCGCTTCCTTGATGGCGATCGACTGGAAGTGTGCGTGGCTGTCCGCAGGAGTCGCCGGCGTCCAGGCGAGCGACTCCGAGGCAGTGAGCGAGGCCGTCCGGACGCTGCACTCGTTCACCGAGACCGAGTACGTCCAGTCGTTTCCCGACTACAACGACTTCCTCGGCGACCTCGTCGATCCGTTGCGGCAGGGGGATGCCACGGCCGCGCTCGAGTACTTGCCGAGCTGCGAGGACTCCACCCGGGTGGATCACTGAGGCTGCCGCCACCACTCTGTCGCGCAACCTTGCCGATAACATTATCAACCGAACACCATCGCTGATAATGTTATCAACGTGCGTACGGCAGCCAACAACCCCTTCAGCCCCGGTTCGGACACCATCCCTCAGGTCTGGGCCGGGCGGACCGCCCAACTGAGCGACTGGCGCGACATCGTGCGTCCCCGGCGCGACGCCGGCTTGCCCGAACGCGGGCGCACCATCCTCGGCGAGGCAGGGCTCGGCAAGTCCTCCCTCGTGCGCAAGATCGCCCGCGATGCGGCCGACGCCGGCGACTGGGTCACCCCGCAGTTGCGCATCCCGTCCGGGTCGGACCCGCTCAAGCGGGTCGCCACGGCAGCCTTGGCGCTCGCCGACCGGGCGGGCCTGGCCACCTCGACGGAGAGGCGCGTCAGTGATCTCCTGGCCCGCGTGCAGAGGGTGGCAGTCAGCGGCGTGTCGCTGTCGGTACGTCAGGCGGACGGCCCCGAGCCCTACACAGCACTCACCGACCTTCTCATCGAGGTCGGTCAGGCCGCCATAGCCCAACACCGGATCGCACTCATCCACATCGACGAGATGCAGAACATCGCCGATGAGCAGGTGCTCTCCCAGCTCCTGATCGCCCTCGGCGACGCACTCTCACACGAGGTCGCGGTCCCCCTCCCTGGCGGTCTGCACGCAACGCGAACGTTGCCGATCGCGGTGTACCTCACCGGGCTGCCCGAGTTTGCCGACATGGCCGGGGCTCGCAAGGGAGCCACGTTCGCCCGGCGCTTTGCTACGACCACCTTGGCGGCCATCGACGACGACGACCTCACCGCTGCCCTGCGCCCGTTCGTCATCGAGGGCTGGGAGGTCACCGACGGAGATGGTGGTGTCGCACGGATCCGGATGGAACCGGCTGCCGCGGACCTGATCGTGACGCTCTGCCAGGGAGAGCCCTTCCTCTTCCAACTTGCCGGCGAACGCGCCTGGTACGCGAGCACTGCGGACGTCATCGCCGCAGACCAGGTCCTCGCAGGCTGGGAGGTCGCCGCTCCGGAGGCGGTGGCCCATGTCGAGCGGATCCTCGAGCGGCTCCCGACCCGAGAACGGGAATTCGTGCAAGTGATGGCCGAGCTCCCGGCGCCGGAGCGCACGCTCACGCGAATCGCGAAGGAGCTCGGGCTCACCAAGCACACCGATGCCGGCCCGACCTCACAGCGCCTCGACACCGTCCGAGGGATCATCACCCGCGGAAAGCCCTATACCTTCAGGCACCGCGCCGTCGAGGCATACCTCACGAGCGACTGGCCGTACGTGAGCCGGCACGACTAGGAGATCGTCCGCCTCACCCAGGACGCCGCCTCGACGCACTCGGTAACCGTCCCGGCGGGCGTGTGCACGCGCACCTCCTGCTCGGTCGGGTGCAGGTTGGCGAGCAGTAACGTGGTCTGCGCGCCATCCGTGCTTCCCACGGCCCAGAGCAGCCCGTCCGGGCTGTCGCCGCTCAGCAGTTGCACAGCCCCCGACGGCGCAGCGTCCGCTGATCTGTTCCCGTGCGTGGCCGCAGGGTCACCCTGGCCGGGAGCGTCGAGGCTGAGGAGCGCCTCGATCGCCGCCGCCACGGGGTAGGGCGCGCCATCGGCGGCCACCACGCCGCGCGGGCCCCACTGCTCGAAGTATCCGATCGAGGTGACCCCCGGCACCGCGAGCGCCGCCACGCTGGCGATCGTCCAGGCTGCCAGCTCGGGCGCCCGCTGGCGCGGGTCGGTGGCGTCGGCCAGCGCGGGCCCATAGCCCTCGGTCAGGTCGGAGCGGGTGTACGCGGCGTAGTCGCGCTCGGCGACGGCGTTGAACGGCGGGCGCAGCGTGACCGGTCCGATGTGCACCCCCGCCCCGCCGGCCAGTTCACCGGCCAGCGCCACCATGCGGCGGGCGAGGATCCGTTGCATCGCGACCGACTCCACCAGCTGCGGGGTGCCGAGGTCGTGGAACAGCGGCGACATCGCAACCGCCAGCCCGTCGAGATCGGCCGGCAGCCGGTCCAGCCCGCGGTTCAGCTCGGTGAAGTGGGATCGGGCGCCGCCGACTACCGGCACGTCCAGGCCCGCGGCGTCGAGCGCCTCCCGTAGGAGGGCAATGGTGGCGGTATCGGAGACGTGCCGCGGTGACCCGCCGGCGTAGGCACCCACCCGCAGCACGCGCTGACCGACGAGTCCACTGACGGCGGAACGCACCTTCTGAGCGTCGGCAGGGTCCAGCACCAGGCGCACGTCGAGGGGATGCCCGGTGCCGACGGCGCGCTCCAGGGCGGCCTGCCAGGTCGCCGTCCGAAGGTCGAGCTCGACGAGCAGCGGCACGTCAGCCATACCGGTCGCTGCGCCCATCGCTGCGTCGATGCTGCTGCCCGCCGGTTCGGGGACCGGGTCGGGCGCGGTACCCGCGCCCAGGCCTAGTTGGGGCAGCGGGCCGACGGGAGCGAGGTCGATGACATGTGGGCCCTGCCCACCCGTCTTCTGCGAACTCGCGCCCCGCCCAGGTGCCACATCATCACCAGAGGGGAGCTGCGCCGTCGGGCGTGATGCGGTGATGGTGAGGCCATGACGGATGCGCTCCCCCGCGCCCACCCGGTACGGGAACGGCAGGGAGAGCGGGCGGTTGTAGGTCTTGAAGGACGCGTCGGTCCAGTTGCGCTGGTCCTCCATCTCGAACACGTCGCCCTCCAGGCCCAGCTCCACCCGGAGGCCGCCCTGATCCCAGGCGAGCCCGGCGATGTCGCGCGCCGGCTGATGCGGAGCGGGAGCCTCGGGGAACTCGGCAGGCGAGCGGCCGCCGTCGGGGTGGCGTACGACCAGCGGCGTTCCGGCCAGCGCCGGGGGATGGAGCACGATCAGCCCGGCGCGGTTGGTCCACAATTCCTCGGCGGGCTCCAGCTCGGCCGTGGCGGTGAGCCGGTCGCCGTCGATCTCGGCGCGCAGGGTGCCGGTGATCTGCGGCTCGGTGGCCTCGAGGCGGACCGTCACCGCAGCGTCGGTGGTCTCGACGGAGGTCACCGACCACGGCACGGTCACCCAGTCGGCCACCCGCACGATCGCGCGAACACCGCGCAGCACGACCTGCCCGTCGAAGGCGATCTCGGCGAGCTCACCATCGCGGACGAGCAGGGCCCACCGCCCGCTCGTGAAGGAGCGGGTCGGCGGGAACCACTGCGGTGGGGTGGCGGGCCCCTCGGACATCAGCGCTCGATGGCGTCGAGGTGCAGCATGCGGGCGAGGTTCTTGTCGAGCTCGTCGTCGCGGAAGATCTTCTTCCAGTCCTCCTTGATGATCGACTCACGCCCGTAGTCCATCGCGATCAGGCAGGCGTCGCTGAACGGGTTGTCCCCGCGCAGACCGTTCGCGAGCGCCACCTGAGTGTGGCCGTAGAGGATGCTGCGCGCGGCCGCCTCGGGCACGCCCATCGTGTTCACAGCCTCCTGCAGCGCCTCGTTCAGCAGCTCACCGATCATGCAGGCGACCGTCTCGACCAGGGTCGGCTCGAGCTGGGCGAGCTGCTTCACGGTGACCCAGTGCACGTCGACCACCGGGGCGTAGATGGCGCGGACCGTGGTCTCCACGAGGATCTTCACGGCCTCGTCGTCGGACTCGACGGCGGCGATCGCGTCCTGCGGGGCGGCGATGCCGCCGAACGTGTCGGCCCACTCCTCGGGGGTCTGGCGCTGCAGGAAGACCGAGGGGTGGCACGGGTGCGCCACGGCCTGGATCACGTCCTCGCGGGTGGCGAGCAGGCCGGCATAGGCGGCGGCCGGGTCGAGGGTGAGCACCACGGCGCCGGCGCGCATCTGCGGCACCAGTTCGGCGGTCACCGAGGCGAGCGCGAGGTCCGGCACCGCGAGCACCACGATGTCCGCGTCCGCGACAGCAGTGGCGGCGTCGGTCAGCTCCCGGCCGGCCTCGATCGTGCGCTGGCGTCCGCCCTCGGAGTTCTCCACGTAGCGTACGGTGTGGTCGGTGCGCACGAGGTTGTTGGAGACGCGCATCCCCATCTTCCCGCCGGCGCCGATGACGGCGATCGTGTAGGTCTTCTCACTCATGTGGTGCTCCTCAGATAGTCGACGGCGGTACGGGTCCATTCCCGTTCCGTGCGGATGGTGGTCTCGGGGTCGTCTTGCCAGGGCAGCCAGTGCTCGACCACCTCGTTGATGCCCCGTTCGCGCGGGCGGACGGTGCGCAGCAGGTGCGGGTAGTCGTGCAGACCGGCGCCCATCGGGGCGCCGCTGTAGGTGAAGCCGACCCAGCCGGGCTGGCGGGCGAAGGCGTAGTCCTTCACGTGCACGGCACAGGTGAGATCGGCGACCTGCTCCACGCAGGTTTGCGGGTTCTCCAACCGGGCGACGACATTGCCCGGGTCCAGGCAGATGCCCAGGTTCTCGCTGCCGACGTCCTCGACGAGGGTGACCAGGTCGGCGGTGGGTAGTTGCTCGTAGGTCTCCAGGGCGAGGGTGACGCCTGCCGCCTCGAAGGCGGGCATCGTCTTGGTGAGCCACTGGTGGGCCTCCTCGAGCTTGGGGCGAGAGTCGGGCCCGTAGATCATGCTGCGGATCAGGGTGGCGTCGAAGCGGGCGGCGATCTCCAGGAAGCGGGTCAGGTGGCCGGGCTCGATTCCCTTGGTGCCGAGCTCGATCACCAGGCCCAGGTCTTTCGCCGCGGCGGCGGAATCGGCGAGCTCGGCGTCGTCCATCTGCTCCAACGGCGCGTAGTCGCAGATCTGGTGCAGGCCGACCCCGAGGTCGCAGGTGGCCTGGAAGGCCTCCGGCAGCGTCATCGGCCGCGGATTGCGGTCGGAGAGCTGCCAGAAGAAGGCGTAGGTGCCGAGTCCGATCATCACCCCATTTTGGCGAACCGGTTGACCAATTGCAAGGCCATGGGGCTCCTTGGCCGGTACTCTCGTGCCATGCCCGCCAGCGACCGCTCCGACGAGATCACCGCGTCATTGGGATCGCTGCCCGGCAGCACTCCCGTCTCCGAGGTGGCACGCCGGTTGCTGGACCTCTTCACCGGCGGATCGTTCGAGCCCGGCACCCGGCTACCCGCCGAGCGGCAACTCGCCGCCACCCTGGGGGTGGGCCGTTCCGCGGTGCGCGAGGCACTCGCTGCGCTGGAGATCCTCGGCATCGTGCAGGTGCGCCCCGGTTCGGGCACCTACCTGCGCGGCACCGCGAGCACCCTGCTCCCCCGCACGTTGCGCTGGGGTCTGCTGATCGGCGAGAAGAGCACTGCCGAGCTGCTGGAGCTGCGCTCCGGCTTGGAGACCCAGGTCGCCCAGCTGGCGGCGGCCCGCGCGAGCGAGCACAACCTGGCAGCGCTCCAGACCGCTGTGGACCAGATGCGCCAGAACACCGGCGATCTGAGTCGTTTCGCCGCCGCCGATCACGACTTTCACGATCAGCTCGCCGCCGCCTCGAAGAACGAGACGATCGTGGACCTGCTGCACGTGGTCCGATCCCTGCTCCAGGTCTACGCCGACCGGGCGGTGCATGACGAAGTCTCCGCTCGGCGCGCTCTCGAGGAGCACGAGACCGTGCTGCACGCCATCAGCGAGCGCGATGAGGTGGCCGCCGCCGTCGCCATGGCGGCGCACATGGCGACGGCGAACTCGCGTCTGGCCGACGAGGCACAGGCGTAACCGGACCGCATACGCTCACCACGTGGTTCCCCTCCTGACTCCGACGCGCCGCCGCCGCCTCGGTACCGTGCACATCGCCCTTGGCTGCCTGGGCGCCGTTGTCACGGTGCTCCTGCCGCTCGCCGGAATCGGTGCCGTGAACGCGGCCGGGAACGGCGGGCCTGCGCTCCCCGTGCCGGTAGCGGTCCCGCTGTTCGTGGTGCTGACCGGACTCGTCGCTGTCTACACCGTGCACCTGTTCCGGAAGGCGGCTCGGTGGATGCGAGCGGCCGGGACGCCGGCCCTCGCAGGCGCCACCACCGGCCAGGTCCAGGAGATCTCGACCAATCGGTTCCGCACCCGCGTGCGTGTCGACGTTCCGGACCGGTCGCCGAGCATGCTGCTCACTGAGGACGGGCTGGACACGTCCAGCGTGGTCGGCGATCAGCTCCAGCTCGAGTGGTACCTGGTGGAGGCCCGCGCCATGGGTGCCTATCGGAACATCCGCACCGGGCGGGTACGCGCCGTGACCGGATTGCTGCCGTAACTCAGAAACCTCCCAGCCGCAGGTGCGAGAATGACCGACATGAGCTTCCTCATCAAGGTCCTCATCAACGGCGTCGCCCTCTGGCTGACCTCGCTCTGGGTGAGCGGCGTCGACTTCCGGACGGACGACACCCCACTGAACACGGTGATCGTGGTGGCGGCGGTCGCGCTGCTGTTCACCGTCGTGAACGCGATCGTGAAGCCGCTGGTGAAGCTGGTCTCGATCCTGTTCTACATCCTCACCCTGGGGCTGTTCTTCCTGGTGGTGAACGCCTTGATGCTGCTGCTCACCAGTTGGATCACCGGCTTCACCGACTACGGCCTCACCGTGGACGGGTTCTGGACGGCGGTGCTCGCCGGCCTGATCATCACCATCATCGCGGTGGTGCTCACCGTGGTGCTGCCGGACGGGAAGAAGAAGGAGCGCTCCCGCCGCTGAGTCGGTCGCGGTCCGGCTCGTTCCTCCGCGCTGCACTCTGCAGGTAGACGCACACGCGCGAGATGATGCACTCGGAGTAACCCGTACGCATCGACGCCTGATGTCGATGCGAGGCCAAGTCCAGTAGGAGGCATCGTGGCACACGTCACTCCTGGCATCTGCTCAGTGACGTTGAGGCAGTGGCCTGTCGAGGACGTCATCGCTATCGCAGTGGACAGCGGCTTGGAGTGCATCGAATGGGGCGGCGATGTGCATGTCCATCCCGGCGATACGAGGAGCGCTCAGCGAGCAGCTCAGTTGAGCGATGCCGCCGGTCTACGCGTCGCTTCCTACGGCAGCTACTTTCGCGCCGGAGACGACTCCCCGGAGGAATTCGACCGAGTTCTCAACACAGCTGAGGCTCTGGGCGCCCCCCGCATCAGGGTCTGGGCCGGCGCCCACGGTTCACGCAGCACGTCACCACAGGGCCGGCAATCTGTGGTCGACACGTTGCAGCGTGCCTCGGACGCGGCTGCCGCCCGAGACGTAGAGCTGGCCTTAGAGTTTCATAGCGACACCCTGGCCGATGAGGCTCGATCGACCGTCAGCCTCCTGGCCGATGTCGGTCGTGCGAACCTCACGAGCTACTGGCAACCGCCTGTAGGGCTGGCCGGCGAGCAAGCACTCGCCCAACTACAACACCTCGGGACGCTCATATCCTGCGTGCACGTCTTCTCCTGGTGGCCGGAAAGCGAGCGGCGAGCCCTCTCGCACCGCCGTGCGCTATGGGAAGCCGCAATCGCGCACCTTCGGGCTGGTCACCGAGATGTGGACACCCTCCTCGAGTTCGTCGTCGACGACGACCCCGCGAACGTCCGAGCGGATGCCGAGACACTGCGGTCGATGCTCTGAGTCGCCAGATTGAACATCAAACTATCGCTGAGGCGGCTGCTCTGCAGGAAGCCCTGCTACGCCTCCCGCAGTGCCGCGAGGGCCACAGAGGCCACCCTCCACAAGCCACGGCCACGACCACGACCACGACCACGCTCAACACGGCGCACGCAGTGGAGAACTCAGATGACATCGAGCTCTTCGCGCGTTGGCGTTGAGGGACGTCGCGCGGTCGGGCGGTCGAGGTAGAACAGCGCGGTCGAAGCGACGTCGTCGCGCAGGGGGTGGAAGCGCATCCCGCTGCGTTGCCCCAGCCCAAGGGCTTGCACGTCTACGCGCAGGTGAGTGGAGAACAGGATCGGATCGGGCACGTGCCAGCGGTAGAGGCCGAAGCGTTGCTGACTGGAGTAGAGCCCGTCCGGCCGGATCACTTGAGGCATACCCAAGTACGGCGTCGAGAACTCCGTATATCCATGTCCAGGCACGTCGAAATTGAACGCACCTCCGAAGTAGTCTTCCGTACCGGTGCCCGCGATCGTCGGGTGAGCCGTGTCGTCGTCGAGGTAGAACTTGACCTCGCCTTCCCCCCACCAACCGGTGCTGTTTGACCCCCACGCCAGATAGGTCCCGACGTACTGACCAGCGCCGTCAACACCGTCGACGATCGAGTGGGGCCGCTTGTACTCGGTCGGGTTGCTGCGTCTCCACTGGGCATGAAAGTAGCCGTCGTTCTCGTGGTCAGCGCCCACCTCGTAGGTGATCTGGTAATAGACGTATACGTCTGCCTCCGTGGTGTTCTCCAGGGTGACGCGGGCCTGGGAGCGGAAGGGCATCGGCCAGTACGAGTTGAAGCCCCCGTGGGGGTTCGCGGCGATCATCTGTGAACTGACCTGGGCGAACCGTCCCCACCCGTTGCAGAAGAAGTCGCCATAGGGCACCTCGATGGCCGGCTGATCGGCGCCGTCCCAATAAGCGCGCAAGACGAGGCGGCGCCAGTTGTCGGGATGTGCGGTTATCCACATGTGGGTGATGAGTCCTGCGCCGTCGATCGCGGCGAGATCAAACTCCTCGCCAGCGGCAATCTTGACACTGGGGGACACCTTCCAGCCGACTCCCAGTTCACTCGCGTGCTCGGCGCACGTCCCCTCGCTGGCGCGTGCGCCGCCGCCAGGCACACCATCGAAGTTCTCCGGGCTGATGGAGCGCGTCATCCGGGAGGTGCGCAGCGTGTAGAGCGATTCTCGAGGGTGGGGCATCGGATCTCCTGTGATCTTTGACAGCCGTGACGCGGCCAAGTCTGCGCCCGGTGGCCTACCAAGGGCGCTGTGCATCTGCCATATTAGACGTTTCAAAGGTCGATCGCTACCGACCGTCCGCGCAATCGAGACTCGTGAGGGACACTCTCATATCCGACGTGTCCGACCAGTTCGAGCGCCCGGAGCCTATCCGGTGTTTCATGGCGCAGGTGGGCATTTCTATCGCCACGAGGCTCGAATTCGCACAGGTGACATCCTGAACATCCCCTCGGGTCGCCGGCACAACACGCAGCGGCCCGACCGACGCGCTCTTCGTCATCGCTTTGTCCAGTGCGGTTTGCCAGGCCGTGCGGCCGCCCTGTAGCACTGTCGTCCACCCCCCTACGCGGCGACCATGCTCGATGAAGCGACGCAATCCGCACCAAAGCTCCCACTATCGAAGTGCTCGCCCTCTTCACAGGCATGCGCGGAAGGGGCGCCCTGATCGAGGGGCCCCTTCCGCGACTCGCATCATCCAGTCGTGCGTACAGTTAGGTCCGGCTCACCCAGACTCACCCAGACTCACCCGGCCTACCCGGCACATCCGGCCTACCCGGCACATCCGGCCTACCGGGCTCACCCGGCCTACCCGGCTCACCCGGCTCACCCGGCTCACCCGGCACATCCGGCCTACCCGGCACATCCGGCCTACCCGGCTCACCCGGCCTACCCGGCTCACCCGGCACCACGGACTCATCAGCGAGGACGTACACCTCGAGCGGTTGCGGTTCGGGATACTCCTCGCGAGGGCGGTCCAGGTTCGACGGCATCGTCTCCCAACGCAAGACATGCCGCCCTTCCGCCGAGGATCCGCCGACGCTCACGAGTGTGATGATCCCCGGGTAGTCCGAGTTGGGCTCGAGGAAGCCGGCAGGGTAGGCCGGCGGCGTGTCCACTTCCGCGTAGGCTTCGAGGGTGTCGTTGTCGACAATCAGCGTTCTGCTATCGCCGGGGCATTCGAAGTTGATGGCCAGGCGACCGTCCGGAAGCGCCGAGGGAGAACCGATTCCAACTCCGGGAGGCAACGATCCTCCGCCACCGAAGTTCCAGCGACCGGCCCAGTCGGTGATCTGCGTGATGTCCCACTGCTCGCCATCGCCGGGCCGAGCAATGAAGATTTGGCTGTCACCGTCGTCGTCGTACTTGTGGTACACCTTGAAAACGTCGCCCTTGGCATCGAACCCCACCTGGTGGAGACCGTTGAGCAGACCTTCGTAGATCGGGACATCGTCGACGATGACGCCGGGCTGGTCGTAGGTGACAGGTAGCGAGATCGGCTCGCCGTCGACGGTCTCCCAATTCACCAAATCTGTGCTCCGCATGAAGGACAGCCGGCTATTTGTGGCGGCATCGGGTGTATCGCGCCACACCCAGGAGACGTGGTAATAGCCGTCGGGCCCTAGCGACGGTCCGCGAGCATAGGCGTTGCGTTCACCCTCGCCATCGAACAGTGGCTCGTCAAGGAGCAGCGACCACGTCTCATCGTCGTCATCGTAGATGAAATAGTAGTTCGCACCGTCACCGCTACCCCCATCCCGGAACGTCAGCATGAGCTCGCCCTCGGGCGAGGCGAAGAAGGCCGGGTATGTCACCGCCTGTTCAAGGTCGGTGTCGACCAGCGGAGCCTTCCGCTCCAATGTGGAGATGTCGCCTGGCGTGCTCGTGCGCCAGTAGTTCATGGGGACGCCATGCATGTTGCCCGTCACATGCAACTGCCCGCTTTGGTCAAGCGCCATCGTGACAAAGTTGTGGCTGTCCCAGCCCAGTGTGCTGTCGAGCTGGTGGTAGGTCCACTCGTCTGTGTCGAGGGTGCGGTGAGCCACTGTCATATGGCGGTCGCCGTCGTAGTACGCCACGTACTGATCGTCACCGTCCGTAATGAGAGATTGGCCGACCTGATGCCCTGCCCACGTGTCGTCGACCCGGATCGAGTCGACCACCTGTTCAGCTGTGCCTGGCAGTTCGTAGTCATCGTTTGGAAACGGGGTGCACTCAAGCGGCTCCGGTACGGCGGGGGCGACTGCGGTCTCCGTGGTCGTCTCGACGACCACGTTGTCCTGCGTGCTCTCTGGCGAGGCGTAGAGCCCGAAACCACCCCCATAGAGAGGAGTCTCGACCTCTTCGGTCGACTCGTTGTCAGTGAAGAGGTCGCTGCGGTGCTGCAGCATCGTTCGATCGCCTACAGAGATCGCGAGGCCGAGGTGTCCGGTTGTACCTGTCCCCGTGACGGTCAGAGAGACGACGTCGCCCTGTTCAAATGGCAACCGGCCGGCGTCCAAAAGTTGCACCGGCTGCTCGCTCGCCGAGGCTTCCATTCTGATGAGCTGCCAATATCCGGCTCCATCAGCCGCGCTGCGACCGATACGGAAGATGTACGCGTCCTGTGTACCATCCTCCAATGTTGCGACGTTCACGGCAATGCCGTTCCACGAACGACCCTCCTGCTCAGGAACGAGAACGTCGGCGGACACCGAGAAGATGTTGCTCAGTACGATGTCGGGTTGAGTCAGCACGGGAGCCTCCCGTGCAGGCAAGAACGGTGGGCCCTCGTCCACCGGAGTGGCCTCTCCGTTGATAATCTCCCACGGCTGGCCCCCATCCTCCCAATCGTTGCCAACGGGTCCGTCCGGTCGCTCGAAATCGTCACTGAATTCGATCGCAACAGCGTCCTGCGGCCCAGGCGCCGACTGCGCTGGCGACGAGGGCCCCAGGGTCGTCAGCGACAGCACTATCGTCGCACCTACCGCGATTAGCGTATTGACATTCGGCGGAGCGTGCCCGCGCATGCGTAAATTAGACATCTCATCTCCTCGTCGAGTTCTATCTGCAGATCATGGTCAGAAGCGCAGCGCGCCGCCGCCTCATCATGTGGTCCCGTAGCTGTCAACAGCCACGCGACAACCCTTCCTCGTGGCGTGACACCCCGATGAATCCTTAGGCGACCGGCAAAGGTCTTCTTCCGGTCTCATTCGGCCGATCATTCTGGAATTGGTTTTCACCTCCGTTAATCCGAAAGCCACACATCAAACGCCGTCATCGACGACCCGTCACAGCTCGCGCGCAGCCGCGGTGCGCGGCCCGCTTCTCGTTCAGGCTGGAGAGGACAGCTACCGCGGAGACGCTGATCGCTGATGATGAAATGGTGGTTCCGCCTGATATGTCGTCCGTGGCCAATCAACTCGACAGTCTCGGTACCCGGCACGCACAGCTCTGCGCTGACACCCGGGGGTAGGTCGACTTCGACCTCGACACCGTCCTCAAGCACGCGCCATCGCACGCGGATCATTCCGTACGGACTGCGGTGCGCCGCTGCCGCGGTAGGTAGTTGACCGGTGATCAGCGGAGCGATTCGGACTCGTCGGTAACCCGGCTCCAGAGGAGCAAGCCCTGCCACCCGTCGGTGCAACCAGTCGGCGACAGCCCCGTAGGCGTAGTGGTTGAAGGACGTCATCGATCCGGGATTGACCGATCCGTCAGGAAGCATCGAGTCCCACCGTTCCCAGATGGTGGTCGCTCCCATCGTGACGGGATAGAGCCAGCTGGGGCATTCGGTCTGCAACAGCATCCGATGGGCCAGCTCGGGCTCGCCCGCCTCGCACAAGGCGTCCAGAATCATGGGAGTACCGAGGAATCCCGTACTGACCCGGTAGTCGGCAGCACGCACCAGTTCTGCGAGTCGACGGCCAGCGCCACGACGTTGACGATCGTCACTGAGCAAGTGCCACGAGATCGCGAGCGCGTAGACGGTCTGGCAGTCGCTACGCACGTGGCCGTCAGCAGTGACGTATGCGGCAGTGAACGCGCGTCGGATCGAGTGGGCGTGCTGACGGTGGAGCCGGGCCTCATCAGAGAACCCGAGCGCCGCCGCGGCCTTGGCGAGTATCGCGACGCTGCGTGCGTAGTGAGCGGTCGCAACGACCTCCGGGTCCGCCTGCACCTGGGCTGCGTCTTCCGGCGGGGCCGTAGGATCAAGCCAGTCACCGAATTGGTCGCCTCCGATCCACAGATGGTCAGGCCCGGCCACAGAGGCGACCTTCTCCACCCAACGCCGCATGGACGGATACTGCCTTCGAAGCAATTCGAGGTCTGCGAACTGCTGGAATAGCACCCACGGGACCACCGTGGCTGCGTCTCCCCAACCTGCCGCAGCATGATCGGGGGTGGGTAGGACGTCCGGCACGATGTACGGCACGCCACCGTCTGGCCTCTGCTCGATCGTCAGATCCCTCAGCCAACTCGCGAGGAAGCCGCACGTGTCGAACAGAAACCCTGCCGTTGGAGAGAACACCTGGATATCGCCGGTCCAGCCGAGTCGCTCATCGCGCTGCGGGCAGTCCATTGGAACGCTCAAGAAGTTCCCTCGAGCGCTCCACACCACATTGTCGTGGAAGCGCTGCACCAACGGCTCCGAACTGGAGAACCAACCGGTTCGCTCCAGGTCGCTGCCCAGGATCAGCGCTTCCGCAGAGACGATGTCGCCCTCCGCAACCCCACTCACTTCCGCGTATCGGAAGCCGCTGAAGGTGAATAGCGGGACCAAGGTCTCGTCGCGACCGCCCGCAAGAATGTAACGACACGTTGCCTTGGCGCTGCGTAGAGGCCGGGTCGCCAACTCACCGTGCTCCAGTACCTCGGCGTGCCTAATGGTGACCTCGGTCCCGCGGGCCTGATCGTGGACGGTCAGGCGCACCCATCCCACCACGTTCTGACCGAAGTCGAACAGGAGTCCGCCGGCAGGCGACCTGGACACAGACTGCGCCGGCAACACCTCGGTCACGCGTACCGGTGGAGCCGTGGACACCTCAAGCACGAGCCTGTCTGCACCCGCCACGACGACGGGTTCGGCGGCGGACTCACTTCCCAGCGACGTGAGCGGCAGGCGGGCGTCGGTGTACTGGCCGTCGTACAGGTCGTCGGCGAGAATGCCGCTGGCGCAGGCTCGCCACGACTCGTCGGTTCCAAAGAGCTGGCGACGCCCGTCGTCGTACTCGACCTCAAGTTGCGCGAGGAGTCCCAGTCGATCGCCGTAGGAAGACCTGTTGCCTGGGAAAACCAACTGCCCCCGGTACCAGCCGTTCCCGACGAGAGCCTCAAGACGGTTGCTTCCGGGCCGGAGCAACGCTGTGACGTCATAGGTCTGGACGTGGAGCCGCTCGTGATAACTGGTCCATCCCGGGGCGAGGACGTCCTCGGAAACCGGGGCACCGTTGATGCTGCATCGGTGCACCCCCCGAGCCGTGACATACAGCCGCGCCCCAACGATTCCCACACCAAGTTCGACGTCGGTGAAAAGCAATGGCGCGCAACCGGTCATTCCACCCACGCGAGTAGGGCTGATGAAAGCAGCTCGCCAGTCCTCCTGCTCAAGTAGTCCGACTTCAATGAGTAGCGGCTGGGAGAACTTCGTCCAGCGCCCGCCCGACGAACATCGCACCCGGACCACGATGCGATCACGCGAGCGCAGGTCGTCGAACGGCCACGAAACGAAGACCTGCTGCGACGTGTCGACGACGGTGCGCTCCACCTTGCCGTCGCCGTCGCGACGCTCGATCTCGATGGCTTCCTGCCGCCACTCAACGTCGTCGGTGTGCACTTGCCAGGTCAACCGGGGCCTGGACACGCCCACCACGGGACCTGCGCCGTACTCGGCCCGCAACCCCGCGATCAAGCCGGGATGGGACGACACTTCCGAACCGCTCGGCGTGCGCCCGGTCTGCTTCGGACTCATTCGACTCCCGTACCTACGACGCCCCTGATGTACCACTTCTGGAACACCAGGAACACGACCAGCACAGGCAGCATCGCGATGACTGCCCCCGCGAGCCCTACCCCAGGCGAATACACCTCACTGGCCTGCGCGACTGGCGCAAGCGCCACGTTCATCACCCTGAGATCCTCGCCGGGTGCAATGATCTGTGGCCAGATATACATATTCCAGGCCGTCAGGAAAGTGACCGAGCAGTACGTGGCTAGCGCAGGCCTCGCCAGCGGGATGGCGATAACCCCCAGGATCCGGCCCCACCCGGCGCCGTCAATGCGAGCCGCATCGATCAGGCCGTTGGGGAGCGATGCGAAGAACTGACGAAACAGCAGGATTGCAAAGGCACATTGACCCGCCATCGGGACGATCAGACCCGCGTAGGTGTTCAACCATCCGAGTTGATACGTGACGACGAAGAGCGGTATCAGGGTGAGATTTCCTGGAACCAGCATGGGCACGACCAGGAGGGTCAGAACCACCACGGTCCAGCGGAACGGGATCTTTGCCAACGCGAATGCGGCAGGCAAGGAGAGCACCAACTGCAGACCGACGACGCCGAGGCTGAATACGAAGGTGTTGAAGACCACGCGACCACCGACGAGGCCCCATGCCTGCGGAAAGTTCTCCCAGTTCGGGCTCTCCGGAAGCAAGCTCGGCGGTATTGACGTGAGTTCTGAACCGCTCATCAACGATCCGGAAACCATAAACAACAGCGGAGCAGAAAGAACGAGTCCGCACCCGATAATCAGGGCGTATCGAAAAACAAGATAAGCGGGACCCATCCTCATCGGGACTCCTTCCTCTTCTGCATCAGATAGCGGACCACCAGGACGATACTTCCCAACAGGAACAACTGAAACATGGAAAGCGCGCTGGCATAGCCGATATCACCGTCGGTGAAAGCAGCTTGGTAGGCATAGAGTGCGAGCGACTGCGTGGTGCGCAGCGGGCCTCCATCGGTCATCAAAAGCGCTAGTTCGAACGTGCCACTAACAAAGCCGATTCCTTGAAGGATCAGAACCAAAGCCGTTGTGCCCGCAACGTTGGGCCACGTCATCGACCAGATCATCCTCCACTTCCCCACGCCGTCGAGAGCCGCGGCGGAGTAGATGTCGGCCGGTACCCGCTGGAGGCCAGCCAGATAGAGAATGATGACCAGCGGCAGCGCGTTCCATATGAGAATCACGACCAGCGCAGGCCGCGCCCAGGTCGGGTCCGACAGCCAGTTCGGGCCTTGAATTCCGAATGCGCCCAGCGCGGCGTTGATCAGACCGGAGCGCCCGTTGTACAGACTCACCCAGATCACCGCCGCTACTGCGGTGGAAGCGATCATCGGCGCGAAGTAGAAGACGCGGAAGGCAGCCACACCCGGCAGTTGACTGTTCGCAACCACGGCGAGCACGAAGCCCAGAAGCGTCGTCGGAGCCACCCCAAGCACCACGAAGATCCCGGTGACGGCTAGGGACTGCCACATCTCATCGTCGCCGAACAGCCGGAAGATGTTCTCTGCACCCACGAATTCCGGAGTGCCGAACAAGTTCCAGTCGAAGAAGGCAAGTAGCAGACCCGCACCCGCAGGGACGAGTACGAACAGGCTGAACGCTGCCATCGCTGGGGCGATCAGCACGGTAGCCATCAGGGCGTCGTTCCGCTTGCCCCGCGCGCGGCTCGCGCGGGGCAAGCTGGGCGATGACCCGCCGCCTTTCGATCGGCTAGGTGCGAGTCGGGACGGCCCACCCCTCGCCTTCTGGTCCTGGCTCGTCGGCGCAGTTGCCGCGGCCAGGTCGTGGCTGGGACTCGCCATGGTCAGTCCGCCTCGGCGGCGAGAGCTTCGTTGACAGTCTGCTCCGCCTCGCCGAAGGCGTCCTCGATCGAACGACCTTCCAACAGCACCTGCTGTGCCGCGTACTTGGTCGCCTCAGCCAAGGTGGCGGCGCCACTGCCCGGCATCGGTTGGAGGAGGACGGCGTCGCGAGCAGTCTGAGCGAAGATCTCGATGTTCGCCGGGGGCGGCTCGACCTCGCGCCAGCTGCCGGAGTCGATTCCCTCCTCAGTCGCCGGAATCGCTCCACCGACCTGCTGTGCCACTTCCATGCCAGCCTCAGGGTCATAGAACCACTCGAGGAAGGCCCAGGCTGCTTCCAGGTTCTCGCTGTCGGCGGCCATCGACATTCCGTAGGAGCCACCGTTGGTCGTTGAATTGCCATTGATGGTGGGGACCACCTGCACGTCCCACTCGACACCTTCCAACGACTCTTGGGTCGCCGGGATAGTCGCCCGTGAGCCAATGGCCATGGCGATATTGCCGGTCTGGAAGTCGTACACCGGATCCTTCGGCGTAGCCGCGTAATCGCCGGAGGTCGTGCCGTACGCGGAGAGCAACAACTCCCAGGCCTCAAGCGCTTCCGGCTGCCCGATTCCCGTCGTGTTGGTCTCAGGATCGTAGAGATAGCCACCGAAGGCCTCGACGACAGGCCCATATGTTCCGGTCGGCGAGCCATCGCTCATCGGTGCGGCCAACCCGAGCACCGATCCGCCTGTGGCGTCCTGGATCTCCTCAGCGATCCGGTACATGTCGTCCCACGTCCAGTCCGGCTGTGGCAGCTCCTCGACGCCAGCTTGCTCGAACAGGTCGGCGTTGTAGAAAAGCGCCACCGAGTCCGCGCTCACGGGCAAGCCATGAATCTCTTGGGGTGAGTCGGTGGGTCGGTACTGGTCGACGAACTGGCTCAAGAAGTCGTCGGCGTCAGTCTCGCCCAACTTGCCATCCGACAGTCCCTCACTCAGGTCGAGCGTGATTCCCTCGTTCGAAAGCTCGTTGATCCAAGCAGTGCCTGTGAAGAAGACGTCCGGGATCTCTCCACTGAGTCGGCCAGTGGACAACATCTGGATGTACTCCGCTCCTTCGGCGGAGACGCCGCGCACCTCGACGGTACGATCCGGGAACGTATCCATATAGGCGTCGGCATACTCCTCGTACTGGGGTAGTAGTGGGTTGATCGTGGTGAGCACGATCGAACTTCCCTCGACTCCACCGCTGGCTTCCTCCGCAGATCCACCGCTGCAGGAAGCGATAGACAGCGCAACTGCTGTGGCAACGGCCCCACCTGCGATTCGGCGTCGGCGGATTTCGGGACGATTGCAGAATAGTTCCGACATCATTGTCCTCTCGTAGTCTCTATGGACGAGCCTTGCGGCACGCATTTTAAAGGTTTCAATCTCGCGGTCTACTCCGAAGGAAATGAGTTCCGGAGACCCCTATTCCCAGGCAGTAGGCGGCCAGTTCACATCCCGGCCGTGGGTCAGAGATGTCGCATACCCGGGGCCTTCACTGTCGAAGGAAATGCGGTTCGACGTCCCGAGGCAGGCGTCGATCAGGCCGTTATCTGGGTAGTGTCGTGACGCGAGTTCGTAGACTTGACGATGGCCGTACAGCGTGTCGCGCCGGTAGTATCCGGTGCCGATGGTCACGTCTCCCGAGATCACGTACTTGCTGTAGACATTGAGCGGCATGTCGAGCTTTTCCCCATGTTCGCCTACATAAGCATACCAATCAACGGGGTAATTGTTGTTGTAGGCAGCCTCGGCGGAATGGAGCATCTGCTTCAGGTTGAGGAAGCAGTAATTGATCCCGTTCCCTTGGTTGCGATCCGCGGTGCGATAGCGGTCGTACATCTCACCGGGCTCCGGCAGGGGTTCGTCCGCTGTGCGCGTCTGGTCGTGGAACATTACGTCACCCTCGTTGCCGGTTCCGATGTCAGCCGGAGTGAAGATCGCGCCATTGATGAGCGATCGCAGGTTCCTCTCGTTCTGCGACCCTTCGAGCGCGTACTTGACCAATCCGTTGTCTTTCGTGGCGTATCCGATGAGGGTCAATCCAGCCGTGTATGCAGATAGATGATTGTTGAAGTATTGGTAGTTCGCGTACGGAGGTCGCGCCGCCCCGAAGGGCTCTTCTGCCCAGATCCGCTGGCTCTCCTTAATCGGGGCGACCAGGCTGGCAAACCATCCAGCAATCGCACTGCGGTCCTCCGTGGTCAAGGTCGACCACACCAAGCAGTAAGCATCGACGAAGCCCGTCAGTACGCGTGCGATCACCATGCCGGCCCCCGGCACACCATCGCTGGCCGGGAAGCTGTCCGGCCATTCGTTCTCTCGCTGCGCCGCTGCCCACGCGAGCAAGTGCTCCCGTGCAGCGGTGGCGTAGCGATCGTCGTCGGTGATCCGGTACGCGAGGGCCAGGTCGTGACAGAAGGTGGCTTCGACCTTGCCGATCGCGTAATGCTGGTCATAGCTCGGGCCTTGGTAGGGCGCGGGCGCCCGAGTGAGGGCTTCGTCTGCGCGCTCCGCGATCCTGGACCACACCTCTGCCCAAGGCTCTTCACCACTCGCCACTCGCCCCCGGGCCCGATCGATCATTTCGTCCGTAGTAAGGGTGACAGGCCTCCTGCCGTGACTCGGCGGGGTCGCGACTGCCGGGGTTGACGAGACGCCGGCGGTGAGGGCCGCACCACCGACGAGGGCCGCCCCCAGGACCATACGGCGTGCGGGTCGGAACTGCTGGTCATCGTTGACTTCGTTCATATCGTTTCCCTCCGTTGGGCTGACGGCCGAGTGCCGTCGGAGTGAAATTTAGACGTTTTAGTCGTGTCGGGTCAAGAGCCCTATGCGGGCTGGCACTGATCCTCGTCCGACCGCGACATGATGCGTTGACGCAGAAGAGTCTCCGCGGGGCAGTGGCACTATGGTCGCCAAAGCAGTGCGTTCGCGCTGCTGATGCGTTGCCTCGGCTGTCCGCGAGACGCCGGGTTCCTGACCGAGTTTGCTAGCGTGCGGTCGCGGTGAAGTGGGGCCGTCCCGGCCATTCAACGCTTCATGGCAGTAACGCACCCGCCTTCCCACAAGTGCGCGTTTGGCGATCCGGGACACGCACTGGTCAGCGCTTCGTGCTCGCTCGCACAATGAGTTCAGGCGGGAGCAGCACCTGCTCACGGTGATTGCGAGGATCTGCAGAGCCCTCGATGAGCAGTCGCAGGCCCTCGCTTGCAAGTTTGTCGCGCGGCTGTCGTATCGAAGTCAAGGGCACGATGGCCGAAGCGGAGAACTCGATGTCGTCATAGCCCATCACGGCGATGTCCTGCGGCACCCGCAGCGTCTCGTGCTGCGCCAAGGCCTGCAGAAGCCCGAGGGCGAGGAGGTCATTGGCCCCGAATAGGGCATCGGGACGCTCTTGCTTCGGCAGGGCGGCCAGGTACGAGCCGGCCGCTTGCCCCTCAGTGACCGTCTGCTCGGCCGTATCGACATGCTGCAGCAGCACGCCGGGGTGGCGCCGCAGCTCCTCAGTAGCACCAGCCCACCGATCGTGGACCAAGTGCATGGGACCGCCAACGAACGCAATCCGGCGGCTGCCACACTCGATGAGGTGGCGTACAGCCATAGCTCCTGCCGCGTGCCCATCGAGGGATACTGTCGCAAAACGCCCAGGATGGGGATGCGTGTCGAACAGCACGAGCGCGGAACCACGCTCCTGCAGTCGTTCCATCCGCGGTGTGGGTCCATCGATCGGTGCAACCAGTACGCCACGCACCCGCTGCTGCTCGAATACATCGACGAAGCGGTTCTCACGCTCAAGGTCCTGGTTGCTGCTACCAGTGAGCACGGTCATTCCTCGTCGTTCCGCCGCTTCCTCGCAGGCATGAGCCAGTTCGGCGAAGAACGGATTCGCTGCGTTGAGCACCACCAACCCGATCGTAGTTCCCGCACCAGTCCTCAGTTGGTGAGCCAGGCTATTGCGAACGAAGCCGATCTCATCCATGACCGCCAGCACCCTAGCCACCGTGGCAGGAGCAACTAGGTGCGGTCGGTTCATGACATTCGAAACTGTCCCATCCGACACGCCCGCCCGATGGGCTACTTCACGAATACCGACCCGGCCACGCGGCCGCTCTGTCATGGTCATTGTCCTCGGAAATTATCACGCCTAAGGCACAGGCACCCAGTGACTGCGTTCGTCGCGCCCACCGGCTGGATCTCACCAGGGTGGACGATAAAGCGACCTGATGGCCGTCGCATCTTCGGCTAGCAGCGGCGACTGGGCGCGCCCAGTCCCAGCCCCAGAAGCGTACGACACGATCAGGACGTCGCAGGCACATTTGAACGCGAAAGCAGCCGGCAGTCACCTCACTCCTCGCGCCGCATCTGGAAGTACACGGTCTCGGTGGTGACGCTTCCGGTGGCGAGGACGTCGGCGGACTGTGCCCGCCAGCTCTCGATCGCCGGATCGGTGCTGGCATCGATCAGGGTGCCGGTGCGCGCGTAGGCGGGCAGGTCGTGCGAGTCACCGATATGGCTGACCTCCTCGTCGGCGGCGAGCGCGGAGTCGGACGCCCATCGCCGCACGGTCACCCGGTTCCCTGCCACGGGGTTGTCCTCGTTCGACAGTGCCCAGACGCCGTCCTCCCCGTGCTCGACGTGCAGCAGCGCCACATCCTCTGGGGTGGGCAGGTGGCCGGTCGGCCCGCCGAAGGTGATCACCGACTGGATGTCGAACTCGCTGTGCACCACCGGGTCGTTCGCCATCTGCGTCACGATCATCCCCGACTGGGAGTGCCCGGCGAGCAGGACCGGCTCGTCCGGCTGCACGCCGGCCGCACGCAGCATCTGGGTCACTCCCTCCTGGGAGGCGGAGTCCTGCCCGGAGAACAGACGCAGGTTCGAGTCCCAGTCCAGCGGGTTCGGGTTGCGGATGGCTCCGCCGAGGCGCTCCACCGCGCTGTTCACGACCGGGCTGGCCAGGGGAACACCTGGAACGGGGGGCACGAGTGGCGGTGCGGGGACGTGTCGCATTGCTGGGGCGAGTGGCGCCAGGGGTGTGGCCTGCGCGGCGGTCTGCAGCAGCGGATGGAAGAACGGGTTCGTCACCGGCCTGGGATCGTCCCAGGAGGTCTGGGTGCCGGGAACGTACACCTGCCAGGACACGTTGCCGTCGGCATCGGTCACTCGGTCCAGGCGCACCGTTCCTTCTGGCAGGTCGTCGCGCTCGCGGAAGTCCCCGATCCCCTGAGCCACGTCCTCCACCCCGTCGGCGGCAGCTGTTCGCTGAGCCTGGAGTCGGCCGTTGACGACCTGGGGCGTGGGATACACCCGCTGGATCGTCACATCGGTCCCGGTGCCCAGCACAAGTCCGGTCGTATAGCTGGTCATCCCGGCGAGCAGCACGCTGCGGTTCACCGCCTCGAAGCCGGGGACGACCCAGTCCAGGACCGGCCCGCCGGTGGCGGTCCAGCTGAGCTCCTCCAGCATGTATCCCAGACCGGGTCCGGTCGGCGTCACCTGGCCGCGGTCGGCGGCGATGCCCATATTGCCCGCCACGATCATCGCCAGCCGGGGCACTGCCCAGGGGAGGTAGTCCAGGCCGAACAGCCACGGGACTGGTTCCGCGGCCCCGGTGATCGAGCGCGGAAGCGTGTGCACCATCCCGTGCAGCACCTGGTTCTCGGCCCGTTCGTACTCCTGCCGCGCCTCCAGCAGGGCGGCGGCGAGATCATCGGCCTCCCGGATGGCGGTGAGCAGCCGCAGTTTCGCCCCGTAGCACTGAGTCTGGGCGTACTGGCCGGAGCGGAAGGCCAGCGGGGTCGAACCGCGCACCGCGTCGTCGGCGATATCGATGCGGGTGTAGACCTCGTGCAGCCGGCTCTCGATCGCGACGGCCTTCATCCGCAGACCGGACAGCTCGGCGGTATCGGTGTCGATGGCCACGCCATAGACGTTCAGCTGCGCGTCGGCCTGGCCGGACCAGTACCCGTCTCGGTTCCCGTCCGGAACCTGTGCCCCACCGCTCATACCGGTGTCGGCCCGCCGGTGAGCAGCGCCTGCCGCACGTGGTCGAGCTCGGCCTCGTGAACGCGCGCGGCGGACGCGGCGAGGTCGATGTCGGCAGCGGCTGCCTCGATGGCGGCGGCGAGGTCACGCACCCGGCGGGTGTACGCCCGTGCCGCAGGAGACTGCCAGTGGGTGGGCTCCAGATTCGCGGTGGCCGTCGCTACCGTCCGCGCATCAGTGGCAGCGGCAGACAGCGTGATCGACGCGCTCAAGGTCATCGGCGCACCGCCGAGACGGAACGGGGCGGGTGGGTTCATTCGTGGCCTCCTTTTCTTCCGCTCGACGCTAAGGACCGGGCCGGATCGCTGCGGCGGGGCGGCGGAGGGGCTGTGGACGGTGGCGCATCGGCTATCCGCTGGGGACAGCCCACCTGCGATCGGGGGCACAATGAAGCGCATGCATGAAGGGCCCGTGCTGAACGCGTTGGAGACCGAGCGGCTCCTGCTGCGGCCGCAACGCGCAGATGACGCCGCGGTCTACCACCAGCTGTGGACCGAACGGGATCCGCGCGTGCCCGCCCACCGTCGGATCAGTCCCGAGGGCCACCCCTCCGTCGCCGAGGTCGCCGCGACGATCACCGACGGCAGGACCCCGGGCCTGCTGGGAGTCGAGCGGAAAGACACCGGCAGCGTGATCGGCTACTGCGGACTGATCGCCCACGGGCACGGTTCACCGGCCGAACCCGAGCTGGCGTACGAGCTGCTGCGCGAGGCGCACGGCCGCGGGTACGCCACCGAGGCCGCTCGGGCTGTGGTGACATGGGCAGGTGAGGCGGGCTATCGCCGGCTGTGGGCAGGGGTGCGGGACTGGAACCTCGCCTCCCGCCGGGTCCTGCTCAAGCTCGGTTTCCGCGAGACGGACGAGGTGGAGCGCGATGACCGCCACGGCAACAGCCTGCTCACCGTCCGAGACTTGTCAGGACTCCCGTGATGTCAACCTGGAGGAAAAGCCCGTGTCGTATCGCTTGAGCGTGGTGTGCACCGGAGGTCGTGGTCTTCGGATACGATCGACGTGCCCAGCAGGGCTGGGGAGGCTTGGTGTCGGGCTGACGCGCGGGAACGCGCCTTGAGACTGCCCACCGATGGGATGCAGTCGCTGCGGAGCGTACTTTTCCCCCCGACCCAGCCGCCCCCCCACGTTGAACGGGAGGCCTGGTGTTCCGGATAACCGTAGCCGCGCTCGAAACCGAGTGTGCGAAGTTGATCCGGAAGCAAGAGCAGTACATGAGGCGGATGCGCGACGACGATGTGCGTCGGCTCCGCCGCACCGTACCAGGCAAGGCAGCCCTCCAGCGCCCGGCATACTGGACGCTTGATTCTGGCTTCAACCCCTACCATGTGCGCGCGCACGCCCCTGCGATCGTCCGGGCGGTGAACCTCGCACTGGTCAACAAGGACTACAGACCGCGCCCGCCATACGCACACACCGTTCCGAAGCCGGACGGCGGAAAGAGAATAGTGTCGGTCTTCCAGATCGTCGACGCGGTCGTCTCGAAGACCATCTATTACTCTTTACTGGGCAAGAACGCCGCGCTGATGAGCGCCCGGTCCTACGCGTATCGACCGGACCTCTCGACTCACGACGCCATCCAATACGTCTCGAGCGAGTTCGGTACGGACGACCGAATTTACGTTGCTGAGTACGATTTCTCGGACTACTTCGGCTCGATCTCACACGATCACGTTTGGGATCTGCTTTCGCGCGAGTTCCTTCTGTCGACACCAGCCGAGAGACAGGTCATCAAGGCATTCCTGCAGGCTCCGCTTCAGCACGGAGCGTACGACCCCCAGGCCCAAGAGATGCGCAGCGGTCGCGGCTTGCCACAGGGCACGTCGATATCTCTGTTCCTCGCAAATCTTGCCGCCTGGGACGTCGATCGCCAACTAGAACGAATGGGTGTGAGTTTCGTCCGTTACGCAGACGACACCTTGATCTGGTCGAGGCGCTATGAAGAGATCAGTCAGGCGGCGAACATCTTGCACCGTGAAAGCAAGCAAATCGGCGCCAAGATCAATCTAAAGAAGTCGCACGGCATCCGCCTATTCGTTCCCACCGGGGAGCCGACGGAAATGACGCCGACCTCCGAAGTAAATTTCGTCGGCTACAGGTTTTCGCGCGGGCGCATCGGTCTGCGAGACGAGGTCGTCGTGCGTATGAAGTCCCGCATGCAGTACCTCGTCTGGTCCAACCTGCTCGAAGCGCTCCAAGCGATGACTTTCAACCCTGGACGTGTCAAAGATCCGATCGACCGCGACTACCAGGTCATGATCATGCAACTCCGCCGCTACCTGTACGGAAATTTGACCGAGGAACGAGTGCGTGAGTTCCAGCGAGGCGCAATTCGACGTATGCGCTACCCAGGCGTGATGTCGTACTTTCCGCTCGTTGACGATGAGGAGCAATTGCGCGCTATCGATGGGTGGCTGTCCTCAATCGTGGCTCAGGCGCTCAAGCGCCGCGCAGATCTCCTTCGGTCTCTGGGGATTCGTAGCCTCCCAACACCGCACGGTCTGCGTGGCGATGCGTTAGTGCGTGCTCAGGGCAGCACTTCGGCAGGCGTCCCCGTGGACCTGACTATTCCCTCCGTGTCTCGCTTCGCGTCCGTGCTGAGGAAGGCAGCGAACATGTACGGAGCGAACGTCGTCGGACGCGGGACGGGTGTCGAGGAGTATCAGTACCAGATCTCGGGGATGTGACGCGGTGACATCGATCCGCGCAGCCAGCACTGGCTCGTACTCTGTGATGTGCGTGTGCACCGGAAACATCTGCCGTTCCCCGATGGGCGAAGCGGTACTCCGCGACGCCTTCGAGGCGGCGGGACTCGGTGACCGGGTGGAGGTGGTCTCGGCGGGAACGGGTGCCTGGCACCTCGGCAACGACGCCGACCACCGGACCCATCGCGTACTGACCGCGAACGGTCATCAGCTCGTGGGGCACCAGGCCACCCAGTTCGCGGCCGAGGACTTCGCCGCGCTGGACCTGGTGCTCGCCCTCGACGGCAGTCACGAACGCGCCCTGCGCCGGCTGGCCCCCGACGCCACGGCACGCGCCAAGATCCGGCTGCTGCGCAGCTTCGACCCGGACGCCCCGGAGGGTGCGGACGTGGCCGATCCCTACTATGGCGAGCACAGCGACTTCGAGACCGTGTACGAGCAGGTGAGTGCCGCCGTCGACGGCATCGTGCGGTACGTGCAGACGGAGCTGGCGGGGCGCTGATGAGGACCTGGCGCAAGACCGACTTTCCGCATCCGGACGCCGCCCTCGCCGAGGCCGATGGGTTGCGTTGGCTGGCCCAGCCCGACGGCGGAGCTCGCGTGGCGCAGGTGCGTCACGCTGAGCCGGGGCTGCTCGACCTGGAGCACGTGAGCACCGGCGGCGGGAGTGCCGCGATGGCTCACGCGTTCGGCGCCGCCCTGGCCCGCACCCATGCGGCCGGGGCGCCCTCCTTCGGGTACGTCCCGGGGTCCACCGGCGGTTTCATGGCCGGGGCACCGATGCCCGGCTCGGAGGCCGCGACGTGGGGTGAGTTCTACGCCGAGGCCCGGGTGCTGCCCTACGTGCGCAGGGCAGCGGAAGCCGGCGCGTTCCGTGACCCTGAGATTGCCGTGTTCGAGGCAGTGGCCGAGCGGCTGCGGTCGGGGGAGCTGGACCACGCACAACCTGGCCTGTTGCGCACCGGAGGGACCGCCGTCGCGCGACTGCACGGTGACCTGTGGAGCGGCAACGTGCTCTGGGGTGACGGCGATCCGGGTGAGGTGGTGCTCATCGACGCCACCGCGCACGGCGGGCACGCCGAGACCGACCTGGCGATGCTGGACCTGTTCGGTACTCCGCACCTGGACGAAATCCTCGCGGGATACCAGGAGGTCTCCCCGCTGGCGGACGGCTGGCAGGAGCGGGTGGCGCTGCACCAGCTCAACCCGCTGCTGGTGCACACGGTGCTGTTCGGCGGCGGGTACGCCCAGGCCGCCCTCGCCGCCGCCGCCCGCTACCGCTGACCCACCCCGCACCTCTGACCCCCACTCCGCGAGTGCGGCCAATCTCGCTCACCTGGTGAGATATTCGCGAAATGGGCAGCACTCGATCCCCGGCGAGTGCGGGCGGGTGGTCATCGACGGACCATCACTCCGCTCCCGAGCACCTGTCGTGGCGGTCCGACCGACTTCGCCGCGGCACCGATGAGTTCGCACCCGGTCCGTAGTCCATCGTGATGAAGAGTCCCGCAACGCCACCCGTGGAGGTTCATGATGCATCCGACGACCGACTCGCCCCAGCCCCGTACTGTCGGCACGGTCGAGGTGAACGGCGTGCGGCTCGGGATCGAGCAGTTCGGCAACCCGGCGGACCGGCTCGTCCTGTGCGCGGGCGGCACCACGATGCTCTCCTGGCCCGATGAGCTCTGCGCGGCTCTCGCACTCGGCGGTCGGCACGTGGTGCGCTACGACCTGCGCGACTCCGGCGCCTCGCTCACCTCGGACCCCGAGAGTCCGGCGTACACGCTGCGCGACCTCGCCGCAGACGCGGCGGCACTCGCCCGTGAGCTCGACCACCGGACGGCGCACCTAGCCGGTATCGGCGTCAGTGGGATGGTGGCCCAGGTCGCTGCGCTCGACCACCCGGACGCGTTCTGCGCACTCACTCTGGCCGGAACCCGATCCGTCGCCCCGGGACCGGTCGATGACGACCTGCCCGATCATGATGAGGCAACGATGGACCGGCTGTTCTCCGGCCCGATGCCCGACTGGTCCGATCGCGAGGCGGTGGCAGCGTTCGCTGCCAAGGGCGCTGAGATCCTCGGCGACGACCCTGCCGCTGCCCGTGCCGTGGCCGGGCGCATCTGGGACCGCACGCCAGGCACGGCGCCGGCGGTGCACATGGCGAACCAGCTGGGCATGGTGTTCGCCGGCTTGGACTGCACCCCACGCTGGCGCGAGCGGCTGGCCGAGATCACGCTGCCGAGCCTCGTGGTGCACGGCCGCCGCGACCCGTTCTTCCCCGTGGGGAACGGCGAAGCGCTCGCCCGCGAGATCCCCGGTGCGCGCCTGCTCGTTCTCGACGGCGCTTCGACGGCGATCCCCAGCGCGTCAGCCGACGACGTCGCGACGGCGATGCTCGCCCTCTCGTAGCAGGGTGGCGGTGTGGGCGCGGCGTCGGCCAGGTTCGGGGGGTCGGGCAGGGTCTGGGATGATGTGATCATGGAGCGCGTTCCCTTCGCCGAGTTGCCCGATATCGCCCTCGGCCCGTTGGACGGCCGCTACCGCGGAGCCGTGGCCCCGCTGGTGGATCACCTCTCCGAGGCGGCGCTGAACCGCGCCCGGCTGCACGTGGAGGTGGAGTGGCTGATCCACCTGACCACGAACCACATCCTGCCCGGCGCCCCGGGCCTGAGCGAGGCCGAGATCGCCTACCTGCGTGACGTCGTCGCCACCTTCGGTGCCGAGGAGATCGCCGAGCTCGCCACGATCGAGCGGGAGACCCTGCACGACGTGAAGGCGGTGGAGTACTTCCTGAAGCGGCGCCTGGCCTCCGCCCCGGACACCCTCGGCGAGACTGTCCTTCCGCAGGTCTCGGAGATCGTGCACATCTTCTGCACCAGCGAGGACATCAACAACCTGAGCTATGCGCTCACGGTGCGCGACGCCGTCACCGACGTATGGCTGCCCTCGGCACGCAGTGCCACCGACGCGGTGGCGGACCTGGCCCGCGAGCACGCCGATGTGCCGATGCTGGCCCGCACGCACGGACAGGCGGCCACCCCGGTGACCCTCGGCAAGGAGCTCGCGGTGCTCGCGCACCGGCTCCGCCGGCAGATCCGCCGGATCGAGGCGGCCGAGTACCTCGGCAAGATCAACGGCGCCACGGGCACCTACGGGGCGCACACGGTCTCGGTGCCGGATGCCGACTGGCAGCAGGTCGCCCGCGCGTTCGTGGAGCACCTGGGCCTCACCTGGAACCCGCTCACCACGCAGATCGAGAGCCATGACTGGCAGGCCGAGGTGTACGCGGACATGGCGCGCTTCAACCGGATCCTGCACAATCTCGCCACCGACGTGTGGACCTACATCTCACTCGGGTACTTCCGCCAGCGGCTCTCCGCCCAGGGATCCACCGGATCCTCGACGATGCCGCACAAGGTGAACCCGATCCGGTTCGAGAACGCCGAGGCGAACCTGGAGATCTCCTGCGCACTGCTGGACACGCTCTCGGCCACCCTGGTCACCTCCCGGCTGCAGCGCGACCTCACCGACTCCACCACCCAGCGCAACATCGGGGTAGCGTTCGGGCACTCGATGCTCGCCCTGGACAACGTACGCCGCGGGCTCGCCGGGCTGGACGTGGACGCCGCGACCATGGCCGCCGACCTCGACGCCAACTGGGAGGTACTCGGCGAGGCCGTGCAGTCGGCCATGCGGGCCGCAGGGATCGCCGGCGCCCAGGGCATGGCCGACCCGTACGAGCGACTCAAGGAGCTCACCCGCGGGCGTCGCGTGGACGGGCCCGCGATGCGGGAGTTCATCTCCGGCCTGGGCCTGCCCGACGACGTCCAGGCTCGCCTGCTCGCCCTCTCCCCCGCCGACTATGTGGGCCTGGCTCCGCAGCTGGTGGCGCACCTGGACTGAACGCACCGGTGCCCGGGCCGTACGCGGCCCGGGCACCTGCGTCAGGGGATCACTGAGCCGCGTCCCAGGCCTCCTGGTAGATCTCCACGTACCGGTCGCTGCCGTTGGCCACCAGCTCGTCCTGGAAGGCCTGCCATGCGGCGTCGTCGTCGATGTCACGCACCCCGGTGACGAACTCGGCGCTGGCCTGCAGCACCAGCGACTCGACGTTGGTCTGGACCGTCGAGAGCTCGCTGGCGGCCTCGTCCGGGATCCAGAGGTTCCAGTACGGGAACGCGTTCTCGGGGCTGTTCTCGGCGTACGCCTGAGTCGCCTCGAAGAGGCGGCGCTCGTAGCCCGACAGGTCGTAGATGTCCTCGGGAACGACCTGCGACTGACGGAACTCCTGACTGCCGTAGTACTGGGCGAGCGGGCCCCAGGACGAGTTGCTGTTCTCGGTCTCGTCGGCGCCGCTCAACCGGTGCCGGACGTAGAGTGGCTCGAGATCCTCGTTCAACGCGACGTCACCCTCCTCGGCGTAGTCCCAGGCGACGCCCTCCTCACCCCACTCGGCACGCAGGTGGTTGTCGTAGTCGATCATCCAGTCGACCATCTGCACGAGCGTGGCCGCCTCCTCGTCGGTCGCGTTGTTCGTGATGACGAAGGTGGCACCGGCGGAGGAGGAGCTCACCTCCGAGGCGGGCGAGCCATTCGGGCCGGTCAGCGGGGGCAGGGTGTCGTAGTTGGTGTCGCGGCCGTCCTCCTGGCCGACCGTGACGAAGACACCGGGGTGGCCGACGGTTGCGGCGCCGAGGATCGGGTCGCCGGCGACGTCACCGAGCGCGAGCAGCGCGTCCTGGTTCTGCGTGAACGCGGCCTCGTCCACAAGGCCCTCCTCGAACAGCGAGTTCACGTAGCGCAGGCCGTCACGCCACCCGTCCAGCGTCGGCTGGAGGGTCACATCTTCACCGTGCAACCCGAGCGAGCCCGGCACGGAGCCATCCACACTGGAGGTGGCCATGTAGACGAACGGGTTCATCAGGAACGGCAGCACCGAGTTCCCGCCGGGTGATCCGGACAGTGGCACCTCGTCGGCCTGACCGTTGCCGTTCGGGTCCTGCTCCTTGAAGGCGGTCAGCACGTCGCGCAGCTCCTCCGGCGTGGTCGGCCGCTCCAACCCGAGGCTCTCGAGCCATGCGGAGTTCAGCCACAGCTTCGAGGGGTAGGTGCAGTGGAAGCAGTCGTTCCACTGCGGCAGGCCCCAGACGGTCCCATCAGGTGCCGTGGCGAGCCGTTCCCACTCTGGGGTGTCGGCCCATGCGGACTGCAGGTTGGGCGCGTTCTCGTCGAGCAGGTCGTTCAGGGGCCGGACCAGCCCCTGGTCGCCGAACTTGAGCAGCTCGGCCTGGGTGAACTGGTCCACCCAGGGGATCAGAAGGAACGCGTCGGGGTACTCACCGCTGGCGAGCGTGATCTGCCGTGACTCCGACGCCGCTGCGGCGTCCCACGTGGTCGTCTCGAATTGCAGGTCCACGCCGAACTCCTCCTCCAGCATGAGGGTGAAGGAGTTGGTGTTGAGGTCGCTGTCGGGGCCCTGCTGGCTGTAGATGGTGATGACGCCGTCATCGGTGGGCTCCTCCTCACCACCGGGTGCGCAGGCGCTGATCCCCAGTGCCAGTCCACCGACAGCGAGAACCGCCGCGGACCTGCGGTAGGTGCGTGTCATGTCATGCCTCTCTTCGTCGTGAGGTGGTGCCACCGTCTTCGGTGACGCGAGGTGCATCCGTTCAGCCCTTGACCGCGCCCAGCAGCAGGCCTCGGGTGAAGTAGCGGGCGACGAACGGATAGATGAGCATCATCGGGACCGTCGAGACCACGATGAGTGAGTACTTGAGCAGGGCCGCGAGCTGTTGCCGCTCGATCGCTGCGGTGACGTCGGCGCCGGCGTCGGTGTTGAGGATGAGGATGTTCCGCAGCACCAGCTGGAGCGGGTACAGGCTGTCGTCGCGCAGGTAGATGAGGGCGTCGAAGTAGGAGTTCCACTGCACGATCGCGTACATCAGCGCGATCACCGCCAGCATCGGGGCCGAGAGCGGGAGCACCACCTTCCACAGGATGCGCAGGTCGCTCGCGCCGTCGATCTCGCCCGCCTCGCGCAGCTCGTCCGGGATGGCGGTCCGGAAGTAGGTGATGGCGAGGATCGCCGGCCACACCGCTACCGCCTTCGGGATGAGCAGCGCCCACCTGGTGTCCAGCATGCCGAGCGCCTGCACCACCAGATAGGTGGGAATCAGCCCTCCGGCGAAGAGCATGGTGAAGACCACCGCACCCGTGAGCACCTTGCGCCCGGCGAAACCTGAATGGGAGAGCGGATAGGCGAGCATCACCGTCAGCGTCACACTGATCACGGTCCCCACGACGGTGTAGAAGAAGGAGTTCGCGAAGCCGGTGAGGATCGTCGGGTTGGAGAAGACCACCTCGTACCCGCGCAGCGTGAAGTCCACCGGCCACAGGAACACCCGGCCGGCGGAGACCGCCTCCGGGCTGCTGAACGAGCTGACCAGGATGTACCACAGGGGCAGCAGCACCACCAGCAGGAACGTCGCGAGCAGGATGTAGACGCCCACCAGGAACACACGGTCGACGGGCGACTCCCGCACCCGCCTCCTGCGGGTGCGGCGAGCTCGCTGGGTCAGCACGGCGCTCACCACAGCCCCCTCCCCGTCACGCGCTTGGCGACGATATTGACCCCGACCAGCAGCACGAGGTTGATCACCGAGTTGAAGAGCCCGATGGCGGTGGCCAGGCTGAAGTCGGCGTTCTGGATACCCACCTTGTAGGTGTAGGTGGCGATGATCTCGGACTGGGAGAGGTTCAGCGGGTTCTGCAGCAGGAAGGCCTTCTCGAAGCCGACCGCCATGATGCTGCCGACGGAGAGGATCAGGACGACGACGATCGTCGGGGTGATGCTCGGCAGGTCCACGTGCCAGATCTTCTGTAGCCGGTTCGCACCGTCCACCTTCGCCGCCTCGTACAGGCCGGGGTCGACGCCCGCGAGCGCCGCCAGGTAGATGACGGCGGAGTAACCGGCCGTCTGCCAGACCTCGCTCCACACGTAGACGTGACGGAAGAAGTCGGGCTGAGCGAGATAGTCCGTGGCGGGCAGGCCGAAGAACCCGGTGAAGTCGCTCACGAGTCCGATGCGGGGCGAAAGGATGAGGATCGCCATCGACACCACGATCACCGTGGAGATGAAGTAGGGCGCATAGGTGACCATCTGGACGGTCCGCTTGAAGAACCGGGCCCGGATCTCGTTCAGCGCGAGCGCGAGGATGATCGGGATCGGGAAGCTCGCGATCAGCGCGTACAGGCTCAGCAGGAAGGTGTTGCTGACCACCGTGGTGAACATCGGGTTGTCGAAGAACCGCTGGAAATACTCCAACCCCGCCCACGGCGAGCCCCAGATGCCTTGGACCACGTTGTAGTCCTTGAACGCGATGACAGCGTTGCCCATCGGCACGTACTGGAAGATCAGGAAGTAAGCCAGCGGCGGGATGACCAGCAGGTACAGCTGCCAGTGCCGGCGGATGGACCGGCGAAGACGGCCACGACGGCCACCGGACCAGCGACGTGACGTCGGGGCCTCGCGGACGGCTGACGAGGGAACCGCCGGCGGCGCCGCGCTGGCGGTACCCAGTCCGGTGTGCACCACGGGTGGCTCCTCTCGAGCAGTCTCGAGGCGTGGTGCGCCCGCCTGCGCTGGGCTGCGTGAACCATGACCTCATCGTCCGGTGAATCGTTTGTCTGGATGCTAGCCACCGATCATCGAGGAGCGCAACCCTCGAGCCGACAATCTCGTTCACATGCCTGAATAACAAGTCACAGAACGGCTTGCCAGAGGCCACTGAGAACCGGCTAGAGTGTCCGCAACTCGTTGAAACGATTCCCTGGGGTGACAGTGCCGTCGACGTTCTCCTTTGCTCACCCACCTTCCGAGGTGGCCTCGGACATGCATGTCCACGGGCTCTCGTTCAGCACCGCCGCTGCGGAATGGGTCGACGCCCTGCCTCTGGGCAATGGCCGCCTCGGCGCCATGGTCTACGGCGGCGCGGAGGAGGAACTGATCTGGCTCAGCGAAGGGACCGTGTGGTCGGGTCCACCGCGTCGCCCCAGCGAGCACCCGGTGACGGCGCAGCTAGCCCGGGCAGCGATCCGCTCGGCGCGCGCAGCGCTCACCTCGGGTGACCCTGTCGGGGCCGAGGAGGCCCTGCAGGCGCTGCAGTACTCGTATCCGCAGGCGTTCCAGCCGCTCGCGCGGCTGCGCCGGGCGGTCGCCTCCGCGCACGAACCAGCACCCCGGGCCGAGGTCGTGCCCAAGCGGGACCACGCCACCACCGCCGCCTCGCACCGCCGCGGACTCGACCTGCGCTCGGCGATCTCGTGGACGAGCGCCGCCTCACCAGCAGGTCCGGTCGCCCAGCGTGCCTTCACCAGCGCTCCGGCCGATGCGCTGGTGCTCGAGGTCTCGGCCGGCGGCCGGCCGATCAGCTTCACGCTCGACTCCCCGCTGCGCACCGAGCGCAGCGGAACCGAGGGCACCGGGGCCTGGGCGATCCTGCGTGCCCCGGATGACGTGATTCCCGCCGTCCAGCGTGACCCGGACCCGATCCGCTGGGCTGAGGAACCACGCGGCGTCCAGGCGGCCGTGGCCCTGCACGCACTCAGCGGCGAGGTCCGCACTCGCACCACCCCGGACGGGGTGGTGCTGGAGGTGGCCGGCGACGCAACGCTGATCCTGGCCGTCCGCACCACCTTCACCCGGCTGGGCCAGGAGCCGACGGGCGATGTGGACGAGGCGCTCGCCGCCGCCCGCGCCGCGTGCAGCGAGGTGGCGGAGCAGTGTGCGGTTCGGGGCGTGGCGGCGGTGCGCGGTGCGCACGAACAGGCGCATCGCGAGCTCTACGACCGCACCGAGCTCCAGCTCGGCGCACCAGCCGATCGGGCGACGGCTGGTGCGGGCGAACCCGCAGACACCAGCACCATCGGCGACACCGATGCCCTGCTCGCGGCCGTCCAGGACGGTGAGGGTGCCCACGCCGGCGCGGCACCGGAGCTGACCGCACTGCTGTTCCACCTCGGCCGGTACCTGCTGATCTGCAGCTCCCGCCCCGGGGGGACGCCGGCGAACCTGCAGGGCGTGTGGAACCAGCGCATGCAGCCACCGTGGAGCTCGACCTTCACGATGAACATCAACACCGAGATGAACTACTGGCTCGCCGAGACCACCGGGCTGGCCGAGTGCGCCGAGCCCCTGTTCGACCTGGTCGAGGCCCTGGCCGAACGCGGCCGCGAACCGGCCGAGCGGATCTACGGCTCCTCCGGGTGGGTGGCCCACCACGCCAGCGACATCTGGGCCTTCACCGACCCGATGGGCGACGGCACGCATGACCCCGCCTGGGCGTTCTGGCCGTTTGCCGGCGTGTGGCTCACCTCGCACCTGACCGACCGGCTCGCCTTCTCCCACGACGACGCAGCAGCCCAGCGCTTCTGGCCGACCCTGCGGGGTGCGGCACGCTTCGTGCTCGACTGGCTCGAGCCCCGCCCCGACGGCACCCTGGGCACCTCCCCCTCGACCTCGCCCGAGAACAGGTTCGTCGTCGAGGGCGGGCGCTCCTCCTCCGTCGCCTCCGACTCCACCATGGATCTGGAACTGGCTCGCCAGTTGCTGCGCTCGATGCTGCGTCTGGCCGAGCAGTACGGCCTGCAGGACGAGGCGCTGCTGGACGAGGTGGCCCGCGCGCTCCCTCGGATCGCCCCGATCGGCACCGACTCCACCGGCCTGCTGCGCGAATGGGCCCAGGTGGAGCGGATGGTCGATCCACACCACCGCCACATCGCCCACCTCGTCGGTATCCACCCCGCCGACCAGGCGCCGACGCCCGAGGTGGCCGCCGCAGCCAGCCGCAGCCTCGACGCCCGCGGCGACGAAGGCACCGGCTGGTCGCTGGCCTGGAAGATGGCGATGCGTGCACGCCTGCGTGAGCCGGAGGCGGTGGGCCGGCTGCTCGATCTGTTCGTGCGTCGTGCCGTGGAGGTCACCCCGAAACCCGGTGGCGGGCGCTGGCGTGGCGGTCTCTACCGGAACCTGTTCTCCGCGCACCCACCGTTCCAGATCGACGGGAACTTCGGATTCGTGGCCGCGATCGCCGAGACGCTGCTGCAGTCGCACACCGGCACCCTCGACCTGCTGCCTGCACTCCCACCGGACCTGCCCGACGGCACCGTGCGGGGCCTGCGGGCCCGCACCGGGATCACCGTCGACCTGCACTGGTCGGCGGGAACGCTGCGCAACGCCACGCTCCGTTCCGACCACCCCCAGACCGTGACGGCGAGATACCGCACCAGCACATGGCAGCTCGACCTCCATCCGGACGAGCCGGTGCACCTGACCACCGAGGAGTCGCACTCATGACCGCATCCGCACCGATTCCGGACCCGCTCGAGGGCTTCCTCGTTCTTGACTTCAGCCAGTTCCTCGCCGGCCCCGTCGCCGCGCTGCGGCTGGCTGATCTCGGGGCACGGGTGATCAAGATCGAGCGCCCCGGCCTCGGCGACATCGGCCGCGGCCTCGCGTTCGCCGGCGCGAAGGCCGGTGCGGACACCGTCTCCTTCCACGCGATGAACCGCGGCAAGGAGAGCCTGGCCGCGAACCTGAAGGACCCGGGCGACCTCGCTGTGGTCCGTGAGCTCGTGGACCGGGCGGACGTGGTCGTGGAGAACTTCCGGCCCGGTGTGATGGAGCGGCTCGGGCTCGACTACGAGACCGTCCGCGCGACCAACCCCGGCGTCGTCTACGGCTCGATCACCGGGTACGGCGAGGAGGGACCGTGGCGCGACCGCCCGGGCCAGGACCTGCTCGCCCAGTCGATCGCGGGCGTGCCCTGGCTGCAGGCCGACCCGGAGCCCAGCCCCATGGGCATCGCCATCGCCGACCACCTGGCCTCCTGCCACCTGGCGCACGGCATCACTGCGCTGCTGCTGCGGCGGTTGCGCACCGGAATCGGCGGGCATGTGCGTACCTCCCTGCTGGAGGCGATGGTCGACATGCAGTTCGAGATGCTCTCGGTCCGCCTCACCGATCCAGCGGCGCTCACTGAACCTGTGCGCGGCCCGCACAGTGCGCACAGCTACCTGCCGGCGCCCTACGGGGTGTACCCGACGGCGGACGGGTACCTCTCGATCGCGATGAACCCGGTACCGCGCGTGGGTGAGCTGCTGCAGATCCCCGAGCTGGTGGCGATGACCACCCCGCAGACCTGGTGGGAGGAGCGTTCCCGGATCGAAGGCCTCATCGCCGACCGGCTCCGCACCGACACCACCGCCGCGTGGCTGACGATCCTGGACGAGGCCGACATCTGGTGCGCGCCACTGCACACCGTGGACGAGCTGGTCGAGCATGAGGGCTTCCGCCGGATCGACATGGTGCAGACGCTGCACCGTACCGAGCCGGACGGCACCCGCACCGAGGTGACCACCACCCGCTCGCCACTGCGCATCGACGGCGTCCGCCCCCGTTCGGCGAGCGCCGCACCCTCGCTCGGCCAGGACAGCGGGCGCCTGCGCAGCGAGCTGACGCCGGCGGAGCGGGCATCATGACCCTCACCCTGCGAGGCATCACCTGGGACCATCCGCGCGGCTTCGACAGCATCGTTGCCGCCTCCCGCACCTACGCATCCGAGCATGACGTGGAGATCGTCTGGGAGAAGCGGTCGCTGCAGGCGTTCGCCGATCAGGGGCTGGAGTCCCTGACGGCGCAGTTCGACCTGCTCGTGATCGATCACCCGCACATCGCGCACGCTGCCCATGAGGGCCTGCTGGCCCCCCTTCCCGACGGCGAAGGTCCCGCTGCATACGTGGGCCGCTCCTACGAGAGCTACCGGTGGCAGGGGGCGCAGTACGGCCTGGCCATCGATGCCGCCGCGCAGGTGGCGGCCTACCGGCCGGACCTGCTGCCCGAGCCGCCACGCACCTGGGCGGACGTGCTGGACCTGGCGAGGGACGCCGTCGTGCTCTGGCCGTACAAGCCGATCGATGCGTTCGCCTCGACCTTCACGCTCACCTCGGGTGTGCAGGGCTACGACGGCGGACGGGGACGTTTCGGGGATCCGGACGCCTTCGCGCAGGCGTGGGACGTGCTGGGCCGGTTGCGGGACCTCGTGCCCGCGGAGTGCAGTGCCGAGAACCCGATCGAGACCTCTGAACGGCTGGCCACGGGTGATCGGTGGTGCTACGCGCCGCTGCTGTACGGCTACGTCACCTACGCCCGGCCCGGGTTCCGGCCGCACCGGCTCGCGTGGACGGACATCCCGGCGATCGAGGGGGAGCCGCGTGGTTCGATGCTCGGTGGCGCGGGCCTGTCGGTCTCGGCGCACGGCGTCCATCGTGACGAGGCGCTCGCCTTCGCCTGCTGGGCCGGGACGGGCGCGGTGCAGCGTGGGGTCTACGCCGAGGCGGGCGGCCAACCGGGTCACGTCGACGCGTGGGAGGACGTGGCGCTGGCGGAGCGGACCGGAGACTTCTTCGGCGGCACCCGCCGCACCCTGGAGCTGGCGAGCCTGCGACCGCCGCACCCCGGGTACATGGACGTGCAGAACGCGGCCTGTGCACGGGTGCACCGGGGACTGATGGAGCGCGAGGGTGCCGCCGCTGTGCTCGAGGACCTGGACCCGATGTTCGCCACCCTGGGAGTGACACATGCAGATCGTTGACAAGTTCGCCGAGGACTACGCCGTCGGCCAGGTGCGTCAGACTCTGGGGCGCACGATCACTGAGGCCGACGTGGTGCTGCACGCCGGCCAGTCCGGCGACTTCTTCCCGCACCACATGGACGAACGTTGGTGCGTGGAGGAGGCGGGTCTGGGGGGCCGGATCGCGCACGGCACGCTGATCATCGCCGTGGCCGTGGGGATGACGGCCGGGGACGTGAATCCGCAGGCGATGAGCTACGGCTACGACAGGATCCGGTTCATCAAGCCCGTGCTGATCGGGGACACGATCACGGTGACGGCGGAGATCACCGCGATCTCCGATCACCCCAGGCGTCCCGAGCTGGGCCGGGTGGACGAACTGGTCACGGTGACGAATCAGCGGGGCGATACGGTGCTGTCGTTGGTGCACCTGTACGTCGTGACGAAGCGAGGAGAGTCGTGATCGACGCCCATCTGCACGTGTGGGACCACCGGCGGTCCGGCTACGGCTGGCTGGACCAGGCGCCGGAGCTGCTGCGGCGCGACCACCTCCCGTCCGAGGCACTGGACATGCTGGCCAAGCACGGGTTCGCCCGCGCGGTGCTCGTCCAGGCCGACGAGACCCTGACCGAGACCGAGTACCTGCTCGAGCTGGTGGCCACGGAGCCGCGCTTCGCCGGTGCGGTCGTCTACCTGCCGCTGGAGGCCCCAGACACGGTGGCCGAGCATCTGACCAGTCCGGCAGCAGGAGTGGTGGGCGTGCGCAACCTCACCCACGACCGGCCGGACCCGGACTGGATCCTGGGGGCGGAGCAGCGCCGCAGCATCGACCTGATCGGTGCCGCCGGGCTGCCGCTGGACGTGGTGGCGACGCTGCCTCGCCACCGGGAGAATCTCCTCACCCTTGCGCGGCAGCACCCCAGCCAGACGTTCGTGCTCGATCACCTGGGCACTCCGGCGCTGGACGGGGGCGATGCCGCCGATCTGTGGCGGGAGCAGCTGGGTGAGATCGCGAGCTGCCCGAACACGGTGGCGAAGGTGTCCGGGATCTACGCCTCCGGCGGACCGGCGAGCGCGGACCAGATGCGCGCGGTGCTCGGCACTGCCGTGGAGCTGTTCGGGCCCGACCGGCTGATGGTGGGAACCGACTGGCCGGTGTGCACGGCCTTCGGCGGCGCGGAGGCAACGCTGGCTGTGCTGCTGAGCGCCGTCGGCGAACTGGAGCCTGACCAGCAGACGGCCCTGCGCACCGGTACGGCGGCGCGGGTGTACGGGGTGCCGACGTGAGCGCTGCCCCGGACGGAGCCGGGCTCGAGCGCCACCCGGATCCGGCCTATCTCGCCGATGCACCGGAGCGCACTTTGCCGATCGTGGTGATCGGCGCGGGCGGTATTGCCCGAGACGCCCATCTGCCGGCCTACCGCAAGGCGGGCATGCCGGTGGCGGCGCTGGTGGACCTCGATATCGAGCGCGCCCAGACCCTGGCGGCCGACTTCGGGATCGCCACCACTTACGACCGGCTGGAGGAGGCGGTCGCCGCCCACGGAACCGGCGCGATCTACGACGTCGCCGTGATGCCGGACGCGTTCGGCGCGATCCTGCACGCGCTGCCAGACGGGGCGGCCGTGCAGCTGCAGAAGCCGCTCGGCTACACCTACGCGCAGGCACGTGAGCTGGTGACGATCGCCGAACGCAAGCAGCTCGTGGCCGCGGTGAACACCCAGTTGCGGTTCGCCCCGCACGTGGTGGCGGCCCGCCGGCTGATCGCCGAGGGCGCTATCGGAGAGCTGATCGACCTCGAGGTGCTCGTGCGGGTGGAGACACCGTGGGAGCTGTTCCCGAGCGTGTTCGGACTGGAGCGCATGGAGATGCCGATGCACTCGGTGCACTACGTGGACCTGGTGCGTTCCTTCGTAGGGGATCCCACCGGGGTCAGCGCAGTGACGGTGCCGCACCCGCACAAGGAGCTGGCGAGTACGCGGACCGGGTACCTGCTGCACTACGCCGGCCGCCCGCTGCGGGTGACGATCAGTACCAACCACGATCATTCGTTCGGGGCGTCGCACCAGGAGGCGGCAGTGCTGTGGCACGGCACCGAGGGTGCGATCCGTGCCGAGCTCGGGTTGCTGCTGGACTACCCGCGCGGTGGGGCCGACCTGCTGGAGATCACCACCGGTGAGGGGTGGCGGGAGATCGAGGTGGCCGGCTCCTGGTTCCCGGACGCCTTCATCGGCTCGATGGGGGCACTACAACGCCGTGCCACTGGGGAGTCGGCGACGCTGCCGACATCGGTGCGCGACGTGCTGCGGACCATGGCCGTGCTGGAGGCGGCGCACGAGGCCGGCCAGGCGGGTGGGCATCCACTGCCGGAGGGGTGAGCAGGCGGCCACCCGCTCCCGGATGCCGGGCACGTCGCCGCGGGGCGTGACTGGCGAAGGCCGGCGAGTACTCAGACCCCAGGGGCAGGCCCGGTGGACTCCCGCAGCACCAGCTCGGGGCCGGATCGTCCACCACGCGACTGACCGTCTCGACATGCTCGGCCCCGGCACCGTCGAGAAGCATGTCCACGGCTGTGGATCCGAGGGTCTCCATCGGCAGCCGGATCGTGGTCAGCGCCGGGGCGCAGGTGATGGCCGGCCAGATGTCGTGGATCGCCACCACCGAGAGCTCGCGCGGTACCGCGATCCCCATCTGCGCGGCCTCGGTGAGCGCCCCGATCCCGGCGTTCACGTTGCCGACCACGAGCGCCGTGGGGCGCGGGTCCCGGCTGAGCAGGATCCGAACGGCGTCACGAGCCGAGCGGTAGGTGTAGCCGAGGCTGGTGACGTGCTCGCGCGAGAGGGTCAGTGCGGCCTCGGTGAGCGCGTTCTCGACGCCCTGCTGACGGCGGGCACTGGTGTCGGAGGCCGGCACGCCCCCGACGTATCCGATCGAGGTGTGTCCGAGCTCGAGCAGGTGGTGGGCTGCGAGCGCACCGGCAGCCACGTCGTCGATCGCGATCGAGCGCACGCCCTCGACCGGTCCGGAGTTGATCATCACCGTCCGCTCGGGGTGCGAGAGGGCGCGGGAGACCAGTTCGGTGGGGGCGCTGTCATCCTTCTGCAGCAGCACGCCGTCGACCAGGCGCTCACTCAGCAGGCGGTTGAAACCGTCGCTACCCGGCTGCATCCGCGGGCTGGACGCGAGCAGCACCGAGTAGTGGTGATCCAGTGCCCGGGTCTCCACCCCGTTCACCAGGTCGGTGAAAGTGGCGTTGGTGACGTCCGGAACAACCAGCGCCAGCAAGTGGGTGCGGGCTCGGCGCAGCGACCGCCCGGCCGAGTTGGGTGCATAACGCAACAGCCGGGCGGACTCCACCACCCGCTCCCGGGTCTCCGGCCTGATCCGGATCGTGGGGTCAGAGTTCAGCACCCGGGAGACCACCGAGACCGACACGCCGGCGTGCGCAGCCACATCCCGTAACGTCACCATCCTCGCGATCGTAGTGCGGATGGCAGAGGTCCGCACAAACGATTCACCACCGGCGGGGCTCAGGTCCGCGTGTCAGCCCGCTCCGGTGCGACGAGCAGGTGGCGCACCTGGACTGAGCCGACGACTTGACCCGCCACCTAGGCAAAGGTCGTGCCGGGGATCGCGGCGAGCAGTTCTCGGGTGTACTCCTGCTGCGGTGACGTGAAGATCTGGTCCGGTGTGCCGGACTCCACGATGCGGCCGCTCTGCATCACGTGCACCTCGTGGGAGATCATGTTCACCACTGCCAGGTCGTGACTGATGAAGAGGTAGCTCAATCCCAGGTTGCGCTGGAGATCGACGAGAAGCTCCAGGATCTGGGCCTGCACCAGCACGTCGAGAGCGGAGACCGCCTCGTCGAGTACGACCAGCTCCGGCTCCAGGGCGAGGGCCCGGGCGATGGCGACCCGCTGGCGTTGCCCACCGGAGAGTTGATGCGGCAAGCTCTCGGCCAGGGAAGATGGCAGAGCGACCTGCTCCAGTAGCTCACGCACCCGAAGAAGGCGGGATCGTTTGTCACCGATCCGGTGCACCCGCAGGGGTTCTGCTATCGATTCCGCGATGGTGTACCGAGGGTCGAGCGAGGCGAACGGGTTCTGGAACACCGGCTGGACCTCGCGCCGCACTGCGAGGAGCTTCCGGCCGCGCAAGGTCGAGACGTCATGGCCGGCAATCCGAATCGTTCCTTCCGAGGCCGTCTCGAGACCGAGGAGCATCTTTGCGGTGGTCGACTTTCCCGACCCGGACTCACCAACGATCGCGACCGTGCGCCCGCGCGGGATGGTGAAACTGACGTCGCGCACCGCCCAGAACTCCGCACCGCGCGCGGCGCCACGAAGTCGGTAGCGCCGGCCCACGTCGGCCACGCTGACCAGGGTGGCATCGGGGCCGGTGTCACCAGGAGCGTCCACGATCGGCACGGAGACCAGACTGGGCGCGGCAGCGACGAGCCGCTTGGTGTACGCGTGCTCCGGTTTCTCCAGGAGGTGCCGGGCCGGGCCGGCCTCCACCAGCTCACCACGGAACATCACCAGTACCCGGCTCGCCCGCTCAGCGGCAAGCGCCAGGTCGTGCGTGATGAGGATCATCGCCGTCCCCGTGCTCGCGGTCAGCTCTTCGATCGTGTCGAGGATGAGTCGTTGCACGGTGACGTCGAGTGCGCTGGTCGGCTCGTCCGCGATGAGCAGCCGCGGCTCGCATGCGAGGCCCATGGCGATGAGGGCACGCTGGCGCATACCGCCGGAGAACTCGTGCGGGTATTGGTCGTAGCGTTGCTCAGGATCGGGGATGCCCACCATCTCGAGCAGTTCGACGGCGCGTCGCCGGCCGGCACTCCCGCGCCCCTTCCCATGCACCTCGAGCGCCTCGAGGATCTGCGCTCCCACGGTGTGCACCGGGTCGAGGTTCGACATCGGGTCCTGCGGGACGAGGCCGATTCCCGCACCGCGAAGCGTGATGAGTTCACGCTCGGGCAGTTCGGTGAGCTCTCGCCCCTCGAACTGAATCGAGCCGCCGGAGATGCGGCCGTTTCCCGCCAGCAGGCGATTGATACTCGCTGCGACGGTGGATTTACCTGAGCCCGACTCGCCGACGATGGCGACAGTTTCGCCGGCGGCCACGTCGAACGTCACGCCCTTGACGGCCTCGAACGGTCCCGCAGGCGTGTCGAACGTGACGCGAAGGTCGCGCACGGAGAGCAAGGGATCGGTCACGGTCGGTCTCCCGTCGTCGTGGGGTGCAGCAGGGTGTCAGCGTGCGACATTGCCCCTCTCCAGAGCGTCTCGGACGGGACAAGACGGCCTCGGCCCGGTCCCGGTCGGCCGTGCAGACGGTTGGTGAGCAGGACGGTGAGAACCTCGGGGGCTCCCTCGGTCGCAGGTGCAGCCGCGATGAACGTGCCTGTGAACCCACCGTGTCCCAGAAAGAGACGATCCCGGCCCCGCCACGGCAACCACCGCACCAGCACTCCCTGGCCTTGGCCCGCATCGACGGTGGCCGCGAGGGAGTTGGCGGAACCGAGTCCGTACCGTTCCGGATCGGCCAGCGCGGCGGCGATTCGGAGCAGCCCGTCAGCGTCGGCGAACCACCCGGCATGGCCGGCCGCACCTCGGAAGGCGTGGAACGCGTTGCCGTCACCGACAGCTCCGCGCACGGTCTCCGTGCGCCAGTGGAAGGCATCGGCGTCCGCGTCGACCGGGTATGGAACACCGCTGCGCACCATCTCACGTTCGATGGCGTCACCATCGGCCCCGGCCACGCTTGGCGACCCATCAGGCGGCGCACCGGCAGTCACCGATGACGCACCCAACGGATCGAGCAAGAGGTGCCGAACTGCGGCGGCGAACGGCATACTCGCCGTCCGCGCGATGACCGCACCCAGGGCCTGCATACCGAGGTCGGAGTAATGCCGCCCGGAGCCGGGCGCATATCGCGGCGGGGTCGACAACGACGTCGCCGCAGGGTCCTCCTCAACCCCGGGAACGAGGTAGAGCGGCCGCCATTCCACGAACCCCGCCCGGTGGCGCAACACCTCGTCCAGGGTCACATCTGCATGGCTACCCGCCCGGGTGCCGAGCACATGCCCCAGGGTGTCGGTCGCCGACAAGGCACCATCAACGAACAGTCTGCGCAACGTCAGGGTGGTCAGCACTTTGCTCACCGAGGCCAGGTCGTGCACATGGCTCTCGGTCAATGCCTCACCGGTGCGCAGGTCGGCTGTGCCACTGACCGCGACGTGGCGCTCATTCCCTTCGAGCACTGCGAAGGAGGCACCCGGGGGCGCGTGGGCACCCGCACGCTCAGCGGTGACGGCGGCAGTCGCCGGGGCGAGGAGGTCGTCGCCGGTCATGCAGGCTCCCGCACCAGGGCATCGATCCCGAGGCCAGCGGTCTCGGTCAGCACGATCTGGTCGGCCTCGTACCCGACCCCGCCCTCGACGGGCGACGTCTGCTGCCACGTGCCGGCGTCAAGGTCGTGCACGACCCCCGGGAGGGTGACGGCGAGGTGGGCAGCGGCTGAGATCCCTACCGCCGACTCCAGCATGGACCCCACCAGCACACCCACGTCCGAGGCAGCAGCGAGCGACACCAACTCCCGGGCCGGCGTGATACCGCCACACTTGGCGAGCTTGATGTTCACGAGGTCCGCAGCGCCCAACCGTACGATCTCCCGCAGATCGCGGGCACCCCAGAGTGATTCGTCCGCAAGTACCGGTGTGGTGACGGCGGCGGTCACCCAAGCGAGCGAATCAATATCGTCAGCCGGCGTGGGTTGCTCGACCAGTTCGACGTCGAGTCCGTCCTCCTCCCAGCCGCGAATGATCCTGATCGCGTCCTCAGCCGTCCAGCCCTGGTTCGCATCCACCCGCAGTTGCGCCGCACCGGCAGGGCCCGCCCGCAGTGCGCGCATGATGCGATCATCTCGCTCCGGGTCGAGGCCCAGCTTGATCTTCAGCGTGCCGAAACCCGCCTCCACATGCTGAGCCGCGTCGCGGAGCACTTCCTCGTCGTCGGCAACCGCGACGGTCATATCCGTGACAACGGCAGAACCAGACGTGGGGTCGAGCAGTCGGTGCAGCGGCATCTCGGCGGCCTGCGCGGCGAGATCCCACAGTGCGGAGTCAACGGCGGCCTTCGCGGCACTGTTCCGCACGACCGAGCGCGCAAGGGCCGCGCCCCACTCCGACGGGTCGTCCGCCGGTAGTCCCACGACGGCGGCCGCGATCGGGCCAGATATCGCCGCCTCAGCGCCGGCGCTACTCTCGCCGGTGACCTGCCAGCTCAGCGCGGCTTCTCCCCAGCCGATGCGTCCATCCGCATCCGTCACACTGACCACGAGCGTGTCCAGTGTTGTCACGGTGCGCTGGGCGGTCACGAACGGTCCACGCAGCGGCACGCTGAGGGGATGGGTGCGAAGCGTCGCGATCTCGGACATGCCCTACTCGCCTTCTTCGCGAGCGACCGTGCCGAGGCGGAGGAAGTCCGGCGCTGACTGCGGTTCCGGGAGACGCAGCGGTCCGGCACCGGGGGTGAGCGAGCCGAGGAGCCGGGGAGCCGAGGCACCAGTAGCGCTGGGAACGCTGGCCGGCACACCGTGCCAGGTGAGCCAACCGAGCAGGGCCATCAGCACGGCTTCCTTCTCGTCTGCGCCCAGACCGAGGACGTCGGTGGTCTGGACGGCGACCCCTGGCAATCCTGCCGCGAGGCCATCCATGAGGACGCGATTGTGGACACCCCCGCCGGAGACGAACAACTCGGTGAGCTGCTCGTGGTGGAGCGCGTCGGCGATGGTGCGCACCGTCAGGGCGGTCAGCGTGGCAACAAGGTCGGCTCCGTGGGTCGTCTGACCGGATCGGCCCACCATGTCCCGGACGTAGTCGAGGTGGAACAGTTCCTTCCCGGTGCTCTTGGGAGGCACCTGCGCGTAGTACGGCTCGCCCAGGAGCTCCTCGAGCAGCCTGGTGTCCACCTCACCGGTCGCGGCGATCGCACCGCCGGCATCGAACCCGGCCGGGTGCAAACGCTCGGCGTGGACGACGGCATCGATGAGCGCATTGGCAGGTCCGATGTCCCAGGCGCGCGGGGGGCCGTCGCCGACTACCGTCACGTTCGAGATTCCGCCGAGATTCAACGCGGCCACGCGGCCACGCGGCCCGCCTGCTCGGGCTCGGCCAGCCAGTACGAGCGAGTCGAGAGTCGAGGCCAACGGGGCTCCCTGACCGCCCGCAGTGATGTCACGGATGCGCACGTCGGACAGCACCGGTGCCCCGGTGCCCTCGGCGATCCAGGCGGGCTGTCCGATCTGCGCGGTCCCGAGCACCCTGGCGTCGTCGACCCAGTGATACACGGTCTGTCCGTGCGAGACGATGAGGTCGACCGGGCCTGCCTGGTCGATCGCGTCGGCCGCCGCCCGGGCGAACGCCTGCCCGATGCGGGTGTCGAGCCGCGTCACGTCCGCCAACGTGGTCGGTGCCGGTGGAAGCGCAGCGACCAGTTCGGCACGCAACTGCTCGTCGTACGGCGTCGCCCCGCGGGCAACGACGTCCGCACGTAGCCCACCGTCCTCGGGAGTGAACTCCACGACGGCACTGTCGATACCGTCGTGGGACGTCCCCGAGATCAGCCCGAGGATCCTCATCGCGTCACCTCCGTCGCCAGGGCAGCACGCAGATGTCCGTCCGCAGCGTCGAGCGCTGTTCGAGCATCAGTCACGACCAGTCCGCGTCGCAGCGATACGACGGCGACCGGTACGGAGTAGTCCGCCGCCTCCAGGGTCTCCCGGGCGGCCGAGTACGTGGCATCAGTGAGCTGCATGACCATCCGGGTGGCGCGCTCACGCAACTTCTCGTTCGAGGCGCGCAACTCCACCATGAGGTTGCCGTACGTCTTGCCCAGCCTGACCATCGCGATGGTCGAGAACATGTTCAGGACGAGCTTCTGCGCAGTCCCAGCCTTCAGTCGGGTCGACCCGCTGATGAGCTCCGGACCGACGATCACTTCGATGGCGCGCTCGGCGATCTCGCTCAACGGCGTCTTCTCGTTACAGGAGAACCCGATCCCCAGAGCGCCCAACTGCCGAGCGCGCCGGACCGCGCCGATGACGAACGGGGTACGACCACTCGCCGCCACTCCGACGACCGAGTCGAGCGGTCCCACGCCTGCCTCGTCGATCGCTGCAGCACCGCCCTGAGCATCATCCTCCGCGCCCTCGACGGCATCGACGATCGCCACGGGTCCACCTGCGATGATGCCGAGGACCCGATCGCGGGTGGAGAAGGTGGGTGGAATCTCCGAGGCATCGAGCACTCCGATCCTGCCCGGAGTGCCTGCCCCGACGTAGATCAATCGCCCTCCGCCGAGCATCCGGTCAGTCATCGCCTCGATCGCCGGGACGATCTGGCCGAGCGCGTCATGCACGGCCTGTGGCACAGTCTGGTCGGCCTCGTTCATGAGCGTGGCGAGCTCGGCAACTCCGAGGGTGTCGATGCGGGAGTACCGCAGGTCGGCGGCCTCCGTGGTGAGCGGGTCGAGATTCACGGTGGTCATCGTCCTTTGCGGTGGGGGTCAAGGGCATCACGCAAACCGTCGCCCAGCAGGTTGAGCCCGACGATCAGCACGATGAGCACCATGCCTGGCGACACCATCGTCCACGGGGCGGCCACCACCAGGGTCTGCGCGTCGAAGACCATCGAGCCGAGGGACGCGGCGGGCGGGGGCGTCCCGAATCCGAGGAAGCTGAGGGCGGCCTCGGTGAGCACGGCCCAGGAGAGCGACAGCGTGATCTGCACGATGAGGATCCCCGTGATGTTGGGCAGGATGTGCCTCGCCATGATGCCGACGGCGTTCATGCCGGTGGCGCGGGCAGCGCTGACGTAGTCCACCTCCCGCAGTGACAGGACTGGGCCACGGGTGACCCTGACGAAGATGGGCGTGTAGACCACTGCGATGGCCACGGCGACGGTGAACCAGTTCCGGGTGAACACTGAGGCGAGTGTCAGGGCGAGCAGCAACGGTGGAAACGCGAACAGCACATTGGTGAGACCGCCGATGACGGTGTCCCCGACCCCGCGCAGGTAGCCGGACACGATGCCGCCGACACCACCAATCACGGTGGCGAAGCCGACGGCGATGAACGCCACGACAGCGGAGTTCGCCACGCCCGATGCGACTCGGGCGAAGACGTCTCGTCCGAACTGGTCGGTGCCGAACCAATGAGCTGCCGACGGTGCTTGGAGGCGTGCAGTCGGTTCTTGGGCCGCGGGGTCGCCCACGAGACCGAGCGCGGAAGCAACCGCGAGCGCCAGGAAGGCCGTCACGATGACAAGCCCGATGAGCCCGCTGGGAGTGTGCGCCAAGGCGCGCAGCGTGAGCCCGTTCGCCCGGGCGGGCGCTGTGGTGGTGGTGCTGGTGGCGCTCATCCGGCACGCACTCTCGGGTCGATCCTGCGGTAGAGCAGATCCGTGAGCAGGTTCACGATCACGAACAGCAAGGCGATGACGAGTACGGTGCTCTGCACCACGGCGTACTCCTTCTGATTGATACCGAGCAGCACCTGCCGACCGATCCCGGGCAACGAGAAGATCTGCTCGACGACGACGGCGCCGCCGAGCAGATAGCCGAACTGCATGCCGGTGATGGTCACGATCGGCACGAGTGCGTTGCGCAGCACGTGGTCACGCCGCAGACGGCGCGGCGGTACACCCTTGGCGCGGGCAGTGCGAATGAAGTCCAGTCCTTGCACCTCAAGGACCGCGGTGCGGGTGGTGCGCATGATCGGAGCAGCGATGCCGAACCCCAGCACGAGGGATGGCATGAGCATCTGCTGCAGGTTCAGCAACGGGTCCTCCCACAGACGCGCGAAGCCAAGCCCGTTCGGGTTGAAACCCCCCAGCTGCGCGGAGAGCGCGAGCAGCGTGGTGGCGAGTAGGAACGCCGGAACCCCGAGCCCTGCCAGACCCACCGCTTGTCCGAACCAGTCGCGCACGCCATGTGGACGTGCGGCAGCGAGCATACCCAGCGGCACACCGATCACGAACGCGATGATGATCGACAGAACCGCCAACTCGATGGTGACCGGCAGCGCCATCGCCGTCATCTCGAGAACGGACTGCTGAGCGCGCGCCGAGAATCCGAGATTCCCCGTGAAGATCGCGCCGAGCCAGGTGAAGAACTGCACGATGAGCGGCTGATCCAGCCCGTAGTAGACCTCGAGCGCGGCCCGCTGATCCGCAGACAGAGCCGCGGCTTCGAGACCGTAGGCGGCCGTGATCTGGTCTCCAGGAATGGCCCGAAGCATGAGGAAGACCGCAACGGCCACCCCGAAGAGGGTGAACACGGCGCCACCGACCTTGCGTAGCACCGGTGACCTGCCGATCACTGGATGGTCGTGTCGCGCAGGTACTGCAGCGAGTTGTTCGGCATCGGGGTGAACCCGGACACTCCCTCGGCCGTGGCCGTGTAGTTGTAGCTGGTGAACATCCACACCCAGGCGGCCTGGTTCTCGAGCTCACGGGAAATCTCGTCATAGATCGCCACACGTGCGTCTGGATCGAGTTCCGCCTGCCCCTGCGCGAAGAGGTCGTCGAGCGTGTCGGAGCTGTACCCGGCGACCGTGTTGAGATTGCCGTGACTGGGGAAGTACCGCCCGTACATGGCATCCGGGTCGGGTTGTCCGCCATTGAGTGCTACCGCGAGCTCGAAGTCTGCGGCGATCCAGCGGTCGACGTAGCTGCCGGATTCCAGCGCCTCGATCTCGAGGGTGATGCCGACTTCGGCGAGCTGTGCCTGAATGTTCTCCGCTTCGGCGACGGCGGTCGCGTAGCCGTCCTGCATCACGATCGCGGACAAGGTCAGACCGTCCTCGTACCCGGCAGCGGCGAGGTACTCCCGCGCGGTCGCAGGATCGCCCTCCGGGCACGGCCGGGCGCTGGGGTCGGACCGGAACGCCGGGGAGGTGATCGGACCCGTCACTTCGCCCGCTCCGAGCGCGGCAGTGTCGAGCACCTCTTGCCGATCGATCGCGCAGGCAATGGCCAGTCGCACATCGCGATCATCGAGCGGAGCGGTCCGCGCGTTCATCTGAAGCACGTGGTACCCCAACTGGGGTGTCTCGGTGACTGTGACGGACCCACCAATGGTGTCAGCCACCAAGGGGTCGTCGAAGACCGACATATGCACGTTGCCCGCCTGCAGAGCGGACACGATCGCGGACTGGTCGGGGATGACGCGGAACTCGACGGTGTCGAGCTCAGGCGCTCCGCGCCAGTAGTCGGGATTCGACGCGAGCACGAGGGACTCGTTAGGGGTCCGGGCATCGAGCGCGAACGGACCGGTGCCGACAGGCTCGCTCTCGAGCGCATCCAGGTCGACGTCGGACGGCAAGATCGCCAAAGTCACCGGTGCCAGCTTCGACGGCAGGCTGGCGTCGGGGGCGCTGAGGGTGAAGGTGACCGTGCGCTCGTCGGTGGCCTCGATGTTCTCCACCGAGGCAAGGTTCGCGGCGGAAACGGCCGCGGTTTCCTCGTCCATGATCGTCGTGTACGACGCCACAACATCCTCGGCATCGAACTCGGAACCATCGGTGAACGTCACATCATCCCGAAGGTGGAAGGTCACAGTCAGACCGTCCTCGCTCGTCTCCCACTCCTCAGCAAGCCCTGGAACAACGGCGAGATCGCTGTCGAACTCGGTCAGCGAGCCGTAGAGGTTTTGCAGCACATTGACCGCTTGAAACTGCGTCGCAGTCCACGGCACGAGCGTGTCCACATCGGTGGTCACACCGACGACGAGCTCCTGCGGCGCATCTTCGCCACCTCCGGGGGTATCACTTGACGAACATGCTGCGAGGGCGAGCGCGCCCGTGGCAGTCAGCGCAAGCACGCTGACAGCACGCGACCGTGGGTATCGAGACATGGGAGCGGCCTCCTGATCGGGTGAGGGTCACAGACAGTGCGCGAGCATCCGTCCATCTGCGCTTTGGTGAGTTATTAACCGTAAACCACAGCGGAAGGAAAATACTTGCGAATGCGTCAATTACTTCCGAACTGTACGAGAGCGCCTACTCTGGACGTCACCATGGCTACCTCGAGCACACCAGCGCCTGCGGCCCAGGCCCTGATGGTCACGATCCGCAACGCGGTCGCCACGATGCCTCCTGCGGAGCGGCGTCTCGCTGACTGCCTCCTCACCGATCCCGAAGGATTCGCGCGACGCTCCATCAACGAGGTCGCCGATTGGGCGCACACCTCGACGACGACTGTTGTGCGCTTCTACAAGAGGATCGGGTACTCCCGCTACAAGGATCTTCGCCACGACCTCACGCAGGAGTCACTGCGCGCTCGCCTCGCTGTCCGCGAGATGCCCGCTGAGGCGAGCGACGTCGCCCGAGACGACACACTCGACCAGGTCGTCGCGAAGGTGGCCCGCGATGAGACCCTGTCGATCGGAGACACCGCGAAGGTTCTCGACGCCCAGACCCTCGCAGACGCTGTCGACATCCTCACGAACGCAGCGCGCATCGACATCTTCGGCATCGGCGGAAGCGCGGTGGTCGGTATCGACCTGCAGCGCAAGCTCAGCCGCATCGGACGCGCGGCGATCGACTGGCCTGATTCCCATACTGCCTGGACCGCAGCCGCAACCCTCGGCACGGACGCAGCTGCTCTCGCCATCTCACACTCCGGCGCGACGACAGACACGATCGAGTTCCTTCGGCTCGCACGCACGGGCGGCGCCGCGACCATCGCGATCACCAACGCCGAGCGCTCGCCGATCACCCAGGAGGCTGATGTCGTGCTCCGCACCGCCGCCCGAGAAACCACGTTCCGGTCCGGCGCTCTCGGCAGCAGAATCGCCCAGCTCATGGTCGTGGACTGCCTGTTCATCGGCGTCGTGCAAGCTGACTACGACTCGTCGGTCCAGGCGATCCGCACCACCTACGACGCCGTCCAGTCCCGCGCGACCGTTCGCCGTGACTCGCTGAGGCCGTCGCCCTGACGCTGGAGCTAATGAGCTGGTCCGGTGTCAGCGGCTAGACCTAGGCTGACTAGTCGTGCACGACTTTCCGCCGGAAGTACCCGCGTACCCCACCCGTCAGGCCGGCGCCACCACCACCGGTCAGTTCGGCGCTGCCCCGGGTAGAGCCCACCGCGACTACCCCGACACCCGGAGCCCTGCCCGGTTCCTGATCTGGCTGCTGCGCAAGCAGGCCTACGCGATGGTCGGGATGTTCCTCACCGGTACGCTGGTCTTCCTCCCTGGTGCGGTAGGCCCGTACTTCGTGGGTCGTGCCGTGGACGAGGGCATCGTGGCCGGGTCCTGGGACGCTCTGCTCACCTGGTCGCTGATCCTGCTCGGGGTGATCGCGGTGGGCGCCGCCCTCGGGGTGCTGATGCACACCTATGCGGTGCACGGCTGGGTGAGCGCGTTGTACCGCACCACCAAGCTGGTCACCCGCAAGACGACCCAGATGGGTCATGTGCTCCCCCAGCGGTTGCCCACCGGCGAGATCCTCTCCGTCTCCTCCTCGGACTCGGACAAGTACGGGGCGCTGAGCGAGGTGGTGGGCCGCGCGGCCGCCGCCTTCTTCGCCTACCTGGTGGTGGTGGGTCTGGTGCTAAGCACGTCGGTGCCATTGGGTCTGATCACCCTGGTGGCCGCACCGGTGCTGGTGTTCGTCGCCACTCCCCTGCTCCGCCCGCTGCACCGGCGGCAAGCCACTGAGCGCAGCCGTGCCTCCGAGCTGACCTCCCTGGCCACCGACATCGTCGCGGGCCTGCGGATCCTGCGCGGCATCGGCGGGGAGCGCACCTTCGGCGCGAACTACGCCAAGCAGTCCCAGCTGGTCCGTCATGCCGGAGTGGCGGCCGGGATCTGGCAGGCGGCGGTGGAGGCCGTCGGCACCCTGTTCTCCGGGTTGTTCCTGGTCACGCTGACCTGGCTCGGAGTCCGCATGGTCGCTGACGGCGAGCTCAGCGTGGGCCAGCTGATCAGCTTCTTCGGGTACGCGGTGTTCATGGTGGTGCCGATCTACACCTTCTTCGAACTGGTGCAGAAGTGGGTGCAGTCGCTGGTCTCGGCACGCAAGACCGTGGCCCTGCTCGAGCAGGAACCGCCGTGGGAGGAGCCGCACACACCCACCGGCCTCCCGGCCGAAGCCCCGCTGCACGACGAGGCGTCCGGTTTCACCGCCCGCCCGGGCGAGCTGACCGTGGTGGTCTCCGCCCTGCCGGACGACACCGCGGCCCTGGCGGACCGGCTCGGCCGCTACCTGGTCTCCGAGGCGGAGCCGGTGAGCACCGAGCTGGAGGAGGGCGTGAAGGGCAAGCGCGCCCGGCAGACCCGCGCCGAGCGGGAGGCCGCCCGCCGCGCCCAGGCCGAGAAGGATCAGGAGAAGGCCCGACGGCGGTGGGGCGTCACGGTCGGCGGGGTGGACCTCTCCCAGGCCACCCTGGCCGAGGTACGTCAGCGCATCCTGGTCTCCGACACAGCCAGCATGGTCTTCGGTGGCACGCTGCAGCAGGCGCTCGACCCGCACGGGCGTCTCACCCGCGCCGAGGCGGAGCAGGCGATGTACGTCGCCTCCGCGGAGGACGTCTTCGAGGCACTACCGAACGGATGGCAGGGGCACCTGGATGAGCGAGGCCGCGGGCTCTCCGGTGGGCAGCGGCAACGGCTGGTGCTTGCCCGGGCGATCGCCGCGGACCCGGACATCGCGGTACTCGTGGAACCGACCTCGGCGGTGGACGCGCACACCGAGGCCCGGATCGCCGAGCGGCTCAGTGCCCACCGGCGCGGACGCACCACGGTGATCATGACCGTCTCCCCGCTGGTGCTGCACCATGCCGACCGGGTCGCTTTCCTCGACGGCGGCCGGCTGGCCGCCGAGGGCACGCACACCGAACTGCTCGAGTCCCATGCGGGGTATCGGCGGGTGGTGGTGCGGAGCATGGACGACGATCCGGTGGAGGACACGCCTCCCCCGCTGCCACCACCGGCGGACCCGAGCAGCGGCGACGCCGGCACGGAGACCGGCGATCCACCCCTCGGTGACCCGCACGCGAACAGGACGGAACGGACCACCCCGACGGCCGTCGTCGGGCAGGAGGAGGTGCGCCATGACGGAGCGTGAGGCGCTCGACCGCGTGTACCTGCCCGGCTCCGCCGAGACGTGGCAACCACCCGCCGACGAACCAGCGATCCCGGACGCACTGCGCCCGCCGACGACGGGGACGCGGCGGGAACGGCTGCAGGCCTGGCGCGGGCGGCACCTGCTGCGCGAGCAGCGCGCCAAGGACACCTTCACCAACTCCCGCAATCCCGAGCGAGGACTACCCGTAGCCTCGAGCTCCGCCGTCGGGAACTTCCTGAAGAGCCTGCTCGGGAACCGGAAACCGATCGTGGTGGGCCTGCTCGTGCTGCACGCCCTGGCCGCGGTGGCCGGCCTGGCCGTGCCGCGGATCCTCGGCACCCTGGTGGACTCCGCCAGTGCTGGGGGTACCGCGGTCGACACGCTCAATGCCCTGGCGCTGGCCGTGGCGGCCGTGGTGGTGCTGCAGGCGCTGCTGACCTTCGCGGCGCGGTGGATCTCGGCGGTGTTCGGGCAGGACCTGCTCGCGGCAGCCCGCGAGTACGTGGTGCGCACAGTGCTGCGGCTACCGCTGAGCAAGGTGGAGGGAGCCAGCACCGGAGATCTGGTCACGCGGGTCACCCGGGACGTGGGGACGATGAGCGAGAGCGTCCGGTGGGCCCTGCCGCAAGCCGTGGTGGCGCTGGTGACGACGGTTCTCACCCTGGGTGCGATGGTGCTCAACTCGCCGCTGCTCTCCCTGCCCTTGCTGCTCTCGGTGCCGGCTCTGGCGATCGCGGTGACCCGCTACCTGAAGCGCGCTCCGGCCGGGTACATCACCGAGGGCAGCACCTACTCCGACATCAACACCACGCTCACCGAGACCGTCGAGGGTGCGCGGACGGTGGAGGCACTCGGGCTGCAGGGGCGTCGTACCCGGCTGGGCGATGCGGACATCGAGGTGTCTGCGCAGGCCGAGCGGTACACGATGAGCCTGCGGAACCTGCTGTTCAGCGTGATCGACTTCGCCTACAACTCCCCGCTGGTGTGGACCCTGCTGCTCGGTGGGGTGGGGTATGCGAACGGGTGGGTGAGTCTCGGGCAGATCACCACCGCCGTGCTCTACATCCAGGCCGTGGTGGCGCCGCTGGACCAGCTGGTGGCGAACGTGGACCGGCTCCAGGTGGGGGTGGCCTCCACCACCCGTCTGCTCGGGATCGCAGAGGTTCCGCAGGATCGGGAGCCTGGGGAGGACACTCCCGACGGCGTGAAACTGACCGGTGTAGACCTGCGGTTCGCCTACCGCGAGGGGCACGACGTGCTGCACGGGGTGGACGTGGACCTGATCCCGGGGGAACGGCTCGCGATCGTGGGCCCGTCCGGATCGGGGAAGTCGACGCTGGGCCGGCTGCTCGCCGGCATCAACCGGCCGCGCACCGGTGCGGTGACGGTAGGTGGGGTGAACCTGGTGGATCTGCAGCTCGACGTGCTGCGCACCGAGGTAGCACTGGTCACTCAGGAGCATCACGTGTTCGTGGGCACCATCCGGGACAACATCGTGCTGGCCCGCGAGGACTCCCCGGACGCGGCGGTGATCGAGGCGCTGCAGGCGGTGGACGCATGGGGCTGGGTGAAGCGGCTCCCGGACGGGCTGGGCACGGTGGTCGGGTCCGGGAAGGTGAAGCTCACCCCCGCCCAGGCGCAGCAGATCGCGCTGGCCCGGCTGGTGGTGGCCGACCCGCACACCCTGGTGCTGGACGAGGCGACCAGTCTGATCGACCCACGCACCGCCCGGCACCTGGAGGGGTCGATGTCGGTGCTGCTCGAGGGTCGCGCGGTGGTGGCGATCGCGCACCGGCTGCACACCGCGCACGATGCGGACCGGATCGCGGTGGTGATCGACGGCCGGATCGCCGAGCTGGGCAGCCACGACGAGCTGGTCGACGCCGGCGGGGCGTACGCCGAGCTGTGGCAGGCCTGGACCAGCTGACCACTCCCCCAGACCCAGCCTGATCGATTTATGATCGATTCGTCGCTTTTGCTTGTTCTGATCGATGCGACGTGTTTTCATTCACGTCGTAGTCACGGAACAGCAAAGGAGCACCATGCCCTCGACGTCGAGCGCGTCCGTCCCCCACTCAGGCAGCAGCCGCGGGCACCGGCCTTGGCCGACCACCGGGCGCTCATCGTCCTGGTCCGCCGCCCTGGCGGCCGTGCTGATCGGGTCCCTCGCCGGTACCACTGCGGTCACCGCGGCACCTGCGTCCGCCGAACCGTTGGAGACGGTCCGAGCCGCCGCCTACCTCGGCGCGAACGAGACCGCCGCCACCTCGTTGCCCGAGACCATCTCGGACGGCACCACCGACTACGCGGTCACCTGGGACATCGACGCCGACACGTTCGCCGTGCCATACAGCACCGTCGAGGTGGACGGAACGGCCGACGGCGAACCGGTCACCGCCGTCGTGGAGGTCCTCCCCCCGGCTGAGCACCCGTTGACCTACTTCGTCGATGCCGGCCACGACGGCGACGCCCAGAGCCAGTGGTGGTCCGCCGACAGCGTCGACTCCCCCGCCTACACCGCCGTCGAGACCCTGACCACGTTGCGCAACGAGGTCCCGGACCAGCGCTTCGCCGATGACGCGACCTGGGGCTACACCTACGACGAGCCCACCGACTACAAGCTCACCGTGCCCGGCGGCGACCCAGCCAGCGGCACTGACCTGTCGACCTTCGGCAAGTACGAGATCGGCGCCCGCACCAACAGCGACCACATCGCCTACCGGCTCGAGTTGGACCCGGGCACCTACACACTGACCAGCGGGTTCTACGAGTTCTACGCCGCCGGGCAGGACAGGGACCGCCAGATCGACCCGACGCTGAGCTACCAGCTCGACGGCGCCGAGGAGTCACAGACCCTCGACCGGGTGGGCATGAGCACCGCCGCCAACACCCCCGAACCGATCCAGGACACCAGCGTCTTCACGATCCCCGAGGGGGCAAGCGAACTCACCCTGACCTACCAGCAGAGCGGCGGCGAGCCACCGATGCTCAGCTGGTTCGCGATCACCGAGGGCGATGCCGAGGAGATCCTCGAAAGCGCGCTCGACAACGGTCCGGACTACGTGGACGTCACCATCGACGCCACCGACATCGCCTCCGACAACGTCAACGGCCTCACCTTCAAGGGCTTCGGCACCCTGAGCGCGAACAGCACCAGCGCCGTCCTGCTCGACTACAAGGCCGCGCACCCCGAGGCCTACGCCGAGCTCATCCGGACCCTGTTCGGCGGCGAGCACCCGATCATGAACCACGTCAAGATCGAGATGGGCAACGACCGGAACAACTCCACCGGCCCGGACGTGGCCACCATGCGCACCGAGGACGAGCCGGCGAACGTCACCCGCCACCCGGGCTTCCAGCTCGCCGCCGACGCGCTCACCGTCAACCCGGACCTGCAGGTCTCCATCCTGCGCTGGAACGCCCCCGCGTGGGTGGACGGCAACGACGACATCTATACCTGGTACAAGAACACGATCCTGGCCGCCTACCGTGAGTACGGCTACATGGTCGACTACGTCAACCCCGGCGTGAACGAGCACAGCGCCGATCTGGCCTGGACCGAGGAGTTCGCCGATCGGGTGAGCACCGACAGCACGGGCTACATCAGCGACGACCCGGCCCTGGCTGGGTTCCGCGACGGTGAGGCCGAGTTGTTCGGTCAGATCCAGACCGTGATCTCCGACGAGGTCGGCGTGGGCACCTTCGGCGACGAGATCATGGCTGATGCCGACCTGCGCGAGGCCGTGAATGTCGCGGCCTACCACTACAACCCGAACGACGACGGCAACGGCAACTTCACCCGGCTCGCGGACGAGTTCGACATGCAGGTGTGGAACAGCGAGGCGCAGGCCACCTTCTCCAACACCGCGTTCCGGCCGAACAACAACACCGCCGACCCGAGCGTTCCCGGCACCGGGATCGGCGGGCACATCAGCTCCCTGGAGATGGCCAACACCATCGTCAAGGGCTTCGTGAACTCCCGCCGGACCCACTTCATCTACCAGCCGGCGATCGGTTCGTTCTACGAGGGTGGCCAGTACTCCTTCAAGGATCTCGTCAGTGCTCGCGACCCGTGGTCCGGGTGGATGCACTACGACGGCGGCCTGGCCGTGCTGCAACACTTCTCCAGCTTCGCCGTGACCGGCTGGGAGAACGAGGACAACACGGCCGGCATCTGGCGGGCCGTACCCGAGGCGAGCAGTTCGGGAGCCACCGGCACCAACCCGGTGAACGGGCGCAACGGTGAGCCGAACTACCTCACCCTCGCCGCCCCGGACGGCTCAGACTTCTCCACGGTGATCGTCAACGACTCCGAGGAGACCCTCACCTACCAGCTCAGCCCGCAAGGCTTCGGACTCGACGGCGCCCCGCTTGCCGTGTGGGAGACCCGTGCGGCCGAGGAAGGCGAGGCCTTCAACGCGAACTACAAGCAGCACGTCGGTGACGTCACTGCCGACGGCGGAGCGTACGTCGTCGAGGTGGCCCCCTTCTCCATGACCACCGTGACGTCCCTGGACGTGACCGCTGACGAGGGCTGGACCGACCCGCTGCCGGTGGAGGGTGAGCGCACAGTTCTGAACACCGGCGACGGCGTGCTGTGGGCCGACGAGTTCGACTACACCGACCGCACGGTTCCGCGACTGACCGCCGAAGGCGAGGTGGGCGACGCGACCGAATTGTTCGTCGAGTCCCGCGGTGGCGAGACCGGGCTCATCCCGCTGTACACCTGGGACCGCAACGGCGCCTTCGAGGCGTATCTCGACGGCGAGGAGTGGGTGCTGCGTCAACAGCTCGACTCCGAGGCGACCGGTGTGGGTGGCGCCTGGAACGGCGGAGACCCGATCACCGCGATCGGCGACCGCCGGTGGACGAACTACCGCGCCACGGTCGATGTGCGCTTCGAGCGGGAGACGACCGACGGCAACTACGCCGCCATCGGTGCGCGCTCCAGTGGTGGCGACAACTCCCAGAGCCTGAACACGACCCCGTACGTGCTGCGGCTGGACCGCGACGGTGACTGGCAGCTGGTGCGGATGGGCTCGGTGACTGCCTCCGGTTCGATCGGCTCCGCCGAGGACGTGGGCGAGGCCTGGCACGAGCTGTCCCTGCAGGTGGCCGGTGACCAGATCACCGGCTGGATCGACGGCGAGCGGGTCGTCGACTGGACCGACCCCGACCCGATCGGCTCGGGCTGGGTCGATCTGGCCAGTGGGTTCCACCACACCCAGTTCGACAACCTCCGCATCGAGCAGGTCGAGTCCTATCTGCCCTACTACGGGGGGTACCTCGACAACCTCGAGATGACCGATTTGAGCGACCCGCCGGCCACCCAGCTGGCCTACTCCGGCAGTTGGAACCACGCCGTCAGCGGCAGCATGTACGAGTACCAGCGCTCCACTTCCCGCACGTCTGAGGCGGGTGCGAGCGTGGCGTACACCTTCACAGGGTCCGGACTGGACGTGCTGGGCGTCAACGACGGGTCGGCGCGCCTGAAGGTGCGCGTGGACGGTGAGCTCGTCGAGCCCGCTGCCCGCACGCAGGCCAGTGGTCAGTTCGAGCAGTCGTACGTGCTGCGCGGGCTCGCCCACGGTGAGCACACCGTGAGCCTGGAGATCCTCTCCGGTTCGTTGAATGTGGATGCCATCGCAGTTCACGACGGCGTCCCTTCCGTCCCCGCGGACGTCACCGAACTGGCCGAGGTGCTGGCCGAGGCCGAGCAGATCGAGCGGACGGACGACTTCACCGACGCCGGCTGGGAGGCCCTGCAGAACACCATCGCCGCCGCACGGTCGGCGGTAGCCGACCCGGCCGGCTACGGTCTGGGCGCTGAGGGTGCCGCGCAGCTGGCGGATCGGCTGCGTGCCGGGTTCGCCCCACTGTGGGACCAGATCGTCTCGGTCTCCGACGTCCGGGTGGCCACCCTGGTGGACATGCAGCCAGAGCTGCCCGATACCGTGACCGTCGAGCTCACAGACGAGAGCACCCGTGAGATTGCGGTCGAGTGGCCCACGGACGTGGACGTCAGTGAGGCGTGGGCGAGCGTCACGGTGGCCGGCCAGTACGGGGGTACGACCATCCCCGCATACGTGGAGGTGATCCCCTCCGGTGTGGTGGCCTTCGCCGACATCAACGGCACCGAGGGCGGATCGCTGGGCTACACCTCACCGACGTATGAGGCGATCGCCGGAGCGGCCGAGCTGGTCAACCCCACCCCGGACCAGCCGTTCGACGGCAGCTGGGGCCACGCCGGGCAGAACGGTGCAGGTTCCGAGGAGGTGCACGTCAAGGGCATCGTGCCCGGTGACTACAGCAAGTTGACCACCACCGGGATGTACACCTCGAACGCTGAGGGCTCCGAGCTGTCGTACACGTTCACCCTGCCTGCCGGGGAGTACGAGCTGGCGGCCGGGAGCCACTCGTGGTGGCCGGATTGGGCCCGTACCTCCGATGTGGTGCTCAGCTACGACGGCGAGGACCACCTGGTCGACTCGGTGACCCTGGACCAGGGGTCGCCCAGTGCCCTGCTGACCTACGCCGTCGAGCTCGAAGCGGATGGGCCACTGACGCTGACCCTGCGCAACACCAGCAGCCAGTCCCCGATGCTGAGCTGGGTGGGTGTGGCCCGCGCCGAGCCGACCCTGACCGGGCTCGAGGTGACCAGTCCGCCGGATCGGCTCACCTACGTCCAGGGTGAAGAACTCGACCTGACCGGGATGGAGGTGAAGGCTGACTATTCCGACGGTTCGCAAGCCGCGGTCGATCACACCGACCTGACCGTGACCGGCTACGACCCGGACACCCTCGGCACCCAGACCGTCCAACTCGCCTACACCGACGGCGAGACCGAGACCACGGCGACGTTCACGGTCGAGGTGGTGGCCGCCGTCACCGGGATTGAGATCACCTCCACACCGGACGACACGCGGTATCGCACCGGAGACGAGCTGGACCTGACCGGACTGGAGGTCCGGGTGGACCACGAGGACGGGACGAGCGTGATCGTCGGCCCGGACGACGTGCAGGTGTCCGGCTACGACGCGGACCGGCACCCGGGACCGCAGACCGTCACCGTTCACTACCAATCGGTCGCCGGATCCGGTGAAGACACCTTCCGGATCCTGATGGCAGCCGCCGGGGGTGGACGCCCGGACTGGACCTGACACTCCACGGGCACCACGGAGTACCGCCAGCCGGCTCGGGAGGGTCTTGGCTGGCGGTACTCCCGTGTCGTCTCAGAGGTGGTCGAGCCGGCGCAGCAGCGCTCCTTCGCGCAGTGCCCACGGGCAGATCTCGATGCGTTCCACCTCGAGCGCGCGGAGCGTCTCCACGGCCACCACAGCTCCGGCGACGATCTGGTAGGTCCGCTCCGGGGTGATCCCGGGCAGCTCCATCCGTTGCTCGGCCGGGATCTTCGCCAACCGCGGCACCCAGTCCTCGAGCTGGCTGGTACTGAGCTGCCAGCGCTGGTCCGGCCCCATCCCGTCCACCGCCATCCCGGCGAGCCGGGCGAGGGACCGGAACGTCTTCGAGGTGGCCACCACATGGTCGGGGGCCGAGCGTGCGCTCACCCTGGCCACGAGTGGTTTGAGCTGGCCCCTGACGGCGGAGCGGAGCGCCTTGAGCTCCTTCTTCTTCGGGGATCGTTCTCCAGGTAGGCGCGGGTGAGGCGGCCGGCGCCGAGCGGGACCGACTCGGCCACGTCCGGGATCTCGTCGATGCCGGCGGCGATCTCCAGCGATCCACCGCCGATGTCGAGAACGAGCAGGTGGCCGGCGCCCCACCCGAACCAGCGCCGGGCGGCGAGGAAGGTGAGCTCGGCCTCCTCGGCACCGGAGAGCACCTGCAGGTCACCATCCAGGCGGGAGCGGATCTCGTCCAGGATCTGCTCGCCGTTGGTGGCCTCGCGGATCGCTGAGGTGACGATCACCAGCGTCTCGTCCACCTTGTGGGTGCGGGTGATCTCGGTGAGCGCATCGACGGCCTCGAGCAGTGCCTTGTGCCCCTCACCGGAGATCTCACCGTCATCGGAGAGATAGCGCATCAGCCGCATCGAGACGCGCTCGTCCACCTCCGGGATCGGGCGGGCACCGCGCACGACGTCGAAGACGAGCAGGTGGATGGTGTTCGAGCCGATGTCGAGAACGCCAAGTCGCATCCGGTCATCGTACGGATGCCCGCGTCGGCGCGCCGGTCGATGGCCGCATCGGCCTGCGGGGCAGGTCGAGAGTACGCCGTGCTCCGGGCTTGGTGGCCTCGTGCCGAACACGGCGGGCATGCTTCCATCTGTATCGTAGGTGACCTTCTATTTGTATCGTAGACGGCCTTCTACTTGTAGCGTAGATTCCTCGCGCCGAGTACGATTGCGCAGGTGACCTACATGCGCCGAACACTGGATACCGTCCTGGACGACAGGATGACCTACGAGGCTGCGATCGCGATCGATGGCCCGAAAGGCGTCGGCAAGACCGCGACTGCAGTGCGGCGAGCGGCGAAGACGTGGCGAATCGACAACGAGGCTGAGCGAGCGATCCTCCAAGCCGACCCCACGTTCCGCGATGCACCGTCCGGCACTCTGCTCATCGACGAGTGGCAGCACTACCCCGCCATCTGGGACTCGGTGCGACGCCAGGTCGACGATGGAGCCAAACCTGGTCGATTTCTGCTGACAGGGAGCGCCACGCCGCTGCCCGGGTCTGGAACTCACTCCGGAGCAGGCAGGATCGCGTCGGTGCGGATGCGTCCGATGGCGCTGTATGAGCGCCGGCATGCCGAACCCACTGTGAGCCTGTCTGCGCTGCTCAGCGGCACACCGGGTCAGATCACGGGAACGTCGGCCCTCTCAGCCGGGGACTACTACGAGGCCATCGTGAAGAGCGGTCTGCCCGGCATCTTCGAGCTTTCCGAGTCGCGTGCTGCTCGCCGCCTCGAGGACTACCTTCGGCGCGTCATCGACAGGGACATGGCAGAGCAGGGATACGCCGTCCGAAGGCCGGAGACCCTGCGACGCTGGATGTCCGCCTATGCCGCAGCCACATCGACGACGACGTCCTACGCCACCATGCTCGACACGACGACCGCCGGTGACGGCAGTCAGCCCGCACGCAGTACGACCATTGCCTATCGGGATCGACTGAGTCAGCTCTGGCTACTCGATCCTGTTCCCGCTTGGCAGCCTCGCCTGAACAATCCATTCAAGTGGCTGCAGCATGCCAGCAAGCACCAGCTCGCTGACCCCGCGCTTGCAGCCAGACTTCTCGGCCTGAACTCCACCGCATTGGGCTCGTCGCACGGCGCGGCCATGGCGGGCCCACTGTTCGAAGCGCTCGCCACGCTGACGGTACGTGTCGCCGCGGAGGCAGCCGATGCGAGAGTGGGGCATCTGCGAACGAAGAACGGAGACCACGAGGTCGACCTCGTGGTCGAAGGCTTCGATGGGGAGGTGATCGGTGTCGAGGTCAAGCTCGCAGCGCACATCGATGACAGGCAGGTGCGTCATCTGACCTGGCTCCGGGATCAGCTGGGCGACCGCGTGGTGGATCTCGTCGTGCTCTACTCCGGCACGGAGGCGTACCGCCGCCGCGATGGCATCGCCGTCGTTCCACTCGCACTGCTGGGCGAGTGACCCCGGTTCGCCTAGAGATCCACAACCCGAAGCCAGCCTTTCGGCCGATGCGCACGGGCCGCCGTCGGGAGCATGCTCGAGGGACCACCTACCCGCCGGAGCAACAGATGCCCAGGACACCGTTCGTCCCACCACGCCCGATCGTGACCACCGCGTGGAAGGTGCACCGTGCGATTGCCCGCCGCGGGCCGGGCCGCGGTCTGTGGGAACCGGGGCAGCGCAACGCGTGGGGCGCTCTCTCCCTGACCACGCTCGGGCGCCGGTCCGGTCAGGAGCGCACCGTGATCCTCGGCTACCTGCCCGACGGCGACCGCTGGCACACGCTGGCCATGAACGGCTGGGGCGAGGGTCACCCAGGCTGGTGGCTGAACCTGCGGGCCCGGCCACAAGCCACGGTCACTCTGCCCGAGGGATCGACCCACGCCGTCCTCGCCCACCGCGCCGAGGGCGATGAGCACCAGCGGCTCTGGGGCGCATGGGTCGCACTGGAGCCGGGGATCGTCCAGCTTGCTGCGGGCCGCCGCACACCCACGGAGGTCGTGGTCCTGGCTCCGGTGCGATGACGAGACTCCCGCACTGACAGCGGTCCGTGCTCGTCCGGCGGGAACGACCGACGTTCGACAATTTCGGCCCGGCCCGTATTATCGTGAGTACACGGACGGAACAGAAAGGCCCTGATGCTGGCGATCGACGGCGGCACTCCAGTGCGAGCCGACCCCCTCCCGTCACCCATGACGGCCGCCGGGCGAACCATCGGCGCCGAGGAAGAGCAGGCGGTGCTGCGGGTGCTGCGCAGCGGCATGCTCTCCGGCGTCTGGGGCACCGAAGTGGCCGCGCTCACCCGGGAGTTCGCCGAACTGATCGGCACCGAGCACGCGGTGGCGTGCAGCAGCGGCACGGCAGCCCTGCACCTGGCCGTCGCAGCGGTGGATCCCGCCCCCGGCGAGGAGATCATCGTCCCGCCGATCTCGGACATGGGCACCGTTTTCCCGGTGATCGCCCAGAATGCCGTGCCCGTGTTCGCGGACGTGGACCCGGCCACCGGCTGCCTGGACCCGGCGGCGGTGCAACGCGCGATCACCCCACGCACCCGGGCGATCATCGCGGTGCACCTGTTCGGCAAGCCGGCACCCGTGCACGAGCTGCGCCGGATCGCCGACGACGCGGGGGTGCTGCTGATCGAGGACTGCGCCCAGGCCTACCTGGCACCGGTAGGCGACCAGCTCGTGGGCAGTGTTGGTCATATCGGCTGCTTCAGCCTGCAGCAGTACAAACACATCACGGCCGGTGACGGCGGACTGGTCACCACCGACGACCCGGCACTCGCCCGGGCGATGCGTCTGTTCGCCGACAAGGGCTGGCCACGCGACACCGGTGAACGCACCTACCTCTCCTTCGCACTGAACTACCGGATGACCGAGTTGGTGGCCGCAGTAGCCCGCGCCCAGCTGCGCAAGCTCCCGGAGGTGGTGCACCGCCGTCGGGAGGGCGCGGCGCACCTGGCGGAACTGCTCGCCGGCTCCCCCGGCCCGGCCCTGCCCACCGATACCGGCGACCACGTCTACTGGTACCTCCCGCTGCTGCTGGAGGGCCTCGACGCCGCGGGCTTGCGGCGGTATGCCGCAGCCCTGACTGCTGAGGGCGTGCCCAGCCTGGCGGGCTATCTCGCGCGCCCGTTGTATGCCGAGCCGGCGGTGCGCGACTCGGCGGCCTACGGCGGCAGTGGCTTCCCCACGCGCGGGGTCGGCGACTACGCCGACGGGTTGTGCCCGGCCGCCGAGGAACTCATCGAGCGCCGGCTGGTCGTCATCCCGTGGAACGAGAACTTCTCGGATGCCGATATCGGCGACATCGCCACCGCGATCACTCGGGTGCACCAGGAGGTGGCGCGGTGATCGCCGATTGTGATCTGTTGATCGGGCGGGAAATCATCTCGGGCATGCGGCAGTCGCCGGACCAGCTGGCCGACCGTCTCACCCAGGCGCCCATTGACGGCGGAGCGGTCGCCTCACTGCGTGCGTTGCAGTTCGACGTGCGCACCGGTAACGACGAGGCGGCGGTTGCCGCCCAGCGGTATGGCTGGTGGCCGGTGTACGGGATCGATCTGCGTGACCCGCTGGGGGCCGAGCAGGAGATGGATCGGGCCGCCGATCAGGGGGTGCGTCTGTTGCGGCTCGCGCCGGGCAGGCAGCAGATTGCTGGGACGGCGCCGCGGCTGCGGATTCTCGTGCGACGTGCCACGGAGCTGGGGATGACGCTGCTGGTGGAGGGCTCCACCGTCGATGTCGGTGCGGCCATGCTGGGCCTCGGTGCCTCGGTGGTGTTCCTGGACCAGCACTTCTACGACCTCGGGGAGTTCATCTTGCTGGCCCGGGACGAACCGGGGTTTCACCTGAGCACGCGGCTGCTCGGCAGTCCGGGAGCCTGGGAGTTGCTCCTCGAGCATGCCGGGCCGGAGCGGCTGCTGCTGGGGACCCGGGCGGGCTGGTTCGAGGAGTACGCGGTCCTGGACCAGCTCGAGGCCAGTCCGCTCACACCCGAGGAGCGTGAGTTGGTCGTAGGCGGGAACCTGCGCCGGCTGGCCGGGAGGTCGTCGTGATCGTGGACGTGCACGGCCATCTCGGACCGTGGTTCTTCTTCCCGTGCGAGGGCACCGCGGCGGAGAACCTGCGGGTGATGGACACCTACGGTATCGACGTCCAGCTGGTCTCCTCGGTCGAGGCGGTCACCTACGATCCAGTGGCCGGGAACGCGGCTCTGGCCCAGGCCATCAGTGACGAACCACGGCTGCGGGGGCTGTTCGTGATCGACCCGCGCGATCTCGGCGCCGCCGAGCGGCAGCTCGACGATCTGCGCGAACTGTTCGTCGGCGCCAAGATCCACACCCACTACTCGGCCACTCCGGCAGGGTCACCGGCGATGGCCGACGCCCTGCGCCTGTGCGCCGACGCCGGCCTACCCGCCCTGGTGCACACCTGGGGAACCGAGATCCTCGACCTCGCCGACACGGTTGCCTCCGTGCCGGGGGCACGAGCGATCGCCGGGCACATGGGCGGTCCGGCCTGGCGGTTGGCCCCGGAGGCTGTTGCACGCACCGACCGGCTCTGGCTCGAACCGTGCTACTCGCGGCCCGACGCCGGACGCGTGCGGTGGGTCCTGGACCGGATCGACCCGCGGCGAATGCTGTTCGGCACCGACGCCACCCTGATCGACCCGGCCCTCGCCTTCGGCGCGATGCGGGCGGCACGGCTGAGCGCCGACGAGGAACGCCTGGTGATGTCGGCGAACGCGATCGACCTGTTCGGTCTCGATCCGGGCTGAAGCCCGGCAGTATCGACGGGTCTGACGCACGCACTGCCCCATCTGGCAGCAGTGCGCTCAGGCCCGTCGATTCTCTACGGTGCGACGTTCTCAACCTCGCGGGGGCAGGCTTCTCAGCACCCTCCCGCCGCCGTCGAGTAATCGCCGAGGCGAGGGCGAGCGCGCCGAAGGCGGCAATCCCCCCGATCGCCACGAGCACCGGCCCGGCCGGCAGCCCGAGGATCTCCCGCATCCGGGTCTCGTAGCGCACCGGCTGGTAGTCCGCGGCACCGGCAGCAGGACCAAAGGTGAAGTCAGAGACGATCTCACTACCCGGGTTGTAGAACCACTGGTCGAAGACGGTGAGATAGGCACCGTCGCCGGCGAGCGCCGCGAGGGTGGGATCGGAGACCTCACCCGGGTCGAGCGGGCCGGCAAAACTCAGTTCCCCGGTGATGGAGTCCCAGCTCGGGTCGGTGCGCTGCACCTGCTGCTCGGCGATCACATAGGTGCGCACGAACTGGTCGGCGGTGGCCGCCGCCGAGATGCGCATCGGGTACAGCATCGTGGAGGAGTCGAACGTCAGGTGCAGCGGTTCGATGGCGCCGGAGAGACTCTCAGCCTCCGACGTCAACCGGACGGCCACGTAGTGCCAGCCCTCGGCCACGTACGGCAGCAGGGCCTCCGCCACCGCGTCCCCCATCACATAGTCGTGCTCGTCGAGCCAGTCGGCGAGGCCGTCAGCGTCGCTGGCCGAGAGCACACTCACCTCGAGCGGGCCGAGATTGACGGTGGACATCACCTCCACCGGGCCGGATCCGGTGGCCCCGTCCGTTGCGCTGCCGGCACCGCCGCTGCTCTCGGGCCACCACGAGTACCGGACCTCAGTACGGGGCTCGATCATCTCCTCGAGACTGTCGAACACCGCGGGGTCGGCGAGCTGCACGTCGGCCGGGGCGGGGGTGGGAATCAGGAGAGCCGCGTCGTCGGCCTCGGTCAGCATGTCCAGCTGGAGCAGGATCTCCTCGGTGCTGCCGTCCCACGCGACCACCGCAACCTCACGGTTCACGGCCAGGTCATGCTCGTCGGATGCCAGAGCAGCGCCACAGGCGCAGGCCTGCGCCGGCTCCGGGACCAGCACCACGGCCCCGGTGAGCGCCAGGCTCGCAACTGCCAACGCGGCCACGCGACGACGTAGCCGAGCAGCGCGCGCACGGAATCCGGGGGAAGTCATGACAGCAACGCTATGGGAGCCGATCGGCCCAACCCCGCGCTGTGTCCGTATCGATATCGTTGCCTCACCGATCGTGATCGTTCCGTTGTCACACCTGCACAGATCCTGCACAGGCCGTTCCGGAACATCTACCGATCTATACCCTCCGGGGGTACTATAGGACTGAGGAACACGACGAGCGCGCCGGGCCGCGGCGGCACCGAAGGAGCAGGTCATGACGGAACAGGTGATCGAAGTCGGCGAGGCGCCGCACGGGTACGTCCCGGAGAAGGATGCCTACCTGAAGCGGCTCCGTCGAGTCGAGGGCCAGGTCCGCGGGATCGCACGGATGGTGGAGAACGACACGTACTGCATCGACGTACTCACCCAGATCTCCGCCGTCACCAAAGCGCTGCAGGCCGTTGGCGTGGGCCTGATGGAGGACCACCTCGCGCACTGCGTGGTCGATGCTGCCCGCCGCTCCCCCGAAGAGGGAGCGGAGAAGGTGGCCGAGGCCAGCGCCGCGATCGCGCGCCTCGTGCGCTCCTGACCGGACGGAGAGATTCTCATGGACACACTGACCACCACGATCGAGGTCACCGGGATGACGTGCGGTCACTGCGTCGCGCAGGTCACCGAACAGGTACGCGCGGTCGAGGGGGTCAAGGACGTCAGCGTCGAGCTGCACGAGGGTGAGGCGTCTCCGGTCACTGTCATCTCGGACGCACCCGTGAACGAGCAGTCCCTGCGCGATGCCGTCGACGCGGCCGGCTACCAGGTCACCGCGATCCACTGACCGAGCACAGCACGACGCCCGGGCAAGGAACTCCTCACCCGGGCGTCGTCGTGCGTCAGGCCGCGTCGGTCTGACCCGACTCCACCTGCGGCGTTTCCTCCGCCGCCTGCACGGCGATCTTGCGCGGCTTGGCCCGCTCGGCCACCGGGATCCGCAGGGTCAGCACGCCATGGGCGTAGCTGGCGCTGATCTCGTCAGTACTCAGGCCGTCGCCGAGGGTGAGCTGACGGCGATAGGAACCGGACGGACGCTCCTGCGCCAGCCATCGACCACCCTCGGGCTGGGCCACGACGCGCTCGGCCTGCACGGTGAGGACGTTGCCGTCCACGTCCAGGTCGATCGAGTCCGGGGCCACGCCCGGCAGGTCCACGTCGACGACGAACTCGTCGCCCGAGCGGTACAGGTCCATCGGCATCCAGCGCGGCCCGCGGGCGTTGCTGCGGCGGTCGAAGTCGCGGAAGGGGTCGAACATGAGAGTCATCGCTTCCTCCAGTGATCGTGGTCGGTTGGCAGCCGGTTCCGCGCCTGCTGGCGCGTCCCGGTATGCCTGTCTCAACGCCGACGGCGTCCCCCCTGTTCCAAAGTTGAGTCACCTTCGCTCAAGGCGAACGAGGAGGCTGGTGACCACCCCGTGGGAAGCGTTATCCACCCGCTCCGATCTTTGGCAGAATCGACGACCATGGTTGCGACGACGCCCACCCACGACATCCACACCTTCAACGACAATGGCGCCTGGTGCTGGTTCCAGGACGAGCGCGCCCTCATCGACCCCGCAACGAACACGCTGATGATCGGCTCGGTGGCGGCCGCTGAGGGGCCGGGCGGCGACGAGCGATCGGGCAACATCGAGCTCGCCGTGACCGATCTTGCCTCCGGCAGCACCGAGATCGTCGTGCTGCACGAGCAGCTCGAGGTCGACGACCACAACGACCCTGCCCTGTGGATCCGCCCGGACGGTCGATACCTGGCGATGTACACCAAGCACAAGACCGACGACCAGCAGCGCTGGCGCATCTCCACCCGTCCGCACGACGCCACACAGTGGGGTCCCGAGCACACCTTCGACTGGACCGAGCTGACCGGCGGACGCGGCGCCACCTACTCGAACCTGCACTACCTGGCCGACGAGGACCGCCTGTATGCCTTCGTCCGGGCGATCAACGACGACCCCTCCATCCTGATCTCCGACGACCACGGCGAGACCTTCCGCTACGGCGGCAAGCTGTTCACTCGCCCGAAGATCGGCTACGTCAACGGCTACACCCGATACGCCTCCAACGGGACCGATCGCATCGACCTCATCACCACCGATCATCACCCTCGCAACTACGACAACTCGATCTACCACGGCTATATCCGCGGTGGATCCCTGCACCGCAGTGAGGGCACCGTCGTGGACAGCTCAGTCCTGGATCCGGAGGCGCCGTCGCAGGTGGAGCTGACCACCGTGCTGGCCACGGGCACCGTGCTGACCGACTCCCCGCTCACGCACGCCTGGACCACCGATATTCGCCAGGGGAAAGACAGCCAGTCCGGTCAGATCGCGGCGGTGCTCACCGCACGGGCGAACGACGAACCGGAGAACAGCAACTTCTCCGACCACCGGTTCGTCTATGCCCGGCACGACGGCGCAGCCTGGCAGGTCTTCCCGCTCGCCAAGGCGGGGGCGAACCTGCTCCCGCACGAGGAGGACTACACCGGCCTGGCCTCGATCGACCCCTACGACCTGGACTCGCTCTACCTGTCCGCACCCATCGACCCGCGCGACGGGGCCGAGCTGGCACACCACGAGATCTTCCACGGGCGCACGTCCGACGGCGGAGCCACCTGGGAGTGGACGCCGATCACCGAGGACTCAGGCGCGGACAACCTGCGTCCGATCGTGGTGCCAGGCGATCCGACCACCCTCGCCGTCACCTGGTTCCGTGGCTCGATGACGGCGTCGCAGCACTATGACTGCCGGGTGGTCGGGATCGTCAGTCAGCGACCTTGACGGTGAGCAGCTCGTCAGTCTCGGCGAACTCCCGATCGATGTTGTGGTTGCGCAGGTAGGTCGCGTTGCTCACCACGATGGCCACGATCAGGCAGCCGAGGAAGCCGGGCAGGAGCTCGTAGATCCCGGTGCCCAGGAAGCCCCAGGTGAAGACGATGACGGCGCCGGTGGCCATCCCGGCGAGGGCACCCCAGTGGGTGAGGTTGCGCCAGAACAGGCTGAGCAGCACGATCGGCCCGAACGCCGATCCGAACCCGGCCCAGGCGAACGAGACAAGTCCGAGGATGGTGTTGTTCGGCACGATCGCCATCAGCGCCGCCACGACGGCCACGGCCAGGACGCAGGCGCGGCCCAGCACCGTCAGGTGCTTGGGCGAGGGCGCTGTCCGGCGGAACACCTTGTAGAGGTCTTCCACGAGGGCGGAGGAGCACACGACGAGCTGACTGGAGATCGTGCTCATGATGGCGGCGAGCACCGCGGCGAGCACGAAACCGGCCACGATCGGGTGCAGCAAGAGCTGAGCCATGACGAGCACCACGGTCTCGGGGTTGTCCAGACTGGTGCCCGTCTGCTCGAAGTAGGCCAGACCCACCAAACCGCAGATCACCGCGCCGATCATCGACAACCCCATCCAGGTCATCCCGATGCGGCGGGCCGAGGTCGCCGCCTGCGGGCTGGGCAGGGCCATGAACCGCACGATGATGTGAGGCTGTCCGAAGTATCCGAGACCCCAGGCGAGCGAGGAGATGACGCCGATGATGACGCCACCGGTGACGGCCGCCCCGCCGAAGATCTCCAGGTGCTGGGGACCGGCCTCGGCGAGTGCTGGGCCGATCTCGGCGAATCCTCCGAGGCTGACCACGGCGAGGGCCGGAACGACGAGCAGCGCCGTCATCATCATCAGGCCCTGAGCCACATCAGTCAGCGATGCACCCAGGAACCCGCCGAACAGCGTGTAGCTCAACGTCACCACGGCCACGAGCGCGAGACCGAGGTGGTAGTTCGAGCCAAAGGAGCTCTCGAAGAACACCCCTCCGGCCACCATGCCGGAATTGATGTAGAGGGTGAAGAACACCAGGATAATCACGCTGGAGACGATGCGCAGCAGACGTGAGGAATCCTTCAGGCGGTTCTCCAGGAAGCTCGGGATCGTGATCGAGTTGTTCGAGACCTCCGTGTAGGCCCGCAGTCGCGGTGCGACGAACTTCCAGTTCAGGTACGCGCCAATGGTCAGGCCTACGGCGATCCAGGCGTCGATCAGGCCGGAGACATAGATGGCGCCCGGCAGACCCATGACGAGCCAGCCGGACATGTCCGATGCGCCGGCACTCAGCGCGGCCGCCCAAGGCGGCAGGTTGCGCCCGGCGAGCATGTAATCCTCGTGGTCCTTCGTGTTGCGTGCGGCGAAGACCCCGATGGCAATCATGCCGGCGAAATAGATGGTGAGTGCGATGTACAAATACGTCTGATCGGACATCGTCGTCCTTTCTCGATTGTTGTGAGACTACGCGCTCCGCGCAGTCACCGCCGGAATGTCGTAGCGACGGATGGTGCCGAAGCGATGAGCGGTGACGGATACCGCCTGCTCCTTCAGGAACGTCAGGAGCTCGATCCGACCCGCGGCGACGACCTCGTGGGTGTACAGCGCCACGGCTGGCGATCCCTGGGTGAGGGCAGCCAGCTCGGCGGCGGAACCGCCGATCAGGCGGACCCTCCCGCCTGTCTCGGCGAGGCGATGGGCTCGCGCGGCCCACGCTGCGCCGTCCTCGATGTGCAGGTCGGCGACGGTTGCCACGTAGTCAGCGAGCCGACGCGGCAGCGCACCGGCGACGCTGACCGTGAGAGCAGCGCCGGCTCGTGCCCCAGCTGCCACCACGCGGATCAGCGCCACGTCTCGTTCACCCTCGAAGCGCACAGTGACCTCGTCCGGGTGGTAGCGGAAGGCGTTGTGCTCACTGTCGAGCCCGGTGGCGTCGCGCACGATGCCGAACTCGCCGGCCCAGGCCGCCTCGTCGGTGGCGAGAGCGCCCGCGAGCCAGTCACGATCGGCGCCCGGGAGGTCGTGGGCAGCGTGTATAGCGCGGCGGCTGACAGTGTCGTCGCTGTCGGTTGCCCCGGAGACGGACACCGGAGCGTCGGTCCAGGTGCCGAACCCGGTGAGGTAGTTCGGTCCTCCTGCCTTCGTGCCGGCGCCGACCGAGGCCTTCTTCCAGCCGCCGAACGGCTGGCGCTGCACGATCGCACCGGTGATGCCGCGGTTGACGTAGAGGTTGCCGGCCTCGACGCTCGCCATCCAGGTGGCGATCTCTGCCTCATCGAGGGAGTGCAGGCCGCTGGTGAGGCCGTACTCGATGCGGTTGACCAGCTCGATGGCCTCGGTGAGCGTGTCCGCCGTCATGATGCCCAGGACCGGGCCGAAGTACTCGGTGAGATGGAACTGCGACCCCGGCCGGACGCCGTCACGGATCCCTGGGCGCCACAGCGTGCCGGCCTCGTCGAGCTGTTCCGGCTCCACGAGCCAGCTCTGCCCCGGCTCGAGCGTGGTGAGCGCGTCCAGCAGCTTTCCCTCGGCCGGGCCGATGATCGGGCCGATCTGGGTCTGCTCGTCCCAGGGCTGCCCCACCGGCATCGACGTGACCGCATCGACGAGCTGGCGGCGGAACCGGTCGGACGTGGCCGCCGATCCCACGAGGATGACCAGCGAGGCGGCCGAGCACTTCTGCCCGGCGTGGCCGAAAGCCGAGGTGGCGACGTCACGCGCGGCGAGGTCGAAGTCGGCGCTCGGGGTGACGATGAGAGCATTCTTGCCGCTCGTCTCCGCCAGCAACGGCAGGTCGGAGCGGATCTCGCGGAACCGCTCCGCAGTCTCATACCCACCGGTGAGGATCACCCGGTCGACCGACTCGTGGCCGATCAGCTGGGTGCCGAGCTCACCTTCGGAGAGCTGGACGTGGCGCAGCACCTCGCGCGGGACGCCCGCTTCCCACAGCGCCTCCACCATCACCGCACCCGAGCGCCGCGCCTGCGGGGCCGGTTTGATGATCACGGAGGATCCGGCCGCGAGCGCCGCCAGCGTGGAGCCGGCGGGAATGGCGACCGGGAAGTTCCATGGGGGCGTGACGACGGTCAGCCGGTCAGGGGTGAAGCTCGCCCCGTCCACGTGGTCCAGCTCGCGGCCACGCTCGGCGTAGTAGTGGGCGAAGTCGATGGCCTCGCTGACCTCAGGGTCGCCCTGGGCGAGCACCTTGCCGCACTCGGCGCCCATCACCTCGAGCAGGTCGGCACGGCGGGCCTGCAGCACCTCGCCGGCGCGGTGCAGGATCTCGGCGCGGCGGTCCGCCCCGAGGTCTCGCCAGGCCCCATTGGCGGCGACGGCACCGTCGATGACCTCCTGCAGCTGGGCAAGGGTGTCGATCTGGGACGCGTCGACGGTGTCGAGACCGAGCGTGCTGCCGGCCATCTGAGCGCGGATCCGATCCCCCCACGCCCGGTTCGCCGCGATGGCGGGGTCGGTGTCCGGGGTGTTCTGGAAACCCTGCAGCCGTGCTGGTGGTTGCGGCCGGCTGCGGTCCTGGTTGCGGTGGGGCTCAGGGACCTCGGTGGGGATCGTGGCGATGGAGTCGAGGAAGCGCTGCTTCTCCCGGTCGAACAGGGCAGCGGTGTTCAGGTCGAACACGGCCGACATGAAGTTCTCGGTCGAGGCGCCCTCTTCGAGGCGGCGGACCAGATAGGCGATGGCGACGTCGAACTCGCTCGGGTGCACCACCGGGGTGTAGAGCAGCAGAGCGCCCACGTCCTCGCGGACCGCCGCCGCCTGAGCGGTGGCCATCCCGAGCAGCATCTCGAACTCGACACCGTCGGTGACGCCGCGGCGCTGGGCGAGCAGCCAGGCGAGGGCGATGTCGAAGAGGTTGTGCCCGGCCAGGCCGATGCGCACGGCTCGGATGCGCTCCGGGTGCAGGGCGTAGTCGAGCACGGCCTTGTAGGAGGAGTCCGATTCCTGCTTGCTGCCCCAGGTGGCCAGCGGCCAGCCATGGCTCTCCGCGTCCACGTGCTCCATCGGCAGGTTGGCACCCTTGACCACGCGCACCTTGATCGGCGCACCGCCGCGAGCGACCCGCTCGGCGGCCCACTCCTGGAGCCGCATCATCACGCCAAGGGCGTCAGGCAGGTAGGCCTGCAGGACGATGCCGGCTTCGACGTCGTGAAACTCCTCGTTGTTGAGGAGGGTGGTGAACACGGCCTCGGTGAGGTCGAGGTCCTTGTACTCCTCCATGTCGAGGTTGATGAACTTCCCGCCCGACTCCTTGGCCTGCCGGAACAGCGGGCTGAGGGAGTCGACCGCGTGGGCGACGGCGTCGTCGAACGACCACGGGCTGTGCGGGGCGACCGTGGAGGAGACCTTGATGGAGACGTAGTCGACATCGTCGCGGGCGAGCAGCCGCGCGGTGCCGGCCACCCGACGGCTGGCTTCGGCGTCACCGAGGATCGCCTCGCCGAGGAGGTTGATGTTGAGGCGGATACCGCGGTCGGCATCGCGCAGCGTCTCGATGGAACGGCCGAGCTTCTGGTCGGTGGCATCGACGATGAGGTGGCGCACCATGCGGCGCAGCACCGACCGCGCAGCCGGGACGACCACCCCGGGGAGCACCCGGCTGGCGAGACCACCGGCGCGGATCGCAGTGCGCAGGTGCCACGGGAGCAGGCGGGGCGTCAGCGGGACGAGCTCGCGCAGGGCCCGAGCAGCCACGGCGGTGTCCTCCGGGCGGATGACGCTGTCGACGAAGCCGAGGGTGAACGCGAGACCGTTCTCGTCACGCAGGATGGCGGCGAGGCGCTGCGCGGCAGGATCGACGGGGTGATGCTGGCTGGCCTCCAGCCATCGGCGCACCTGGGCGATGGCGTCCTGTGCGAGGGCGTCGTCGATCGCCACCGTCGGTTCCGTCGTCACGCCCACCAGCTCTCCTCCACACGTCGTTCGGTGCGCTGACGCGATCGGCGGGGCCGGACGGGTCGAGCGCAGCATCGCCCAGTGTGGGGCTCATGACCTGTGATGAAAAGTGATAGTTTCAGAACAAATCTGTTCGTATCTATCGAAAGGTTTCCGGTGTGGGACTCCGGGCGGCTGCGTCTGCTGCGTGAGTTGCAGTTGCGAGGGACGGTCACCGCCGTGGCCGAGACGCTCAACTTCAGCATCTCGACGGTCTCGCACCAGCTCGCCCGACTGGAGCGCGAGGTGGGCGAACAACTGCTCGAACCGGACGGCCGCCGCGTGCGACTGACTCCCCAGGGAAGGTTGGTCGCCGAGCACGCCGCGCGGATGTTGGATGCGGAAGAGGCGACCCGGGGTGCTCTGGAAGCGTTCGAGCCGGGGCCCGAGACGGTCCGGGTGGCGTCCCTGGAGACCGCAGCGCGAGCTCTCCTGCCGCGGGCTCTCGACGCGCTGGCGGTGTCCCGCCCGAATCTCCGGGTCGAAGTGGCCGTGGTGCCACCGGAGGAGGGCTTGTTCGAGCTGGAAGCGCGCCGGTTCGACCTGACGATCGCCGAGGAGTATCCGGGCTCGACGCGTCAGCTGCGACCCGGGCTCGACCGGGTCACGCTGGGGACAGACCCGGTGCGCCTGTGCGCGGCGGCCGCCACGACGGCTCAATCCCTGCGCGAGATGGCCGACGAACCCTGGGTGATGGAACCGCCGGGCGCGATCGTGCGGGACTGGGGCATCCAGCAGTGCCGTGCCGCGGGGATCGAGCCGGACATTCGCTACGAGGCGACCGACCTCACCGTGCACATCCGGCTGATCTCGGCCGGTCACGCCGTCGGGATCCTGCCCGACCTGGTGTGGGCGGGCTATACCGCCGAGCTCGCACTGATCGACCTTCCCGGCAGCCCTCATCGGGAGCTGTTCACCTCGGCACGCCCTGTCTCCCGCAGCCGTCCCGCGGTACAGGCAGTCCACGAGGCCCTGGCGGGAGCGCTGCGCTCGCCCGTGGCGCACCCGGCACCCTGATGCCCCGGCGCCAGCGACAGGGATGACACACCGAGCCCTGCGGCGGACAATGGCTTCATCCACGCCCGATGGTGCGGATGCTGCCGAGCCTCGGAGGCCAGCATGAGGACACCCCATACCCGGCGCCACATCGCTCTCGTCGCGCACGACAGCATGAAGGTCGACCTGCTGCGATGGGCTGAGTACAACCGGGACACGCTCGCCGAGCATGTCCTGTACGCCACCGGCACCACCGGCACGATGCTCGAGTACGAGCTCGGCCTACCGGTACATCGGTTCCTCTCCGGCCCCGTCGGCGGGGATCAGCAGATCGGCGCGAAGATCGCGGAGGGGGAGATCACCATGCTGGTGTTCTTCTGGGACCCGTTGGAGGCTCAGCCGCACGATCCGGACGTGAAGGCGCTTTTGCGGATCGGCGCCGTGTGGAACGTGCCGATGGCCTGCAACGTGGCCTCGGCCGACTTGATGATCTCCTCGCCACTGCTGGACAGCGACTACGTGCACCAGCGCCCGGACCTGACCCCGCGCACCTGGGACGAGTCCTCGGAGCACTCGCCCGCCTGACCGGTCAGCGCGAGCGCTTCTCGAACCGGGAACCGCCGTACTTCTTGTGCACCGCCTGCTTCGAGACGCCCAGCAACGTGGCGATCTCGGCCCAGGTGAGCCCCTGTGCACGGGCCCGGCGCACCAGCACGGCCTCACGCCGATCTGCTTCCTGACGCAGTCGGACCAGCGCATCCAGACCTCGGTACAGATCGCCGTCGTCGTCGGCTGCCTGGGCGAGCGCGCTCATCGAGACCACCTCCTCATCGACCATGGCGTCAACCTACATTGACTGCGGCTCGCCGTCAATGCTAGTTGACGCCGAGGCGCCGGCCCACCCACTCACCGGGGGTGAAGTTGACGCCGGTTATCGGCACATCATCGACGTCAACGTCACCCCCGGCGGTGCTGGGGTCGGTGCTGGCCGGGCAGGCCTCAGCCCTTCACAGCCCCCGCCGTCAGGCCCTGCACGATCCACTTGCTCGCCAGCGCGAACATCACCATGGTCGGCAGGATCGTCAGCACCGCCGCCGCCGACATCGACCCCCAGTCGATGTTGAACGTGGAGATGAAGCCGTTCAGCGCCGCCGGCACGGTGCGGTTCGACTCCGAGTGCATCAACACCACGGAGAGGAACAGCTCGTTCCAGGAGTTCACGAAGTTGAAGATGAACGCCGCAATGATGCCCGGCGTCATCACCGGAACGATCACCCGGAACAGTGCCCCCAGCCGGGAGCAGCCGTCGATCATCGCCGCCTCCTCGAGGGCGTCCGGAACATTCTGGAAGAACCCGCGCAGCATGATCGTGGAGAACGGGATGCTGATCGCCACGTACACCAGCACCAGGCCGAACTTCCGGTCCACCAGCCCGATATCGGACATCATCGAGTACAGCGGTCCCAGTGCGATGAACGCGGGGATCATCTGGGTGAGCAGGAACGCGATCAGCACCGCACCCTTGGAGCGGAAGTGGAACCGTGCCAGCACGTAGGCGCTGAGCAGCGCGATCAGCGTGGCGGTGGCCCCAGCGGTGGTGGCGACGATCGCCGAGTTCCCCAGGAACACCCCGAAGTTGCTCTGCTCGAACAGGCTCCGGTAGTTGTCCAGGGAGGGCTCGCCCGGCCAGTACTCCAACGGGAACCGGCTGATCGTCCCCGGCGCCTTGAAGGACGTGATGGCGATCCAGTACAGCGGGAACAGGGTGATCAGCAGCCACAGCCCGAGCCCGGCCACACGCAGCACACTGCCGACCGTGACGCGCCGCTGCTCCGGCCTGGCGACGCCGGACCCGGTGGCCGTTGGCGCGGAGGTGAGGGTCGCCGTCATGACTGGTCCGCCTTCCGGATGGCCAGTAGATAGAAGGCACAGAAGACGAGCAGGAAGCCCACCACGCACAGCCCGATCGCGCTGGCCAGGCCGTAGTTGCCCTGCTGGGTGTAGTTGATCATCCAGGTGGTGATGATGTGCGTGCGATTCGCGGGCCCACCCCCGGTCATCGCATAGATGATGTCCGGGAAGTTGAAGATCCAGATGATCCGCAGCAGCACGGTGAGCAGCAGGGTCATCGCGATCGTCGGGATGATGATCGAGAAGAGCGTGCGGGCCTTGCCCGCACCGTCGATGCTGGCGGCCTCGAGCATCTCGTCCGGCACGGACTGCAGCGCGGCCAGGATCATGATCGCGAAGAACGTCACGCCGTACCAGATGTTCGCCACGATCACCGCGATCATCGCCAGGGTGGGGTCGGCGAGCCACGGGATCGGGGCGTCGATCACACCCAGCTTGCCGAGCAGGTCGTTCACCACGCCGAACTCGGCGTTGAACATCCACCGGAACAGCATCCCGATGAGGAACCCCGAGACGGCCCACGGGAAGAACACCAGCGCCTGGTAGAGCCCGCGGAACCGGAACCGCTTGCGCAGAGCCAGCGCCAGGCCGAACCCGATGAGGAACTGCGGCACCAGGGAGCCGATCACCCACAGCACGGAGTTGCGCAGCACGGTGGGGAACACCGGGTCAGACAGGATGGTCCGGAAGTTGTCCAGGCCCACGAAGGGCGTGGAGGTCAGGTCCCAGAGGTTCCAGTCGTGGAACGCCATCGTCGCGCCGCGGAGCATCGGGTAGTAGGTGAACCAGCCCACGAAGACGATCGCCGGGGCCAGGAAGGCGAGGATCGTCAGCGCGTGCCGGGCCCGGAACGGCACCTGGCGGCGGCTCCCCGGAGCCCCGCCGCCCGTTGCGGCGGGGCCCCGTTGAGAGGTGGTGGTCACGCCGGTCACTCCGAGGCGTACTTCTCGGTCCAGAACTCGTCCCAGGAGGTGAGCAGCTCTTCGTGTGTCATCTCCCCGAGCAGCACGCTCTGGATCTCCTGGTCCGACTTCTGGATCCACTCGGTCCACCAGCTCACGTCACGCGGCTGCGTGACGTTGACGTAGGTGTCCGGGTTCTCGGTCATGGTCACGTAGCTGGTCCACGGGCCCTCGGAGTAGAACGGGTCGTCCGCGGCGGACGCGATCGGCGGCACCAGGCTGTTCGCCTGCGCGAACTCGGTGGCCGGCCCTTCCGAGGCCAGGAACTGCACCAGGGCCAGCGCCTCCTCGTGGTGCTCGCTGAACTCCGTCACGCCCCAGCCGGCCACCGCCAGCGGTTGAGCCGCGCGCCCGGTCGGGCCCACCAGCAACGGCGCCGTGCCCCACTGGTCCTCGCTGAGGGTGTCCGACCCCTGGATGGTGGCGATCACCTCGGGGTCCTGCAGCAGGAAGGCGGTGGAGCCGTTGTTGAAACCCTCCACCATCTCGGGGTAGCCCCAGGAGACCGCGGACGGCGGTGACGCCTCCTCGAAGAGCGCGAAGTAGGTCTCCAGCGCGTCCCGGGCCTCCGGGGCAGCAAAGATCGTGGAGCCGTCGTTCATCAGGAAGGCGTTCTCGGTGTCGAGTTCGTCGATCACGTACGCCTCGATCGCGGCGACCACATTGCTGTTGGCGTTCTGACCGCCGCGGAAGGCGTACCCGTAGGTGTTGCTGGACGGGTCCTGGATCGCCGACGCCTGTTCGAGCAGGTCCTCCCAGCTGGACGGCGGCCCGTCGAACCCGGCCTCGTCCACCAGATCGCTGCGATAGAAGAGGGACAGACCGTAGAACCCGTACGGGAGGAAGTAGCTCGCGCCGTCGCCTTCTGCCACCGTGCGCGCATTGTCGGTGAGATCGTCCCACCCGTCCCAGGACTCCAGCTCACCGCTCATGTCATAGAGCCAGCCGTTGTTGGAGAACGGGCCCACGGTGATGTCCCGGACCTCGAGCACGTCCACGCCGGAGCCGGACTGCAGCATCTGCTGGATGGTCTGGTCCGCCTGCTCGGTGGGCGGAGAGACGAGCTCGACCTGGATATCGGGGTTCTCCGCCTCGAAGTCGTCGAGCAGACCGCGGATCAGCGTGGTGCGGTCCGGGTTCGTCAGGGACTCCACCATCTGCAGGGTCACTTGGCCGTCGGAGTCACCGGAGTCGTCGGAGCCTCCCGAGCAGGCCGCCAGGGCAAGCATGGAAAGCCCAGCTGTCGCGGCGACGGCGGAACGCAGGTATCTCATGAGTCCTCTCCTTCGAGGGTGTGGGGGTCGAAATGGGACGGGTTGTGGGCGGGCGTGGGCAGCGAGGCTGCCCCGCACGCCTCGAGCACGAGGGGGAGCGCTCGCTCGACAAAGCGGTGGAAGTCGGCTTCTTCGTTGTACAGGTGCGCCGAGAGACGCAGGTAGGGCCGTGACCGGAAGGTGGTGAACGCAGCCTCCACACCGGCCTCGGAGAAGAGCACGTCGCGCAGACCGTCGGCCGCCTCCCGACTTTCGGCGAGGCTGTCCGGCATCCGTACCAGCCGCATTGACGGCACTGGGGCGGTGAGGTCGACCACGGGTTCCTCCTCGAGGTACGGCGCGATCGCCTCCCCGATGATCGCGGCGCCGCGGTCGACGAGCTCGGCCATCGTCTCGCGGGCGGCCGCCCATCGGTACTCCCGCTCCACCCAGGCGATCGCACGGGGTGCGGCGAGGTAGCTGGTGGCGTCCAGCGTGCCCTGGGTGTCGAAGCGTGCCGGGAACGGCTCCGCCGCCCCCCAGGAGTCGATCAGCGGCCACAGTTCGTCCCGGTCGTCGGCGGCGCTCACCAGCACGGCCGCGCCACGGGGGGCGCACGGCCACTTGTGCAGGTTGCCGAACCACCAGTCGGGCTGCCCACAGCGGGCAGGTGCCTCGATCAGGCCGGGGGCATGGGCGCCGTCGACGAGCACCCGCACCCCGGACCGGTGCGCCTGCGCGGTGATCTGCGCCACCGGGAAGCGACGTGCGGTGGGTGAGGTGATCTGGTCCACCACGATGAGCCGGGCGCGGTCGGTCGTGGCTGCGGCGAACCGGGCGAGCACTTCCTCGTCCCCGGCCAGCAGCGGGATCTCGACCGTGCGCACGTGCGCACCGAAGCGGCGGGCCAGGCGATGCGCGCCCATCGTGATGGCTCCGTAGCCATGGTCGGTCACGAGGATCTCGTCGCCGGCAGCGAGGCGAAGGCTGTTGTAGACGACGGTCGCAGCGGCCGAGGCGTTCGGCACGAATGCCAGGTCCTCGGCGCGGGCGCCGATGAAGGGGGCGATCTCGCCGCGCGCTGCAGCCACGTGTTCCGGCACGCTCGGGAACCAGCCGACCGGGTTGCGGTCTGCTGCGGCGCGCAGCGAGTCCTGGTACTGCACGACTTCGCTGGGGACCGCACCGAACGAGCCGTGGTTGAGGTGCACCACGGCCGGGTCGAGCGGCCAGGCATCCCGCGCCCGATCATGGTGGCGCAGGCGCACGGCGGCGACGCCCGCCTGGCGCACCGACTGCTGCATCACTCGTCTCCCGACCCTCATGTTGTCCGATGACTATCGCTGTAGTGGCCCATCGATCCGGGTCATCACACCACTTTTCGCATCAGTTGTCGAACAACTCTCATGGCATCCTGGGGTGAACGAAAGAGGAAGGGGCACCGTATGCGTGCACTCGAGACGGCACTGGACGGGCTCCGGACGCTGATCGCCGGCGGGGACCTGCAGCCGCAGGAACGCCTGCCCAGCGAGTCCGAGCTCTGCGAGCGGTTCGGGGTCTCCCGCGGGTCGCTCCGCGAGGCGATCCGGATGCTCTCCGCGCTCGGGGTGCTCGACACCCGGCACGGCTCGGGCACCTACGTCGGCGATCTGCGCGCCGCCCCGATCCTGGACAACCTCTCGCTCACCGTGGGGCTGCTGCCGCTGGACTCGCTCCTGGAACTGACCGAGCTACGCCGAGCCCTCGAGTCGCACGCGGCGTCACTGGCGGCGGCGCGGATCGACGATGCCACGCTGGCCGAGCTCGGCGGGCTGCTCGACCAGCTCGAGGCCACCACCGACGACGCGGAACAGTCCCGCCTCGATCACGAGTTCCACATGCGCATCGTGGAGGTCGGCGCGAACGCGGCCTTCGCTGCGATGGTGGCGGTGCTGCGGTCCCGCTCTCGTGCCTACCGCCTGTTCACCACCGAGGACGGTGCCGCGGTGAAACAACTCTCCGACGCCGGGCACCGCGCGATCTGGCACGGCCTGCGGACCAGGGACCCCCTCGCGGCCTCCGCCGCTGCGGCCGCTCACGTCGCGCAGACCGAGGCCTGGTTGCGCAAGCACCGGCCCCCCGCCGTCGTGAATCATCCGTGAACACCGACAGCATGCTCGCCGGGGGTGAGGTTGACGTCGGTTATCGGCGCATCACCGACGTCAACCTCACCCCCGGTGGGAGGGGGAGCGGTCCAGGCCGGCAGGGACGCGCCCCACTCGAGCTCGACCGCGCCACACTAGGGGCATGGACATTGCACAGGCCCCCGCGCCGAGCGCCCGGGCGTGGTCCCGGAGGCTGACCGCCGAGATCTGGATCGTGCTCGGCCTCAGCCTGGGCAAGTCCGCCGTCTACGCCGTGGTGGCCATCATCGCCGCCCTCACTCGCGGCCCGCTCGGTGAGCAGACCACGGCGCTGAACACCTCCCAGTCGCCACGGCCGTACCTGGACCTCACCTACCAGGTGCTCTCGGTGTCGTTCGCGCTGGTCCCGGTGGCCCTGGTGCTGTACCTGCTCAGCGATTCCGGCCGCAGCGCGTTCCGGCGGATCGGGCTCGACCTGCGCCGTCCGGTCCGCGATCTCGGCTGGGGACTCGGGCTCGGCGCCCTGATCGGGATCCCCGGGCTCGGGCTGTACCTGGCCGGCCGCGCCCTCGGGATCACCGTGGCCGTGCAGGCCTCCGGGCTCGACCCGTACTGGTGGACGGTGCCGGTGCTGCTCCTGGCCGCGCTGAAGAACGCCCTCGTGGAGGAGGTGATCGTGGTCGGCTACCTGATCGAACGCCTCGGCGAGAAGCGCTGGGGGATCCCTGCGATCGTGGCCGCCTCGGCGCTCCTGCGCGGCGCCTATCACCTCTATCAGGGCTGGGGTCCGTTCGCTGCGAACGCGATCATGGGGGTGATCTTCGCGCTGTTCTACCTCTCCCGGTTCGGCCGACGGCGGGTGATGCCGCTGGTGGTGGCCCATACCGCGCTCGACGTGGCCGCCTTCGTGGGCTATCAGTACCTGCCGGAGGAGTGGCTGATGGCGCTCGGCGTGGACGTCTGAGGGCCACATCTGAGGACGCCGCCTGACCCACCTTCGGATGATCGACATACCACCGGCGATGGTTCATCTGCCGACGCTGTGTCAGACAAGCGACCAGGGATGGTGAGGCCCGTCACACAGCACACCACGGCCCGGGGAGCGGAAATGAGCCAGGGAGTGACGCACCCCTCACCTACCATCGAGACCATGGCTGGCCAGACCTCTGACACGCCGGCGCCGCCCCACGGCCCGGTGCGCTCGGTCTCGCTGCTGGATGTGCCACTCACCCGGGTGCGCCGACCGGTGGACCTGGTGCTGATGCTCGCCACGCTCGCCACGATCGTGGTGGTGCTCGCGCTCTCCGTGTACGCCTACGGCACCACCACCGGCGTCACCCGGGACGTGCAATCGGTGTTCTCCCAGGTGGTGCGCAACGTCCTGCTGGTGCCGGTGAACGCGATCGAGGGCTTCCTCACCCTGATCCTGCCGATGGTGGTGATCGTGAACCAGATCGTTCGCCGCCAGCCCCGCAACATCCTGGACGCGCTCGCTGCCGCGTTCGCGGCAGTGCTGGCGACGGCGGGGGCCAGCTGGCTGCTGGAGTCGTACGCACCCGAGGAGGTGCTGAGGGCGCTGCGCCTGTTCGACTCAGGCGAGTGGGTGATGACGGTGACGCCGATGGTGGCCGGCCTGGCCGCCTTCCTCACCGCGATCGGAACGCGGTCCCGACGGCGTCTGGTGGCGATCTCCTGGAACCTGCTGTGGATCGTGCTGGTGGTCTCGGTCATCGCCGGTGAGTCGACGCTGGTGGGTGCCCTGGTCTCGGTGCTCCTGGGCCGCGCGGTCGGGCTCGGCATGCGCTACGCCTCCGGGGTGCGCAGCGAGCGTGCCCATGGGCACACCCTGGTGGAAGGGATCCGCCGAGCCGGGGTGGACGCCGTGAGTGTGATCCGGATCGGCGACACCACGGATTCGGCCGCGCTGCCGCGGGAGACGGTCACCATCGCCACCCCGATCGGCTACGTCCCCGAGGCGCTCACGGCCAATCGCGCGGCCGCCGCCCGAGTCGCAGCAGCCGAGGCGGCCGCTCGCGAGTCCGAGACGGCCAACCCAGCAGACTCGGACGGCACCGCAGCTCCCGTGGAGCCGGCGGCAGCGACGCCACTCTCCGGCACGGTTGCCCCCGGTACGGCGAACGATCCACCCGTCGTGCCCGACCATGTCCAGGACTCGGCCACCGTCGCCACCGAGCGCGAGGGCGCGAACCGGGTCTACGCCGTCACCGACACCTCAGGCGTGCGATGGGACGCGGTCGTGCTGGACGCCGACCGGCAGGTGATCGGCTGGATGAACGCCGTGATCGCCACCCTCGCCCGCCGGGGACTGGATCGTCGCGCCACCGTCTCGCTGCGCCAGTCCGCTGAGCGTGCCTCCTTGATGTACTACGCGGCCGCGGCAGCAGGCGTGAACTGCCCCCGCCTGCAGGGGATCGCCGAGGCCGGCGCCTCGGTGCTGCTGCTCGGTGAGCACGTGCCGGGCGCCCGCCAGCTCTCCGACGTGGACACCGACGTCATCACCGATGAGGTGATGTTGAACGCCTGGGAGCAGCTCGGGCGGGCGCACCGCGCCGGCCTGGCGCACCGCAACATCTCCGCCGACACCGTTCACGTGGTCACCAGCGGGGAGAACGCCGGTGAGGTGTGGCTGAACGGGTGGGAAGAGGGCGAGATCGCCTCCGGCTCGCTGGCGCGACGGGTGGACCTCGCCCAGCTGCTCACCCTGTTCACCCTCCGGGTGGGCGCGCGGCGAGCGGTGGCCGCCGCCTCACGGGCCCTCTCGATCACCCGCCTGGGTGAGATCGCCCCGTTGCTGCAGCCGATCGCGTTGCCGGCACAGACCCGCGCGGAGGCTCGCGCTGCGAAGGAGCAGATGGCCGAGCTGCGCGCCCACCTGGTGGAGTTCATCCCCACCACCGGCGAGGTGCAGCCGATCCAGCTGGCCCGCTTCACCGCCCGGACCGTGATCACGCTCACCGTGGCGGTGGTGGCCGGGTGGGTGGTGCTCACGACGCTGAACTTCGAGCAGATCGCCGACGTGGTGGCCGACGCCAACCCGGCGTGGATGATCGTCGCCTTCGGTCTCGGTCTGCTCACCTACCTGGGCTCGGCGATGGGACTGGTGGCACTCTCGCCCGACCGGCTCGGCCTGTGGCGCACCATCCTGGTCCAGGTGGCAGCCTCGGTGATCACCCTGGTGGCTCCTGCCGGCGTGGGGCCTGCGGCGCTGAACCTGCGCTTCATGCAGAAGCGCGGGGTGCAGACCCCGGTGGCCCTGGCCACGGTGGCGTTGCTGCAGGTCTCCCAGTTCGTCACCACGGTGCTGCTGCTGCTCGCCATCGCCCTGCTCACGGGCAGTTCCAGCGCCCTGCAGCAACTCCCGTCCGGAGCAGTGCTGGTGGTGCTCGGTGTGATCCTGGTGCTGGCCGGCGCCGTGTTCGCCATCGGCTCGTTGCGCCGATGGGTGATCGCGAAGACCAAGCCGACACTGCAGCAGGTGTGGCCACGGTTGGTCTGGGTGATCGGGCAACCGCACCGGATCGCGATGGCGATCGGAGGCAACCTGATCATGACGATGGGCTTCCTGGCCGCATTCGGCGCAGCGCTCGCCGCATTCGGGCAGTCCCTGCCGCTGACGTCGCTGGCGATCGTGTTCCTCACCGGTACTGCGGTCGGTTCCGCGATCCCCACCCCGGGCGGCATCGGTACCGTCGAGTTCGCACTCTCCACCGGTCTGCGCACCGCCGGTATCGCGACTGCCGCAGCGGCCTCAGCGGCTGTGCTGTTCCGGGTCCTGACGTTCTGGATCCGCGTTCCGCTGGGCTGGTGGGCGCTGCGGTATCTGCAGCGTCGAGACATGTTGTGAGCGGTAAGGTGGACCGCGCAAGCGGAGATGACGACGGACTCGATCTCAGAGGCGGTGCACGATGGCGGTGAGGTTCCGCTACGCCTTGAGCACGCACCTCGGAACCGTCCGCACCAACAACGAGGACTCGGCCTTCGGCAGTGACCGGTTGCTCGTGCTCGCGGACGGGATGGGCGGTCACGCAGCCGGTGAGGTGGCCTCCGCCGTGGCGATGCGCGTCTTCGCCGGGTTGGGCACCGGCGACGCGCCCGCCGCCGAGACCATCCTCGCCGCCGGTCGACGGACCCGCCGCGCCCTGCACACCATGTCCGAGGCCGACCCGATGCTGGAGTCGATGGGCACCACGCTGCTTGTCGTGGCGTGCGACGGCGATCAGGTGACCGTCGGTCACATCGGCGACTCCCGGGTGTACGCCCTGCGGGATGGCTCCCTGTACCAGGTCACCACCGACCACACGCATGTGCAGCGCCTGATCGACACCGGACAGCTCACCCCGGAGCGGGCCCGTACTCACCCGTACCGGTCGATGCTGCTGAAGTCCCTGGACGACCAGCCCGCCGGTGCGGACCTCGACATCATCGACGTCGAGCTGCAGGCCGGGGACCGGCTGCTCCTGTGCTCGGACGGCCTCTCCGACTACCTCTCCGCCGAGCACATCGGCGAGCTGCTCAGCGTGCCGGATCGCGAGGAAGCGGCCCACGCACTGGTGGAGGCCGCCCTTGCCGTGGGCACCCGGGACAACGTCACTGTGCTCGTTGCCGATCTGGAGGCCGATGCCCGGGCCACGGATTCCTCAACTCCCGACGGCGGAGTTCGCCTCCCCGGTCAGGAGAACCAGGTGGTGGGGGCTGCTGGGGAGGCCATCGGCCTGTCGGCCGAGGCAGCCGCCGCGCTGCGCGCGACCTTGCCGGACATGCCGTTGGACGCGACCGCTCCGATGGCCGGGATCGCCGGGATCGGTGCCACTGACAAGACCGACCACACGAGCGATCCGGACGAGACCGCGACGGACGAACCGGCCGCCTCGGAAAGTGACCACCGGGACAGCACCGAGGCGGCACCGCACGACGACCAGGCCACGGAGGCTGCGCCGTCGGGCAACTCGGACACCTCCTCCGGTGAGGGCACGCGCACGGGCGAGCCTGCGCCGTCGGGGCTCTCCGCCAGCACCGGCTCCCGCCTGCCCGGGGCTCTGGCCGCCCTGACCGTGCTGGCGATCGTGATCGCCCTCTGGATCATCCTGGGTTGACCTGCGGGTCGGTCAGTGCACGGCCCCTTCGGCGGACTGTCCCCTGGTGAAGACGCGCGCCGTCTCCCCGGAGAGCGCCAGCAGCACCAGGATCTCCACGGCCGTGCCGAGCAGCTGACTGGCCAGCGCCGCCTCCGGTGCACCGACGATCCACAGCACCGCGTAGGTGAGAACGCCGATCGCACCCAGCATGAGGGTGGCCATCCGCGCCCAGTTCGCGCGCCGGTAGAGGAAGCCGGCGAGCACCAGGTAGGCGAGCAGATACGCCATCAAGACAGAGCGCAGCGCCAGGTAGACCGCCTCGGGAGACACGCCGACCTGCATCAGCGGGATGACGATCCCCAGCTCGTCGACCCGTTCCGGCGCGAGACCGACCAGCCAGGCTAGTCCGAGCACCCCGGTCACCACCCGCAGCACCATGAGCAGCATCCCGAACGCCACCGTGAGTGGGATGGCACGCCGCTGGTGCGCTTCGGCGTCATCGCGCTCGATCTGCTCAGTCACCGCACCCTTCGGACCGGGGGTCGCCCGCAGGTCCACGATCGGCAGGTCGCCATCGGTGCGGATCGCGTCTCCCCCGCCGTTGCGATGGTGGTACCCGGTGGAGAAGTTGCGCAGGTGCTTCACCGCGATGTCCCGGTTCCCGGCGTCAGGGTCGGTGAGTGTGGCCAGGATGTGATCGCGCTCGGCATCGATCTCGGCATCGATCCGGTGGGTGATCTGCAGGGTGAAGTGCGAGAGTCCGACCGCTCGGTCGTAGGTACCGGCAGCGAGCCAGTCGACCTTCTTGCCTCCGGGCAGACGCCAACCGGTCGGGCACGGCCAGAACCGGACGTGGTGCCGTTTCGCCGGGTTGCCCTCCACCTCCTGCTGGTAGGTGAACTGCTGGCGCCGGCCGAACAGGAACAGTGGACTCACCGGGGCGTCCGGATAGCTGCGCCGCAGCAGGGTGGACACGATCATCCGGCGGCTGGACTCGAGGTTCATCTCGTCGGCGCGGTGCCAGCCGGCTCGGAGCATGGCCGCATGGATCTGCGCCTCGCTCCCGCGCACGCCCAGGTTGACCGGGTCTCCGAGCAGTCCCTCACGGGTGCGGGACCTGCCGATGAAGTAGTTCGGCACATACACGCGCGTGAGCAACCGGTGCAGCCGTGGGAGCAGCAGGTAGGTCACGATCGCCCAGAACGGGAAGAATGCCCACAGGTGACGCCAGCCCTCGGTGAGGAGCTGGTGGACGAGCAGGAACGCGAGCCAGCCGCAGGCCACCGTGCCCAGGAAGAAGAACACGTGATCCCAGAAGCGGATCGGGTTCTCATGGACGACCTCGACGGCCGCGTGCGCCCGCTCTGTGAGCGTACGTGCCATGTGTCCCACGGTAACCGGCATCGGTGACAATAGGGCGTCTGCCACGTTGGGATGAGGGGATCCATCTAGATGAACGCGCCGTCCGCACCGCCTTCGGCTCACCGCCTCCGCCTCGCCGCCTGGGTGGAGTCCCGGCCGGTGCAGCGGATCGTGGTGGCCGTGATCGTCGTCAATGCGATCACCCTCGGCCTGGAGACGTTCGAGAATGCACCGGCGCGGGTGCTGCACGCCATCGACCTGGCGTGCCTGATCGTGTTCGTGGTGGAGCTGAGCCTGAAGCTGTACGCCAACGGCCTGCGCTTCTTCCGTAGTTCCTGGAACGTGTTCGACCTGCTCGTGGTGGTGGTGGCACTGGTTCCCGGTAGCGGCGGGTTCGCGGTGCTGCGTGCCTTGCGGGTGCTCCGCGTGCTGCGGCTCATCTCCGCGGTGCCGCGGCTGCGCCAGGTGGTGGGCGCTCTGATGGCGGCCGTGCCCGGGATGCTCTCCATCGGTGCCCTGCTGGGCCTGTTGTTCTACGTGAGCGCAGTGATGGCCACCATGCTCTTCGCGGACACGGACCCGGAACGGTTCGGCACCCTGTGGGCTTCGCTGTTCAGCCTGTTCCAGATCATGACTTTGGACAGCTGGTCGGCGCTGGTGCTGCCGATCATGACCGCGCACCCGTGGGCCTGGATGTTCTTCGTCCCGTTCGTGCTGATCAGCGCCTTCGCCGTGCTGAACCTGTTCATCGCGGTGATCGTGGACTCCATGCAGCACCTGAAGCCACCCGCAGCGGAGACCGATGAGGACGGGGCCGCGGTGGCAGCGTCGCCGGAGGACCTGCCTGACGACCCGTTCGACGAGGGGGTGCTGGTGCCTGCGGAGGAGCTCGGGCAGTTGCGGGCCGAGCTGGCCGCCCTGCGCGGGGAGGTGAGCACGCTCACCCAGGCACTGCGGGTCGGCGACGCCAGCGGTGCCACGGTATCGACGGTGACCCGGCCGGCGCCGCTGTCGGCGGCCGATGACAGAGTGTCTTCGGGAGGCGACGATGATCCATCCACGCATGTTCGATGACGGCGACCCGTACCTCGCACGGGTACGTCACCTGTGCCTGGCGTTCCCGCAGGCGCAAGAGAAGGAGAGCCACGGGCGGCCCACGTTCCGGGCCACGAAGGTGTTCACCGTGTACGGCGGCGGCACCAAGGGCAACGCCCGCGAGCGCATCATGTACGACCACTCGCTCCTGCTGTTGCCCGACGATGCTGAACGGCTCGCCCTGGAGCAGGATCCGCGCAGCTTCGTCCCTGCCTACTACGGTCCGGCCGGGTGGATCGGCTGGGACCTCGCGCATGACGGCACTGCCGCCGAGGAGGTGGACTGGCCCGAGGTGTTCGAGCTGGTGGAGGCGTCCTACCGGGCACTGGCCACCCCCACGTTGCGGCGGCTCCTGGACGAGAGCGACCTGACGCCGGAGGCGTTCCGCTGACCGGAGTGGGGCAGGCGCCGAGCAATCGGCTCACCTCGATCTCCCGACAGGTCGAGGCGTAGGGGAGGATGGCCCTATGGTCGACTTTCTGGGGGCCCAGTTGACGCTGTGGTCGGTGGCGATCTCGGTGCTGCTGTTCGCGCTGTTCGTGCGCCGGGTGATGGGCGTGCGGCTGAGTCTGCTGCGCACGGTGGTCGCGGCGCTGATCGGGGCGACCGCGGGCCCGGCGCTGCTGGGGGCGCTGCTGCAGCCACCGGCCACGGAGGCCGACCTGCTCACCCTCACGCTGTACGCCACCCTGACCGCGGCATTCGCCCTGATCATGGCGATGTTCGCACTCGCCACGATCGAGATGCTGATCCCGGACGGGTCGCTTCCAGGCCCGGTGACGGCGTGGCGCTCGCTGCGCGGCCGGGTGCGCCGCAGCGGGCGTTACCTGAAGCTGCTGCGTGTGGTGGTCCGGCACGGTCTGGTCCGGTTCCTGCGTGGCAGCTCGCACCGAGGCGTGCGCACCCCGGAGGAGCGGCGCGCGCTGGCACGCTCGCTGCGACGTGCGTTGGAGGACGGCGGCGTCACCTTCGTCAAGCTCGGACAGCAGCTCTCCACCCGCAGAGACCTGCTGCCGGCGGAGTTCATCGCCGAGCTCACTCGCTTGCAGGACGACGCGTCCGCCCTGGACTGGCCGGTGGTGGAGCGGGTGATCACCGCCGAGCTGGGCGCACCGCCGGAGGCCGTGTTCGCCACGATCGACCGGGAGCCGTTGGCAGCGGCGTCGATCGCGCAGGTCCACACGGCTACCACGCCCGACGGCGATCGCGTGGTCCTGAAGGTGCAGCGCCCCGGGATCACGGCGCAGGTCTCCCGGGACCTGGACATCCTGGAGCGGTTCGCCGGCACCCTCACCGCCCGCACCACCTGGGCTGCCGATCTCGGCCTCAGCGACCTGGTCCGCGGTTTCGCCGCAGCGCTGGGAGAGGAGCTCGATTTCCGGATCGAGCGCGACAATCTGGCCACCATCGCCTCCGGCCTGGAGGCTTCCGGAGCCCAGGACATCCGCGTGCCGCGGGTGTGGCAGGGCACATGCACGGCTCGGCTGCTCGTGATGGACCGGTTGGATGGCGTGCCGCTCGGGGACGCCCAGCCGGTACTGGCCGAACTGGGTGCGCAGCGGCGCGCCGAGCTGGCGACCGAGCTGCTGCGGGTGGTGCTCGATCAGGTCACCCGGCACGGGGTGTTCCATGTGGACCTGCACCCGGGGAACGTGCTCGTCGACAGCGCGCACGGCACAGACGACACCGGCAGGCGGGGCGCGCTGGCAATGCTGGACCTGGGGTCCGTGGGCCGCCTCGGATCTCAGTCGCGGTCCAGCCTGACCCGCCTGCTGGCCGCGCTCGGTACCGGCGACTCCCTGGCCGCTTCGGACGCCTTGCTCGAAGCAGTCGATCGCCCGAACCGCGTGGACGAACGCACGTTGGAGCAAGAGCTCGGCGAGATCCTGCTCCGGTTCACCGACTCCGAGGGCGGCGGCAGCTCGAACGTGGCGGGTGCCGTGGCCGAATTGTTCCGCCTGGTGGCTCGGCACCGCTTGGGCATCCCGCCACAGTTGGCCGCAGCGTTCCGCGCCCTGGCGACGCTGGACGGCACGCTCGCTGTGATCGACCCCGGTTTCGACCTGGTTCGTGGCGCTCGGGAGGCGAGCCGGGCACGCCTGGAGTCGAGCCTGCAGCCGAAGGAGCTGCGCCGGACCGTGGAGTCCGAGCTGGTCACACTGCTGCCGGTGCTGCGGCGTCTGCCCCGCCGGATGGAGCGGATCGCGGATGCGGCCGAGCACGGCCGGTTGCAGGTGCACACGCGGGTGCTCGCCGATCCCGCCGATCGTCGTTTCGTGATGCGCCTGTGGCACCAAGGTCTCCTCACGATCCTGGCTGCCACGGCCGGGCTGATGGCCACGGTGCTCTACCTGGTGGCGCCGGGGCCGATGGTCACCGACGAGGTCGGGCTGTTCCACGTGCTCGGCACCGCTCTGCTCGCCGGGTCGGTGATTCTGGTGATGCGACTGCTCGTGGTGTTCTTCCGGCAGGATGATGAGCCACGATGACCGAGACGGCGAGGCAGGGCAACAGATGACGATCGACGCGGGAGCAAGCGGGAGCGACCCGCAGTGGCTCAACGACGACGAGCGGCACGCGTGGCTCGCGCTCACCGGGCTCCTGGTGCGCCTCCCCGGGGCACTGGACGCGCAGCTGGAGCGCGATTCGGACCTGCACTTCTTCGAGTACATGGTGCTGGCGATGCTGGCCGAGCAGGACGGCAATGAACTGCAGATGAGCAAGCTGGCAGCCCTCACGAACGGGTCGCTCTCCCGGCTCTCCCACGTGGTGCGGCGTCTGGAGCGGCAGAATCTGGTTCGCCGGACGCCCTGCCCGCAGGACCGTCGCGCCACGCATGCCGTGCTCACCGACGACGGTCTGGCGCGCGTGGAGGCTGCCGCTCCTGGCCATGTGGCGCACGCACGCGCGCTGGTGGTGGACGCCGTCGCCCCGGAGGATCTGGCGGCCTTCGAGCGGGTGGCCGCCACGATCCTGGACCGCGTGGACGGGTGGCATCCGTAGGCTGCCCGGATGAGGATCGTCGGCACGAAAATACAGCTGCGGGACTGGACCGTCCACGACCTCCCGCGGGTGCACGACCTGCTGCGCCCGGACCGGCCCTGGCACCGCACCAACGGCCCCTATTTCGGGCTTCCGGACGCCGCATCGATGGCGCAGGCTGCCGAGCGCACCATCGCTCGCGACCCCAGCGAGCCACGGGTGACCCTCGGCATCGAGACCGACGGTGTGCTCGTCGGGCAGGTGAACTGGTACTGGGAGTCCGAGGTGACGGACTGGCGGCGCCTCGGCATCTCCATCCAGGACGAGGCGTACTGGGGTCGAGGGCTCGCCACGGAGGCCCTGGCGCTGTGGACCAGCTACCTCTTCGACGCCACGGATACCCTCCGCCTGGACCTGGCCACCTACTCAGGCAACCGCGGCATGCTCGGCGTGGCCCGCCGTCTGGGCTTCGTCGAGGAGGCGCGGATGCGCAAGGCGCGACGATGGTCCGGCGGGGTTCATGACGCCGTCGTGATGGGTGTGCTGCGGGAGGAGTGGGACGTCCTACGGACGGGGTGGACCGCCGTCGTGCGGTGACCTGGCCGACTCAACACTCACCGGCTCAGGATTTCCCGGGTCAGTGCCCACCCGCCACGCAGAACTGGTTTCCCTGCGGGTCGGCCAGCACCACCCACCGGAAGTCGCCCATCACGTGGGTGTCCACCTGCTCGGCTCCGGCACCGACGAGGCGCTCGACCTCGGTATCCAGGTCGGCCGCGGCCAGATCCAGGTGGAGACGGTTCTTCCCCGGCGTCGGGTCATCGACCTTCTGGAACGCGAGGCGGTACCCGGCGCCAGGGATCTCCACCACGTAGAACCAACCGTCGTTCTCCGCCACGATCGATCCGCCGACCTGCTCGGCCCACCAGGCAGCCAGGGGTCCGGGGTCGGTGGTGTCGAGCGTGATCATCTCCAGTGTGAGGGTCATGCGGGTCAGGCTAGCCGCGACCTCTGACAACGGATGACCGCTCACCCGTGCTCGAGGGCGAGCAGCGCCTCCTTGGCGGGGATCCCGCCGCGGTAGCCGCCCAGGGAGCCATCGCTGCGGACCACCCGGTGGCAGGGCAGCAGGAGCGGCACCGGGTTGGTGGCGCACGCGGAGCCGACCGCACGCACGGCGCGTTCGGACCCTGCTGCCCGCGCCATCTCGGCGTAGCTGGCCGTGCGGCCGTAGTCGATCGTGGGCAGCTGCTCCAGCACCCGGCGGCGGAAGCCGGTGGTCAGGCTGAGGTCGAGGGGAACGTCGAAGTGACGGCGACGCTGGCCGAAGTACTCCTCGATCTGGCGAGCCGTGGCATCCAGGCGGCGGGGAGCGGCGAGCACGCGGGAACTGACGCGCTCGGCCAGATCGGACAGGACGCCGTCGAACCCTTCGGAGGCGAACGCCACGCGCACCACACCGCGCTCGGTGGCAGCGAGCAGGAGGGGTCCGACGGCGGAGTCCACCGTCCGGTAGGCCACGTCCAGCAGTCCGCGCTGCTCGGCGTCACGGGCAAGGCGGTCGTGCAGGTCGCTCAGGCGGGTCTCGTCGACGGCGGGGGCCAGGTGGGCCAGATCGGCCGGCAGGTCGGGGGTGGTGGTCGGGCTCATCGGGCTGCCTCCTCGGCGTAGGTGCGGCGTAGTCGTGCGATCCCGTCCGAGGCCGCCCGCCGGGCGGCGGCCGGGGTGCCGCCCAGCAGAGCCGCGACCTCCGTGTGTGGCAGGCCGGCGATGTGGTGATAGATGACGGCGCTCTGCTGCTTGGCCGGTAGGTCGCCGAGGGCTTCCCACAGGTCCCGCTCCCAGCTACCGGGCCGGCCCTCACGGGTGGGGCGTTCGGGGAGCCGGTCGGTGGGGTGGGTCCGTGATCGAGTGCGGGCGCGATGGGTGTCGATGGCCTTGCGTCGGGCGATGGTGACCAGCCAGGCCTGCACGTTCGCATCGGGCGGCAGGTCCGGGTAGGCGGTCATCGCGGCGAGGAAGGTCTCCGACCAGGCATCGTCTGCATGGTCGGGCCCGGCCACGGCACGGCAGACTCGGAGCACGGTGGCTCCGTGCTCGGCGACGACGGTTTCGAAGGGTGTCACGCTAGGTAGACGCGCGGGAGGGCGGATGTGTGAGGTGCCCCTCTGGGGTGGGGCGGGTCCCCCATTCTGGACTCATCCGTCGTCCTCGGGAAGGTCGAGCACCACGCGCACGTCGACCGGTTCGAGTTCGGTGCCGTCGGGGAGCACGATCCTGCGATCCTCGAGCGGGTCGTCCAGCCAGACGGTCTCGACCACCGAGTACAGGTCGTCGGTACATGCCTTCCCGAACACCCGGGTGCCGGTCGGGTCCACCCGGCGTCCGTCGAGGCGCACCGCGTCGTCAGTCTCGGTGACCTCGATCCCGTACGGGTCGTGGCAGCTCGAGGACCCCACCTCATACCGCACGAGCAGACCGTGATCGTCATTCACCGTGGCGACCGAGGTGACCGTGGTGGAGGTGACCACCGGGAAACCGATGGCCACGGCATAAATGCCGGCCAGGGTGGCGAGCACGGTCGCCCCGGCAACCATCCACATCAGCAGCGCACGGAGCCGGGTGCGTCGCTCCTCGGGAAGCTTCGCGTCCTCGTCGGTGCCCATGCCCCCATCATGGCGCGTGCGAGCATGGACGGCTCGTCCCAGAGGTACACGGGCGCGCAACTGGGCTCGGGTCCAGGCAGTGGGAAGCGGTCAGAGCAGCAGGTAGTGACGCGCTCGGGCGGGTCAGAGCAGCAGGTAGACGGCACCACCGATGGTGAGCACCACGACGAGCCGCTCGAAGAGCACCTGGTTCATCCGGGCCACCAGCCAGCGTCCGGCCAGCGCCCCGATCACCACCGCCGGCACGAGAGCCAGGTCCATCAGCAGGGTGGGCCCGGTGATGAGTCCCAGGCCGATCGAGAACGGGAGCTTGACCAGGTTCACGACGGCGAAGAACCAGGCGGCGGTGCCCAGGAAGGTCTTCATGGAGAACCGCGAGGCGAGGAAGTACATCGACATCACCGGTCCGGCGGCATTGGCGACCATCGTGGTGAACCCGCCGAGGGTGCCGTAGATGGCGGCCTGGGCGCGGCGTGCGCCGCGGGTCGGTGTCGACGCTTCGGAGCTGGATGTCGGCGCGCCCGTGGTCGTGGGGGCGACGGTCGTGCCTCCACGGGTGCTGCGATGAGCCGCCCAGCGGCGCCAGAGCGTGATCCCGATGACCAGGAGAAGGATGACGCCGATGACCCGGCGCACCCCCGCGTCGTCGGCAACAGCGAGGAAGCCTGCGCCGAGCAGCAGTCCGGCGAGCACGGTGGGCACCAGCCGTCGCAGCACCGTCCAGTCGGCATGCTTGCGGTAGGCCCAGATCGCGAACATGTCGGCCACGATGAGCAGTAGCAACAACGCGCCCGTGGACTCACGCGCCGGCAGCAGGGCAGCGAAGATCGCGATGGAGATCGTGTTCGCCCCGGGCAGCGCCGTCTTGGAGATGCCGACGAGCACTGCAGAGATCGCGAGCAACGCCCACGCGAGAAGAGTCAGCTCCGGCACCCGGCCACGCTACTGCCACCGGCACCCGTGGGACGCGATGATCCGCCTAGTGAGCACCAGTGAGCACCAGGCCTATCCCTCTCGCCGAACGCAACCTTGTGCGGCGAAAGATGCGGGTGGGCCCGCACAGGGTTGCGCTCGGCGCGGTGGGTGGGTGGCCGAGGGTGGCATGCGCTGAATCGGGAGAAGGCTTGACTTTGACGTGACGTCAACGTTCAGAGTGAGTCATGTTCGGAAACGGAGGGCCGTCATGACGGAGATCGACGAGTGGTCGATGCACGAGATCACCCGCAGTACCGGCACGACCAGCCGCACGCTGCGTCACTACGACCAGATCGGCTTGCTCCCGCCGACGAGGATCGGTGCCAATGGGTACCGGTACTACGACACCGACGCGCTGGTGCGGCTGCAGCGCATTCTGCTGCTGCGCGAGCTCGGGCTCTCCCTGGCCTCCATCGCCGAGGTGCTGGCGGGTGGCCAGAGCGAGGCCGAAGCCTTGCGTACCCACCTGGAGCTTCTCGAGATCGAGCGCAGCCAGGTGGAGCGCAGGATCGCTTCGGTGCGCACCACATTGGCCAAGAGAGAAGGAGGTGAACATCTCATGGCATCCGAGATGTTCGATGGTTTCGACCACACCCAGTACAAGGACGAAGTCACGGAGCGATGGGGACGCGAGGCTTGGCAGCAGGGCGACGCCTGGTGGCGCTCCCTCTCCGCCGAGGAGAAGGCCCGGTTCCAGGCGGAGCAGCAGCAGATCGCCGCGGACTTCATCGCCGCGCACGAGGCCGGGCTCGACCCGACGGGTGAGCAGGTCCGGGCGATCGCCGAGCGGCACCACCGCTGGCTGTCCCACCCGATGATGTCCGTCACGAAGGGCTACTACCTGGGCCTGGCCGACATGTATGTGGTCGACCCACGGTTCGGGAAGAACTACGAGCGTGACGGCGGCGCTGCAGCCGGTGATCGGAGCGGAGCCGAGTACGTGCGTGAGGCGATGCGTGCCTACGCCGACACCGCCGCGTTCGATGCGTAGCACCCCTGCCGGCTCACCGCCCAGCCCACCGAACCAGCCCCACCCCATTCGCCGAACGCAACCTTGTGCGGCGAAAATCGCGGCAGACGCCGCACAAGGTTGCGTTCGGCGGGTGGGTGGGCGGCCCCGCGGGGAGGTGGCCCCGCGGGGAGGTGACCCGGCGGTGGGTGGGCGTGGACGGCCCGGCGGGTGAGGGTGAGTTCGGTCAGCCCTTCACCGAGCCGGAGGTGAGCCCCCGGACGAAGAAGCGCTGCAGGCCGAAGAACACCAGGATCGGTAGCGCCATCGACAGGAAGGCACCGGCCGAGAGGAGTTCCTTACCCTGGCCCTGCGTACCGAGCAGCTGTTGCAGCTGCACGATCATCGTCGCGTTCGACGGCGCCAGGAACAGCTTCGCGATGAGCAAGTCGTTCCACACCCACAGGAACTGCAGGGTGGCGAACGCCGCGATGGCCGGCATCGCCATCGGCGCCACCAGCAACCAGAACGTCTGGTAGTGGCTGGCGCCATCGATCTTCGCCGACTCCACCACCGAGTAGGGCAGCGTGGACATGTAGTTGCGCAGCGTGTAGACGCACAGCGGCATGCCGAACCCGGTGTGCAGCAACCAGACGGCCACGAACTCACCGGAGATCCCGATGCCGTTCGGGCCGAGCAGATCGAGCATGGGCTGGAAGGCCACCTGAATCGGCACCACCATGACCCCGACGATGATCACGAACAGGGTCTCCTTGAACCGGAAGTTCAGGAAGGTGAACGCATACGCGGCAAAGGCGGCGAACATGATCGGCAGGATGGTGGCCGGCACCGCAGCCACCACCGAGTTCATGAAGCCGACGCCCATCTGGGCAGGTCCGGTGAACACCCCGATGTAGTTGTCACCGGTCCACCCTTGGCCGAACGGGTCGGCGAACACGGTCCACCACCCGCTGGTGATGATGTCGTCCCGGCTACGCAGGGAGTTGATCACCAGGCCCAGAGTGGGGATCGACCAGAGAATCACCAGGACGACCATCACGATGATCGAGGTCCAGCTCCGCGGCCGGCCGTCCTTCATCATCGAGGGCTGACGCTTCTGCTTGGGCGCTGCCTGGGTGCTGGTGCTCATCGGGCCGCCTCCTTCCGGTAGTGCCGGACCTGGTAGATCAGGATCGGGGTGACGAGGATCAGCAGCACCACCACGATCGCCGAGGCGTTCCCGGCCCGCTGGAACGTGAACAGCTCCTGGAAGAACAGGTTGGCGATCACGTTCGAACTCGCCTGCCCGTTCAGGAGCACATAGATGATGTCGAACACCTTGAGCACCAGGATCGTCACGGTGATGAAGACGGTGATCATCGTGCCCTTGATCTGCGGGATGATCACCTGGAAGAAAACCTGAACCTCGTTCGCTCCGTCGATCCGGGCCGCTTCCAGGGTCTCCTCCGGCACGGCCTTGATCCCGCCGGAAAGCAGGATCATGGCGAAGCCGGCCTGCATCCAGATCAGGATCACCATCATCAGGAACGAGTTCAGCCGGAGCGTGTCGAGGCGGAGCCAGTTCTGCGCCTCCCCACCCAGCCCGGTGACGATCGCATTCAACAATCCGATCTCCGAATCGGCGTCGTAGATCTGGATCGCCCAGATCGTCGAGGCCGCCACGAACGAGATCGCCATCGGTAGGAAGATGAAGGCCTTGGCCACCTTCTCGCCCTGGGCGGAGAGCCGGTCCGCGAACAGTGCTACGACCAGGCCGACCACCACGGTGAGCGCCGGGACCACGATCAGCCACAGCGCGTTGTTGGTGATCGAGAGCCAGAACTCGCTGCTGCCGAAGATCGCCACGTAGTTGTCGAACCCGACGTATGCGGTGCTGTCCTGATTGGCGAAGCTGTAGTTGATCGTCTGCAGGGTCGGGTACACGAGCACCAGACCCAGCAGGGCGAAGGACGGAAGCACAAAAATGTAGGGGATCACGCCCTCGGAGAGCCGTTGTGGCATCCCTTCGATGAAGACGTTCACGCAGTAGAACAGCAACGCCGCGCCGCCGACACCGGCAATCATGCCGACGACGGCCATCAACAGCCGGTTGTCGAAGAACCACTCGGGGTAGTACGCGAGCGCCAGGAAGACGTTCCCGGCCGCCCATGCCACCACGATGGCTCCGACGAGTCCGACGACGAGGCGCAGCGGGCGTGCGCCGCCGACTTTCTTCGGAGGCGACTCGGCGGCCGTCGCAGTGGCGGCGGTCACGAGTCCTCCTCCCCGTCAGCCGGCCAGCTGGCCTCGATGTCGGCGGTGACCTCCTCGGCCGGCTTGCCGTTCAACCAGTCGACCATGCCGGTCCAGAACGTCCCACCACCGACGGCGTTCGGCATCAGGTCGCTGCCGTCGAACCGGAAGACGTCCGCGTCCGCCACGATCTCCGCCGTGCGCCGGGTGAGCTCATCCGGGTACTGGCTCGCGTCGAAGGTGGCGTGCGGCGAGAGCCACCCGCCGGCCTGCGCCCACGGACCGCCGAACTCGGGTGAGGTGAGGAACCGCATCACCTCGATCGAGTCCGGGTCGTTGCCGTTCATCAGCGCAGCCAGGTCGCCGCCACCGAGGATCGGCTGGTCGGTGTAGTCACCGGAGCCTGCCCGCGGGAAGACGAACAGCCCGACTTCGTTGTCCAGGTTCTCCTGGACGTCCGACGGCATGAAGCCGGTGATGAAGTTGCCCTGCCGTTCCATCAGGCACTCCGGCGGGTCCTCGAAGGCCGGCAGGATGGCCTCGCTGAACGGGGTGGCGATCACGTTCGAGGTGCCACCGAGCACGTTGCCCTCGGCGAACACCAGCTCGCCGTAGGCGTCGAACGCCTCCACCACGCGCGGGTCGTCGAACGGAATCTCGTGCGACGTCCACTCGTCGTACACCTCGGGGCCGTGCAGCCGGAGCATGTACTCCTCGATCCAGTCCGTACCCACCCAGCCGGTGGCCTGGTCGGAGTTCCATCCCATGCACCACGGGGCCATGCCGTCGGCGCTGATCTCCTCCTGGATCGCGGCCAGGTCCTCCAGCGTGTCCGGTTCGGTGTTGTACCCACCGTCGGCATACGCCTCCTGCGGGTACCAGACCAGCGACTTCACCGCCATCCGCATCGGCGCGCCGTAGGGCAGCCCGTTGGACGCCTCGGACGCGTCCAGGAAGCCGGGCACCAATGACTCCTCCAGCGCGGGCACGTCCAAGTAGAAGTGGATCGGCTCGACGTTCCCGGCATCGGCCTGCTCGATCAGGCCACCGGGTTGCGGAAAGATTGCAATGTCCGGTGCCTGACCGGACCCGGCCCGAGCCCGGACCGTGTTGGTGAAGTCCTGGTCCGAGCTGTACTGCACGTCGATCCCGGTGTCCTCCTCGAACTGCACCAGCGATTCGTTGAACGCTTCGGCTTCCGCTCCGCCGAAGGCGCCGAGGATCGTCACCACTCCATCGCCGTCGGTCTGAGCGTTGTCCGCGCCGGATCCACGGTCGCTCCCGCTCCCCGGTGATTGCAAACATCCGGCCAGGAGTAAAGCCCCCGTCGCGGCCACACTGGTGACCGCCAGCTTCTGGCGCACAGACTTCGTCATCTGTCGACTCCTTCGTCCGATTGCGCAGGCTAGGACAACCTGCTGCCCTGCACGGTAGCCCGGCAGGCAGTTTTTGGCAGCGCCAAAAGTTCCCCGATCCGGGCCGTTGCCGAATCGAGATCTCAGGTGCCGCGATGTGCGCGTTCACACCGGGTACGCCCACACACACAAGGCCACGCCCGACGGCGGAGGTGAGCTCCGCCGTCGGGCGTGGCCTGAGTGCGTGGCTGGGTGCTACAGGTTCAGCATGTGCCCGGAGATCCCGTGCACGGCCTCCTTGACGGCCTCACCCAGGGTCGGGTGCGCGAACACGTTCCGGGAGACCTCGTCCGCGGTGAGGTCCCACCGCTGCGCGAGGTTGAGCACCGGGAGCAACTCGGTCACGTCCGGGCCGATCAGGTGGGCGCCGATGATCTCGTTGTATTGCGCGTCGGCCACCACCTTGACGAAACCGACCGGCTCGCCCAGGCCCATCGCCTTGCCGTTCGCGGTGAACGGGAACTTCGCGACCTTGACGTCGTAGCCCTTCTCCTTCGCCTGCTCCTCGGTGTAGCCGAAGGAGGCGATCTGCGGCTGGCAGTAGGTGGCGCGCGGGATGAAGTCGAACTCGATCTCCTGCGTCTCAGCGCCGCCGATGGTCTCGGCGGCCACCACGCCCATCGCCTCGGCCGTGTGCGCGAGCATCAGCTTGCCGGTGACATCTCCGATGGCGTAGACGTTCTCCACGTTCGTGCGCCCGCGCGCATCCACCACGATGGCGCCGCGCTCGGTGGCCACGCCGATGTTCTCCAGGCCGTAGCCCTCCAGGCGCGGCGCGAACCCGATCGCGGAGAGCAGCCGGTCGGCCTCGAGCACCTGTTGGTCGCCCCCCTTGGCCGGGCTCACGGTCACCTTCACGCCGGAACCGGTGTCCTCCACGGCCTCGACCTTGGTGGAGGTCATCACCGTCACACCAAGTTTCTTGTAGTGCTTGGCGAGCTCCTTGGAGATCTCCGGGTCCTCGGTGGGCACCATCCGGTCGAGGAATTCCACGATGGTGACGTCCACGCCGAAGTTCTTCAGCACGTACGCGAACTCCACGCCGATGGCGCCGGAGCCGGCGACGATCACCGATCCGGGCAGCTCGTCGTCGAGGATCTGTTCCTCGTAGGTCACCACGTTCTTGCTCAGCTCCACCCCGGGCAGCTTCTTCGTGGTGGCACCGGTGGCGATGATCAGGTGGCCGAAGGTGAGTTCGGTGGTGGAGCCGTCGTCGGCGGCCACCGACATGGAGGTGGGCGAGGTGATCGTGCCCCAGCCGTCCACCTCGGTGATCTTGTTCTTCTTCATCAGGAAGTGCACGCCCTTGACGATGCCGGCCGAGACCTGCCGGCTGCGGGCATGCGTGGGCCCGTAGGACATCGAGGCATCGCCGGTGATGCCGTACTTGTCCTTCTCGTGGTTCAGCGTGTGCGCGAGTTCAGCGTTCCGCAGCAGTGCCTTGGAGGGGATACAGCCCACGTTCAAGCAGACACCACCCCAGTACTGCTTCTCCACGACGGCGACATTCAGCCCCTGCTGAGCTGCGCGAATCGCGGCGATGTACCCACCGGGGCCTGCTCCGAGAACAACGAGGTCATAGTGTGAAGTCACAGCACCGACTGTACTGGCGCGACAGGGCCCGTGCGCCCGCAGACGCCGAAAAGTATCGGGCCGTGAACCATCTCACTCTGTTGCCGGGTGGGCGCGGAGCCGTACACCCGCTACGGTGGCCTGCGATGTCTGGCAAACCGGCGCCCTGCGTGCGCCTGCGTCCGTTGATCGATGCCGATGTGGCGGTGCTCTCCTCCTGGGCCCTCGACACGCGGTTCCGTGAGTTGGCCGAGTGGTCTCCCGACTGGTCGGTGGCCGAGTACCGCGCGTTCTGGCGTGACCTGATCGCCGACCCGCCGCAGGACCTGCTCCGCCTCGGGGTGGAGCACGAGGGCGAGCTGTGCGGGTATGTGGACCTGCACGGTCACGGGGACACTCGCGAGCTCGGCTTCCTGGTGGGCCCGCAGGACCGATGGGGACGCGGGCTCGGGGCAGCCGCCGCAGCAGCAGGCCTGGCGCACGGCTTCGACGTGCTCGGCCTGCACCGGGTGTGGGCGGAGGCGTACGACACCAACGCGGCCTCGGTCCGTATCCTGGCCCGCATCGGGATGGTCGAGACCGGCTCCGGGGCGAGCGGCGCGTTCGACGGGCAGCCAGCCACGTACCGGCAGTTCGCACTCCGGCGCGAGCACTGGCACCCGCTGGCCGCCTCCGCCTGAGCTGCACGATTCTTCCCCCGACCACGCCACCGGGGTGAAATACTCCGGACCATGCGGGGGTCGGGAAGGTGGGTCGTCGGGAGCTGCGCGGCGGCGATCGTCGGATTCGTCGTGTTTCGCACGGCGCCCGATACGTGGTTCGCCTACACCCCGCTGACGAGCGGGGAGTACCACCCGGGAACTGGCAGAGACGACTCGGGACGGCCCTCATGCTCGTCGGCGGGACGACCGCCGCGCTCGCCGTGGGATACCGTGTGATTCGCGCTCTGCTTCCCAAGCGTGCCAAGAACGAGTAAATTTCCGCCCCGCACTCACTCATGGAGGTGCCATGGTCGCCATGGAACGCGTCGACTGGACGGACCCGGACTTGCAGCGCCTGGTCAGCGACCAGGAGACGGAAGTGGACTCCCGCTACGACGATCAGGACCACGACAACCACCTGGACGCCGAGACCGTCACGGTGGCCGTCCTGGCACGGGACGACGACGGTACTGCAGTGGCCTGCGGTGTGCTGCGCGACCCAGCTCCGGCGTTCGACGCCGGCACCGGCGAGCTGAACCGGATGTTCGTGCACCCGGACCACCGCCGCCGGGGCATCGGTAAGGAGATCCTGCGTGCCCTGGAAGCGGCAGCGCAGGAGCGCAAGCTCGGCCAGCTCGTGCTCGAGACCGGCATCCAACAGCCGGAGGCGATCGGTCTGTACACCTCCGAGGGGTATCGGATCATCGACAACTACCCGCCGTACGAGGACGAGCTGGACTCGCGCTGCTTCGCGAAGGCCATCGGCGCCGAGGGCTGACCTCACCATCGGCGCGGGTCAGCGCTGCCGGAACGCCACCTGGTGGGCAGCCACCACCAGCCAGAGCAGGCAGGCGACCCACGCGAGCGCCGTGACCGCCGCGAGCTCACGGACCCCGATCGTGAGCAGGCACGCCACCGCGAACCATCCCGCGATCGCTCCGAGCACTCGCACCGCAGGGCTCCACGCATAGGAACGGGCGAGCAGGGCCAGGTACAGGCCGAGGGTGGCCACGTGCAGAACCCCACCGGCAAGCGCCGTGAGCGTGTACACCCCCTGCACGCCTGCGGGTGCGAGCACCGAGCCGAGCACCGCCAGCACCAACGCGCCCACGCCCGCCACGCCGAGCATGACGACGGCCCCCCAGTGAGCAATCCGGGTGCGGGCCGGCAGGGGCATGGCCATCGCGAAGGCCACACCGAGCACGGCGAGCGCCGCCGCTGCCACCAGGGCGGCGGCCCCGGAGACCAGGACCTGCACCGGGTGCGCAGCGAAGTACTCGGCCACACCGGGGCTCCCCGGAACCGGGACCGGGCTACCCGCCAGACCGCTGCGCGCGATCGCCCCCGCAGCAGTGGCCACAACGAACACAGCCACAGATCCCGCCGCGGCGCCGCCGACGGGCCTCGGTGCCTCGCGAGGCCGCTCCATCCCCCAACCCTAGGGCGGGACCATGGTCAACGGGCGGTCGAGGAGTGCGATCAGTCCTCGGCGATGAAACCGGCCACCTGTGCCACGAACGCGGTAGGAGGCTCCAGCGAGGACAACCGCCGGATCACGATCTCGTCGTCGACATCGGCGTACTCGTACACAAGGATGTTCCGGAATCCGACGGACTGCCGGACCGACACTGCCAACTCGGCATCGAGCACCCCGTGCGTCGCCAGGAGCCGAACCGCGTCACCATTGTCCGCCGGAGGCCCCCACCCAGAGACGGCACAGAGGTGCTGCGCCACATCCATGCAGGACTCGATGGCGGTGACGAAGGAGTACTTCACACCGCGCAGCCACATCACATCCTGACGGCGCGCATCGTCAGCGAGCGCCTCCCACTCCAGGACCGTGACCTCGTCGCTGATCCGGCGCAACAAGCGCTGTACACGCACCTGATCAGCCATGGCGCACGCTCGCGATGAACTCGCGATGGGCTCGTTCAAACCGCGGGCGCTCGTCGAAGTAGATCTTCCGCGTCATGGCTTCCCACCGGACCCGCAGGTCCGGATCTACCTCGAACAGCAGCACCCCGGTTGCGGCAACTCTGCCGGCAAGCTCGAGCGGTGCCGAGTCCAGCACCAGCAGGTCCGCACCAGCAGGGAGCAGCAGATCCGAGCCGAGCACATCACGACGGCCGAAGTATGCGGCCACATCCACGTCCGAGTCCGCCCGCGCACGATCGGTGGCATGGCTGCCATGGAGATAGCCGAACTGCGCCCCGGCAGCACGCAGCGCCTCGACCGAGATATCGAGGAGCTGGGTCACCGCCGGGTCCATAACGGTCATCATCGCACCCGCCTATGACGTCGGCCAGGTCGTCACCTGCCCGCGTCAGACCACGTGCCCGGCCAGCAGCTCGGCCGTCCGGTCGGCGTCCGTCTCGACATTGTGGACGTGGAACGAGAATCGCACCTTCCCCGCTCGGGCCGCGGTGATGACTCCCGCGTCCGCGAGCGCCGCCACGCCTGCCTCGTCCACGCCCAACGAGACGATCGCCGAATCGGTGGGCGCCACGCCCAGCGCCGAGGTGAACCTCCGGGCGAGGCCCACCGCGTGCTGGTGCAACGCCGTCGGGCCGATCTCGGTGAGCAGCTGCAGCGAGGGTTCGGCTCCTACCCAGGCCGGCCACGCCGGGGACACGTCGAACCTGCGGGCGCCCGCCGCCAGGCGCAGCGGCCCGCCGTAGATGGCCGACCAGCGGTCCTCACCCGCGTACCAGCCGGCCTGCCCCGGCACGACGGCGTCCGTCAGATCCCCTCGGACGCTCAGGTAGCCGGTGCCCCGGGGAGCCAGCAGCCACTTGTATCCGCCGGAGACGGTGAACGCCACACCGTCGAGGTCCACCGGCAGCCACCCAGCAGACTGGGTGAGGTCGAGCAGGATCTCGGCGCTGCGCGCCCGACACGCGGCACGTAGCGCGGGCAGGTCAACGAGAGCACCGTCGGCGGACTGCACGGCGGCCACGGCGACGAGCGCCGTGTCGGGACCGACCGCCGTCGGGAGTTCGGCCAGAGGCACCTCCCGCACCCGCACGCCGCGATGGGACTGGGCGAGGAACGGGAACGAGACAGAGGTGAACTCGCCGGCGGCCACCAGCACTTCGGCGCCGTCGGGCACCCAGTCCGCCACCGGTGCCACCATCGCCGAGACCTGACTGCCCACGGCGATCGTGGCCGGATCGAGCCCCACCAGTGCGGCGTACAGCTCGCGGCACCGATCCACCACCTCGTCGAACTCGGGCGCCTGGACGCGACCGGCGCTCCACCGGTCCAGGTGCGTGCGCAGGGCCGCCACGGTGCGCTGTGGCGGGAGCCCTGCGGAGGCGGTGTTCAGGTAGAGGTTCTCCGGCGCGAACTGATGCGCCCACGGCCAGTCGCTCATGCCGGTGATCGTACGGCTCTTGATAGCGTCCCCGCATGGGCGGCAGCGAGCAGGACGAACAGGAACCTGTGGACCCGAAGGGTGACCCGAACCAGTGGCTGGGCGTGGGTCTCGCCCTCGGCATCGGTGTCGGCGCTGCGCTCGGGGTCGCGATGGACAACCTTCCCGTGGGGATCGCTATCGGCGTGGCCCTCGGATTGGTGGCGGGCCTGGTCCTGGGCAAGATCAAGGACGGGCGCTGACGCTTCTCACTGCTCCCCCGGGCGCACCAGGTGCGTCTCGTAGGCGAGCACCACGAGCTGGGATCGGTCGCGGGCGTCGAGCTTGGCGAGTAGCCGGCTGACGTAGGTGCGCGCGGTGGCCGGACTGACGAACAGTGCGGTGGCGATCTCGTCGTTCGACTGCCCGCGCCCCACGCAGGCCAGCACCTCGCGTTCCCGGTCAGTGAGGCCGGCGAGCCGGGCGAGCGTCGTCTCGTCGGGGTTGGCGGCTCGGTGCTCGCTGACCGCCTGCACCAGCGCACGTAGGGCTGCCGAACCCAGTGCCCGCTCCCCCGCTGCCACGGTCCGGATCGCCTCGCGCAGCTCCTCGGGCGCGACATCTTTGAGCAGGTACCCGCTGGCCCCGGCGCGGACCGCGGCGAGGATCTCGGCGTCCTCGTCGAAGGTGGTCAGCACCAGCACCCGCACCTGGTCCAGCTCCGGGTCCGCGCAGATCGCCTGAGTGGCCTCGATGCCGTCCATCTCGGGCATCCGCAGGTCCATCAACACCACGTCCGGACGGGTGCGGCGCACCTCGGCCACCCCGGCCCGCCCGGTGCCGGCCTCGGCGACCACCTCGATGTCGCCGTCGTGGGTGGCCAGGGTGCGCAGACCGGTGCGCACCAGGGTGGAGTCGTCCACGAGCGCCAGGGAGATCATGGCTGCAGCCTGCCAGGCAACTCGGCCTTAACGGCAAAACCCTGGTCCCCGGTGCGCCCTGCCATGAGGGTGCCGCCGAGCAGCGTGGCCCTTTCGCGCATGCCGGTGATTCCCGACGGCGGAGCGTGCGTTCGCGAGTCGCCGGCACCGTCGGTGGTGGTCGCCTGAGGTGCGCCATCGCTGCCCTGTGCTGCGGGGGCCCCGCGGCCGTCGTCCCGGATCTCCAGCACCAGGCTGGCGCCCTCGAGTGCGGCAGTAACCGTGACGTGAGTGGCGCCGGAGTGCCGGATCACGTTCGTGAGGGACTCCTGCACGATGCGGAAGGCGGCCGCGTCGATCGGTCCGGACAGTGCCCCCTCGGGGACCTGCACGTCCGCGTCCACCTGCAGTCCGGCACCCCGGGCGGCCTCCAGGAGCGGGGCGATACCCGCGAGACCAGGCGCTGTGATCGGCTCGCTGGAGTCCGGGGCGGTGCGCAGCAGCCGCACGGTGGCGCGCAGCTCACGCAACGTCTGGCCTGCGGACTCACGGATCTGCGCCAGGGCGCGTTCCGCCGTCGGGCGATCACGGCCGAGCGCCTCTGCGGCGACACCGGCATTCATCGACACCACGGAAAGGCTGTGCCCGATCGAATCATGCAGGTCGCGGGCGATCTGCACGCGCTCGTCCTGCAGGCGGGCAGCGGCACGGCGTTCCTGCTCGGCCGTGGTCAGCTCGAGGATGCGGGCCTGCTGCGCACGGGCCTGCCGGCGGGTGCGCACACTCACCCCGAGCGCGATCGCGGCGGCGAGCAGGGCGACGTTGGTGAACATCTCGTAGGAGATGAGATACGCCGTCGGGAGGCCCTCGTCGATCCGGAAGAACGCCGCCACCGCCACCAGCACAGCGCCGGCGATGATCGCCGTCCGGGTGCGGCCCTGTTCGGCGGCAGAGTACGTCGCGGCCACGGCCGGCCAGGCGATCCCGATCGGCGGGAAGCCGAGCGCGTAGTAGGTGAAGATCCCCAGCACGGTCAGCGTGAGGACCACGCGCGGCACGCGCCGGCGCCACACCATCAGAGCGCCGAACGCGACGGCGAACAGGTAGGCGGCAGGCGGCCCGCCCGGATCGCTGTCGGCCTCGGCGGCGATCACCAGGGCCACCCCGAGGGCCACCCCGATGCCGAGCAGCGCGTCGAGCACGCGGGGGCTCACACCGAAGGGGTGCGGAGTGTCGGTCACCGCTCCAGCGTATGAAGTGCCACCGACGGCGCACATCCACCGCAGGGGGTACGTCCCCTGAGTGCGGTGTCGCCTGCAAGCGACACCTCCTGTCCGCACGGGGCGAGTGCACGAGACCACAGGGGGTGGATGTGGCGAGGACGCGTGATTCCTAGCGTCGTAGCCATGACGAATCACCCCCAGACGTACCCCGCTCGCCCCGGTCCATCCGGACCCCGTCCCCCATCGCATGGCCGCTGGTGTTCGGTCTCGCCGCCCTGACGTTGCTGTGGCCATTGACGAGCGTGACCGGCCTCGCCGATGCGATCGGCAACCCGGCCCGCGCGCTGCTTCTGATCACACTCATCGGTGGCGCCTGGATCGGTGTGGTCGGGCTGGGCCGGGTAGCCCGGCCGATCGCCACCCTGACCCTGACCGGACTGGCGGCCGGGGTGATCACCCTGGTGGCGTCCGTGGTGGTGACCGGGCTCGGCGCCGAGAGCGGGGGCCTGAGTGGGGCGCCGGCATTCGCGCTGCCGTTGGTGGCCGTGGAGATGGTCGGGAGCCAGACGCTGCTCGGAGCCCTCGCGGGGCTGGTGGCGGCCGGCGTGCAGCGTGCCCGCGGCGTGGCCGGAGGCACCCGATGACCGGGCTCTCCCGCCGCGCGTTCCTCGCGGTGACCGGCGCGGGTGCCGCGGCGATCACCCTCGCCGGGTGCAATACGGCAAGCACGAGTGCGGTGAGTGAACCCGAGCGGTTCGACGCGGCGCTACCCATCCCGCCGCTGGCCGAGTCGGAGCTCGTCGACGGGATACGGGTGCTCCGGATCACCGCACAGGCGGGCACCCACCAGTTCCGCGCCGGCGAGGACGTGTCCACCTGGGGCTTCGACGGACCGTACGGTGGCCCGACCGTGCGGGCGACGGTGGGCGAGCGGGTGGCTGTCGAGGTGACGAACGAGCTGGACGAGTCGACCAGCGCGCACTGGCACGGGATGCACCTGCCGCCGGACATGGACGGCGGACCGCACCAGATGATCGAGCCCGGTGACACCTGGCGGGCCGAATGGCTCCTCGACCAGGCGCCCTGCACGCTCTGGTACCACCCGCACCCGCACGGGGCCACGGAACGGCACGTCTACCGCGGGCTGGCCGGACTGTTCTACCTGGACCCGGCGCCCGGGTCTGCGGAGGCGGCAGTCGAGGAGCAGCTGCCGCACACCTACGGGGTGGACGACGTCCCGGTGGTGATCGGTGACAAGAGCTTCTCCGACGGCGGGGAGCTGGTGATCGACGACGGCGGCAACGAGGTCGGGCTGCTAGGGGACGTCGTCACCGTGAACGGGGTAGTGGGTCCAGTGCTGCAGGTCAGTACCGAGCGGGTGCGACTGCGGTTGCTGAATGCCTCCACCGCCCGCACCTACTCGCTCGGGCTGCCCGGCCGTACGGTCACCCTGGTGGCCACCGATGGCGGCCTGTTGCGCCAGCCGGTGGAGCTGGAGCAGGTGCGCCTCTCCCCCGGCGAGCGAGCCGAGGTGGTGCTGGCGATGGAGCCTGGCGAGGAGGTGATGCTGCACTCCTTCGAACCGGAGCTGGGCAACGTGGTGGTGCCCTTCGCCGTCGGCGCGAACGACGCCTTCGACGTGCTGCGGATCGTGGCGGAAGGGGAGCTGTCGGCCTCGCCGGAGGTACCCGGTGAGCTGGCCACGTTCGGACTGGATGCCGCGAGCGCAACGGTGCGGCGGGAGTTCCGGCTCTCAGACCGGGAGATCAACGGCGCAGAGATGGACATGGCGCGCATCGACGAGACCGTCGAGGTGGGCACCACCGAGATCTGGACCGTGATCAACGACGACCTGTCGCCGCACAACTTCCACGTGCACGACGTGCAGTTCGAGGTACTCAGCGTCGGCGGGTCGGAGCCGCCGCCGGAGCTGGGAGGTCGCAAGGACACCGTGTACCTGGAGCCCGGGCGTGCGGTGGAGCTGATCATGACCTTCGAGGACTACGCGGACCCGCAGTGGCCATACATGTACCACTGCCACCTGCTCCGGCACGAGGACGAGGGGCTGATGGGCCAGTTCGTCGTGGTGGAGCCAGGTGAGTCGGCGGACCCGTCGATGATCGCGGGGCACGGGCTCCACTGACCCCCACCACTAACCTCCACCCCGGCCGACCACTCCCCACCCCGCCGCAACGCCAGGCCCCCACCCCGCCGAACGCAACTCTGTGCGGCGTTTTCCGCGGAGAACGCCGCACAGGGTTGCGTTCGGCGGGGGAATACTGGGCGCATGCGCGTGACGATCAGCGGTGCGGGTGTGGGCGGACTGGCGTTGGCACGAGGCCTGCTGGACGCCGGGCACGAGGTGACCGTGCTCGAGGAGGCCCCGCGGCGGCGGTCCGGTGGTGCCGCCCTCACGTTGTGGCCGAACGGTACGGACGTGCTGAATCGGCTGGGCGTCCCGATCGATGACCTGGGCCGGCGTATCGATGTACTGGAAGCCACGACCGGTCGTGGGGCGTCGCTGTCCCGGGTGGACGTGGCCGCGATCTCGGATCGGCTGGGTGCACCGACCCGGACCGTGCTACGGGACGAGCTGATCGAACGCCTCAGCGCCGGTCTCCCGGACGGCACGATCCGATTCAGCGCGAGCGTCGCCGATGCCGAGGTGGATGTGGCCGGTGTGACCCTGACGACCACGTCCGGCGAGCGGTACTTCAGTGATGTCGCCGTGGGCGCGGACGGAAACCGGTCCCGGCTGCGCGTCGTGCCGAGCACCCCAACCGAGTGGATCAGCTGGCAGGGGGTGACCCGCGTTCCGGCTACGATCAGCGACTCGCACGAGACCCGCATGATGATCGACCGCAGCGGGGCCGTCGGGCTGATGCCCTGTGGCGACGGCCGCCTGCTCTGGTGGTTCGACGTCGATCATGCCCAGACCAGCTGGGGCCCGGACGCACCGGCTCCTGAGGTAGTGGAGCGACTGCGGGACCAGTTCGCCGACTACGGCGACCCAGTACCGACCATCCTCGAGGCCCTCACCCCAGGGATGGCCGAGCCGTACCCGCACCACACCCACCGGGTACCACCGGTGTGGGGCCGCGGAACGCTGACGTTGCTCGGCGACGCCGCGCACACGATGCCGCCAAGCATGGGACAGGGGGCGAACCAGACACTGCAGGACGTGCACGCCCTGCTCGAGGCGCTGCGGCGTGCGGCGCCCACCGGCGGCCCCGCCCTGGAGGCCGCCCTTCGAGGGTACGAGCGGGACCGCGCCCGTCGCATCCGCCCGATCGCTGCGATGGCAGGGCGGGAGACCTCGATCAGCTACCGTCCCCCGGTCCTCACCCGGCTGCTCCCTGACCGAGTGGCGCAATCGCTCCAGGAGAAGTTGATCCGCCGGAGCAGCGCGTCCTTGAGCTGACCTGCCCGATCCGGTCGCTCCAGCGGGAACGAAACCCTGACGAGATGACGTTCCTCTTCCATCGGTCCACCGAAGGAGGTACCCGTGAACATCGTCTGGGTGAGCGAATCGACCCTCACCGAACTCACACTGCTGGGCATCGCATTCGTCCTGTCCGCCACGATCGGCTTCGAACGACAGCGCCGCCTGAAGAGCGCGGGACTACGCACCCACACCCTGGTCGGGCTCGGAGCAGCCGTGTTCACCCTGGTCTCGGCCTACGGTTTCCAGGGAGTGACCGGTCCGGACGTGGTGGTGGATCCATCCCGGATCGCTGCCCAGATCGTCACCGGCATCGGCTTCCTCGGTGCCGGGGTGATTTTCGTGCGGCGCAACTCCGTCTCCGGGCTGACCACGGCGGCATCGATCTGGGTGACCGCCTCGATCGGGATGGCCTGCGGCGCCGGCGCACCGGTCCTCGCCGCCCTGGCCACTGCGCTCTACCTGATTGCGGTCTGGGTGCTGACCAAGCTCGGCCGTTGGGTCCGGCGCAGTCCTGGCGAGAATGCCGTCCTGATCCGATACCGGGAGGGCGCCGGCGCACTTCGGCATACGTTGAGCGTCGCCGCGGACCACGGTTTCGAGGCGGTCGTGACGAACACGCGAAGCACCTCGACGGCCGATCAGGCGACGCAGATCCAGGCCACCATCTCTCTCCGCTCACCCACCCGGGAGCCGGTCTCGCCACTGATCGCCGCCGTCGCCGACGTGCCAGGTGTGCACTCGATCGAGTACGACGAGTCCGAGAACGACTGACCGACGGGCGGTCGGGGGTGCGACCTCAGAGGCCTGCCTTCTCAGTCACCTGCCGCTTGATCCTGCCGAGCATGCCACCCATCCCGCGCAGACGCAGCGGGGTGATCGCTCGGCTGAGCCCGAGCCGGTCGGAGACGTCGTTCGGGACGGCGAGCACCTCGGCGGCGGTGAGCCCGTCGAGCCCTTCGTGCAGGATGCCGGCAAAGCCCCGGGTGGTGGGCGCTTCCGCAGGAGCGGAGAAGAACAGGCGCACCACCGCATCGCCGCCGGTCCCCGCACTCTCGTCGAGCTCGGTGATGAGGAAGATCGGCGACTGGCACTCCGGCACCGGCTCCAGCAACTCCGGGTGCTCGGCGTACCGCTCCGGCAGCTCGGGCAGACCTTCACTGAACTCCAGCAGCAGCTGCAGCCGGTCCGGCTCGCCGAGGGCGTTGAAGTCCTCCACGATCGCTGCGAGCGCCGGGGAAAGGGACCCGTCCGTCATCGAGCAGAGACCTCCCCGGGCTGCTCGCCGCGGATGATCGGCACGCGCACGGCGTTGCCCCACTCGGTCCAGGAGCCGTCGTAATTGCGGACCTCGGGGAAACCCAGCAGGTGGGAGAGCACGAACCAGGTGTGGCTGGACCGCTCACCGATCCGGCAGTACGCGATCACCGGCTCGTCGGCGTTCAAGCCCTTCTCCTGCCGGTAGATGTCCTCGAGCTCGGCACGGGACTTGAAGGTTCCGTCCTCGTTCGCAGCGCGGGCCCACGGCACGGACTGAGCGCCGGGGATATGTCCGCCGCGGAGGCTGCCCTCGTCGGGGTAGTCGGGCATGTGAGTGCGCTCGCCGGTGTACTCCGGCAGCGAGCGCACGTCCACGAGCTGCCCGCCGAGGAAGTCGAGCACATCTTCCTTGAAGGCACGCACTCCGGCGTCGTCACGCTCCACCACGGGGTACTCCGCCGGCTCCGGGTTGGGCACCTCCTTGGTGAACTCCCGGCTCTCGGCCACCCAGAGGGCGCGACCGCCGTCGAGCAGTCGCACGTCCGGGTGCCCGAACAGGGTGAACACCCAGAGGGCGTAGGCGGCCCACCAGTTGTTCTTGTCGCCGTAGATCACCACCGTGGTGTCGCGGGTGATGCCCTTGGCGGACAGCAGGGCGGCGAACCCCTCACCGTCCACGTAGTCACGGGTGACCGGGTCGTTCAGGTCGGTGTGCCAGTCGATCTTCACCGCACCGGGGATATGTCCGGTGTCGTAGAGCAGCACGTCCTCGTCGGACTCGACTACTACGAGGTCCTCGGAGCCGAGGTGCTCGGCCAGCCAGGACGTGGTGACCAGCCGCTCCGGGTGGGCGTAGGCGGTGAACTTCGGGGCATCGTCGTACGGGAGTGGCATGTCTGGGTCCTCCTCGAGGGCGGATGGGGCACTGGTTCGATCTTCTCACCGCAGGGCCCCGATGGTCACACCGGCCGATCGGTCCCACATGGTGATCGGTGGCAGCATGGCGTTCGTGATCACCGAGACGGACCGCACTCATCTGCGCCGCTGTGTCGACCTGGCGCGCGAGGCGCTCGAGCACGGGGACGAGCCGTTCGGGTCCGTGCTCGTGGGCGCCGACGGCACCGAACTGTTCGCCGACCACAACCATGTGGCCGGCGGGGACCACACGCAGCACCCCGAGTTCGCGATCGCCCGGTGGGCGGCGCAGCATCTCCGCCCGGACCAACGCGCTACTGCCACCGTCTACACCTCGGGCGAGCACTGCCCGATGTGTTCCGCCGCGCACGGCTGGGTGGGGCTGGGCCGGATCGTCTACGCCACCAGCTCCGCACAGCTGACCGCCTGGCAGGCCGAGTGGGGCCTCACACCTGGCCCCGTACGGCCCCTGGCCATCACGGACGTGGTGCCGGACGCCGTCGTGGATGGACCTGACCCTGACCTGGCCGACGAGGTGCGGGAACTGCACCGGCGAAGCCTGCACACCCGGTAGGAACGCGATTTCGGCATGGGAACGCGGTTCCGGGCACCCGGCACCCCGTTCGAGCGCCGGAACCCCGTTCGAATGCGAGCAGAGCGGGTCGGACAGGCCGCCATTCTCACGCCATACCCGACCCGCGCGACCCGCGCGACCCCTGCGGCAGCTCGGAATCACGCCATGTCGATGAAGCGTTCCGCCTTCTCCGCCGGTCCGACCACGATCACCGTGTCGCCCCAGTCGAGCACTGTGTCGCCGTCGGCATGCGCCCACCCGGCATCCCGCTTGCGGACGGCGGTCACGTTCAGGTTGTGCTTGGAGCGCAGTCCGATCGTTGCCAGCGAGGAGCCCACGAAGGACGGCGGCACCGTAGCCGTGATCATGGCGAACCCGCCGCCCAGGTCCTGGTAGTCGGCGATCGAGCCACGCAACAGGTGCGCCACACGCCGGCCCATGTCCGACTCCGGGTAGACCACGTGGTGCACCCCGATCTGCTCGAGGATCTGCCCGTGCGGGTCGGTGATCGCCTTCGCCCACACCTTGCCGATATCGAACCGCACGAACCAGGAGGCGGTGAGGATGGACGCCTCCAGGTCGCTGCCGATGCCGACCACGGCATGGGTGAACTCCGGTACGGCGAGTTGCTCGAGCACGTCCTTCTTGGTGGAGTCGGCGCGCACCACGTGGGTCAGCACACCGCTGAGCTCCTGGACGATCTCCGCGTCCGTATCGATCCCGAGCACGTCCACTCCGGCCTGCGCTAGCTCGATCGCCAGTGCGCTGCCGAAGCGGCCGAGCCCGGCCACGACCACGGAGTCCGACGGGCTCAACGACGTGCGGGGAGCGCCCCCGCGTGAGTTCTCAGCCAACGATCGGCCTTTCCTTGGGAAGTTCGAACATGAGCGTGCGGGTCCGGAGTGCCAGTGCGGAACCGACGGTGATCGGTCCGAGCCGCCCCACGAACATGATGCCCACCAGGAGCAAATGGCCGCCGGTAGGCAGGTCAGCGGTGATCCCGGTGGACAGGCCGACCGTGCCGAACGCCGAGACCACTTCGAACAACACCTGGTCCAGGGTGAAGGACGTGGCGATCAGCAGGATCCAGGTGCCCAGCACCACCACGGCGACGGCGAGCAGCGCCACGGTGATCGCCTCCCGGTGCACCGCACGGGAGAGCCGGCGGCCGAAGATGTTCACGGCGGTCTCGCCGCGCAGCTCGGTGACGATGATGAAGAACAGCACCAGGAACGTGGTCACCTTCACCCCGCCGGCGGTGCCGGCCGGTCCGCCTCCGATGAACATCAGCATGTCCTGGGTGAACAGCGCCTGGGTATGCATCGCGCCGGTGTCGATGGCGTTGAAGCCGGCGGTACGGGTCATCACGGCGGAGAAGAAGCCGAGCAGCAACTTCTCCCCCACGCCGTATTCGCCGAGGGTGCCTGGGTTGTTCCATTCCAGGGCTGTGAGGGTGACGGTGCCCAGCAGCAGCAGCGCCACGGTGCCGGTGATCACCAGCTTGGTGTGCATGCTCCACTGCTCGGGGAGCCGGAACTGCCGGCGCAGCTCGAACAGCACCGGGAACCCGAGGCCTCCGAGGATCACCGCCAGCGCCACCGGCACCAGCACCCACGGGTCGGTAGCAAACCCCATCAGGGAGTCGCTGTCGAGGGCGAAGCCGGCATTGTTGAACGCCGAGACGGCGGTGAACACGCCCTTCCAGACGGCGCTCGCGCCGTCCATCTCGTAGCTCACCCAGAACCGGGTGGTGAGGATGACGGCAACGACCGCTTCGATGCCGAGGCTCATCCGCACCACACCAAGCACCACGGTGCGCACGTCCCCGATGCCGACCGCGCGCACCGAGGCGCTGGCCACGAGCCGGCTGCGCAGCCCGAGCCGCCGGGCCATCAGGATGGCGAGCACGGTGGCGGCGGTCATGATCCCGAGCCCGCCGATCTGGATCAGGACGGCGATGACCGCCTCCCCGAAGCCGCTCCAGTAGACGGGGGTGTCCACCACGATCAGCCCCGTCACGCAGACCGCGGAGGTCGCCGTGAACAGCGCCTGCTCCCAGGTGGGGGTACCGGCGGCCGGGTCGGCCACCGCGATCGGGAGCGTCAGCAGGAAGGTGCCGACGGCGATGGCGACGGCAAAGCCGAGCGCCAGCACTTTCGCGGGGTGCTGGGGCACCGGGATGGCCCGCAGGATGCGGCGGACACCCGTGCGCGAGCGAGGAAGACCGGCAGAGGGCACGACTGGCAACGTAGACCTGTGGCGGTCAGGTGCCAACTAGAACAGCGGTGACCTCGGTCACTACGCCGGAACTATCGACGGCCCTCAGCACACTGCTGCCGGATGAGGCATGAGCATACTGAGAGCCGTCGATAGTTCCGCAGGTTAGTCAGTGGCGTCCGGCCGGCGCCCCTCGGTCGGGATCGGGCCCGGGTCCGGGTCAATGAGTCCGGTCTCCTCGTCCGGGTCACCGATGTCGGTGCCCTCGGAGTCGAGCACACCGTCCTCGTTCATGTCGCGGCTGCGCTTCTCACCCGCGTCCCAGCGCAGCGTGATCGCCGCGAGCACGGCGGCCAGCAGCGAGGCGGCGAGGATCGCGGCCTTCGCCCCGGAGGTGTGCTCGGCGTCGGTGAAGGAGAGTTCGGCGATGAGCAGCGCCACGGTGAACCCGATACCGGCGAGCAGCCCCACCGGGAGCAGGTCCCGCACACCGATCCGGTCCGGAAGTCGCAGCGGGGTGATCTTGATGACCACCCAGGTCACGCCGAGCACACCGACGACCTTGCCGGCGATCAGGCCCAGCACGATCGCCAGCACCACCGGCTGGCCGAGGATGGTGCCGATACCCCCGCCGTCCACCACGGAGACCCCAGCGGAGAAGAACGCGAAGACCGGCAGCGCGATCCCGGCCGAGATCGGCTTGATGTGATGCTCGAGCTCATGGGTGCGGGTGTGCGCCTCGCCGTGCCGGATGATCGCCGGCACGGTCAGCCCGAGCAGCACCCCGGCGATCGTGGCGTGGATGCCGGCCTCATGCATGAACGCCCAAGCCACCAGCGCCAGCGGCAGCAACAGGTACCAGCGCATCTTCTTGAGCCGCACCAGCACGGCGAAGGCGGCCACCGCAGCCAGCGCCACGGCGAGGTACTGCAGGTGCAGTTCGTCGGTGTAGAAGACGGCGATCACGATGATGGCGAGCAAGTCGTCCACCACGGCGAGGGTGAGCAGGAAGGTGCGCAAAGCAGAGGGCAGGCCGCGGCCGAACACGGCGAGCACGGCGAGCGCGAAGGCGATATCGGTGGCCGCGGGGATTGCCCAACCGCTGAGCGCACCCGGGTCCCCGGCGAGCACCACCACCGCGGCATAGATCGCCGCCGGAACGGCCATCCCACCCACGGCGGCGAGCATCGGCACGCCGGCCTGTTTCACGTCGCGCAGGCTGCCGGCCACGAATTCGTGCTTGAGCTCCACACCCACCACGAAGAAGAAGATCGCGAGCAACCCGTCCGCCGCCCAGGTGCCGAGCGAGAGGTCCAGGTGGATCGCACTCGGCCCCACCACGAGCTCGGTGAGCGAGAAGTAGGACTCCCGGACCGGGGAGTTCGCCCAGATCAGGGCGATCACGGCTGCTCCGATGAGCAGGAAACCCCCGGTGGTCTCCTGGGTGACCCAGGAACGGGCGCGATCGCGGCGTGACGGATTGCTGGTGGACGGCATATGGCTCCTGTACAGGGGTCGGGCGCCCGGAGGGTCGCTGCGGCACTGCCGACCAGACTTCCCGGCACACCGCGTGCCAGTCTACCGATCGGGTCAGGCAGATGCAGGTTCAGCCACGGGAACATCCAGCGGCGACCGATCGTTGGGTAGCTGGCCAGATCGAAAGGGGAGCGCGTGCAGCAGGAGATCGAGTCCGAGCAGCAGTACCTGGATCTGCTCTACCGGAGAGTGGAGGAGCTCCGCACCGAGATCACCGACCAGCTCGCCCGAGCCCGCCGCTCCGACGCCGACGGTCCCACCGACCTGCTGGACCGGGACGCCCAGGTAGCGCGCCTCGAGGAACGAGCCACCATGCTCGACCATGCCGAGCACGCCTTGTGTTTCGGCCGGCTCGACCGCCACGACGGCACCGCCACCTACATCGGCCGGATGGGACTACGCTCGGCCGACCTCGAGCCCCTGCTGGTGGACTGGCGTGCCCCCGCCGCCGCTGATTTCTACACCGCCACGGCCCGCAGCGGGTCGGACGTCGTACGGCGCCGGCACCTGCGCACCCGGGGGCGCACCGTCGTCGGGGTGAACGACGAGCTCCTCGACGGTTCCGGCTCCACCGCGCAGTCGTTCGTCGGCGAGGCCGCCCTGATGGAGGCCCTGACGGCGGAACGCACCGGGCGGATGCACGAGATCGTCGCCACGCTCCAGGCCGAGCAGGACGACATCATCCGCTCCCCCGCCGACGGCGTGCTGGTGGTGCAGGGCGGGCCGGGCACCGGCAAGACCGCAGTGGCGCTGCACCGCACCGCCTACCTGCTGTACACGCACACCACGATCGCCGAGCGCGGCGTGCTCGTGCTCGGGCCCAGCCCGGCCTTCCTCGAGTACATCCAGGACGTGCTCCCCTCCCTCGGAGAGACGCACGCCGTGCTGGCCACCGTGGACTCCCTGGTCCCAGGGCTGCAGGCCACCCGCGGCGAGCATGCCGAGACCGCCGCGGTGAAGGCGCTGCCCCTGATGGCGCAGGTGATGGCCGCCGCCGTCCAGGCCCGCCAGGGCGCCCACTCCGGGGAGGTGACGTTCACCTATCAGGGCGACGAGTACCGCATCACGCCGGCCGCGCTCACCCGCCTGGTCCGCCACGCTCAGCAGACGGACTACCCGCACAACGTGGCCCGCCGCACCTTCCGGGCCGAGCTGCTCGACCACATCGTCGAGCTGGTGCTCACCCGCGAGCAGCAGCTCTACGACTCCACCGACTCGGGGTTCGAGGAGGAGCTTGGCCGGCTGGACCGCGCGCTGGCCAAGGGTGAGGATCACCTGCCGGCGAAGGTGGAGGGCGCCGGCACCGAGGTGACCGGCCTCGCCGGCCGGCACGAGGCCCCACGGCTGCTCCGCGAGCTGACCGCGGACGCGGCCGTGTCCGGCGTGCTCGAGGACCTCTGGCCACACCTGAGCCCGGAAGAGCTCCTGGAGGAGCTGCTCTCCGACGGCGACCGGCTCGCCGAGGCCGCGGGTCACCTGCTCGATGAGCACCAGCAGGCAGCCCTGGCTCGCCCTCCCCGGCAGGGCTGGACCAGCGGCGACATCCCGCTCCTGGACGAGCTGGCCGAACTGCTCGGCGAGGACGAGGCCGATCAGGACGCCGCCGCCCAGGCCCGCCGGGAGGCCGGGGTCCGGTACGCCCAGCGGGTGCTTGCCGCGAGCGGGAACGCCGGGGCAGTGAGTGCGGAGGAACTGGCCGACCGGTTCACCGAGCGGGACGGCCGACCGCTGGCCGAGCGTGCCGCGGCCGACCGGTCCTGGGCGTACGGCCACGTGATCGTCGACGAGGCGCAGGAGCTCAGCGCGATGCAGTGGCGGATGGTGCTGCGGCGGGTGCCGAGCGGGTCGATGACCGTGGTCGGTGATGTGCACCAGACCGCGGCCGTGGCGGGCACCACCTCCTGGGACACCCTCGCCGCGGAGCACGACCACCGCCGCTGGCACCGCCGGGAGCTCACCATCAGCTACCGCACCCCCGCACCGATCATGGCGGCCGCACTGCCGGTCCTGCACGCCCTCGACCCGTCCGCCAGCACGCCCACGTGCGCCCGCACCGAGGGCGACCACCCGTGGCTGCGCACCACCCACGGTGACCTGGCGGACCAGGTGCGTACCGCCGTCGGGGCCGAACGGGACGCTGGTGGCACCTTCGCCGTGATCGCACCCCACGAGCGGCTGGTGGAGATCGCGATGGCGGTGGAGCAGGCGGTTCCCGGCGCCTCGTTCGGGTCCGAGGTGGACACCACTGCCCCGTGCGTGGTGCTCACCCCGCAGCAGGCGAAGGGGCTGGAGTTCGATCGCGTGCTGGTGGTGGACCCGGGCACCATCCTGGCCGGGCGGCGCGGGCACAGCCGGCTGTACGTCGCGATGACCCGGCCCACCCGGGAGCTCGGGCTGCTGGTCGACGGCGAGGTCCCGGCCGAGCTGGCTCACCTCGCCTGATCAGCAGCCGCAACTGCGCCGGCGCACCAGTTCGGTGGGCAGCACGCTCTGCTCCGAGGCGGCGGAGCCCAGCAGGTCCAGGGCGCGCTCCACCATCTCCGCCATCGGCTGGGCCACCGCGGTGAGCGGCGGCCACGTGTAGGCCGAGGCGGCGGACCCGTCGAAGGCCACCACGGCGACCTCCTCCGGCACCGCCACCCCCGCCTCGTGGAAGGCGAGCAACGCACCCACCGCCTGCTCGTCGGAGCCCGCGAACACCGCCGTCGGGCGTTCGGCGAGCGCCAGCAGCTCCTGGGCCGCCCGGTACCCGCCCTCGCGGGAGAAGTCCTGATGGGCCACCGGGCCCTCGGGCAATCGGGCCGACCGGAGGGCGTCCGCCCAGCCGCGCCGGCGGTACTCCCCGACCCCGGCGCCGATGAAGCCGATCCGTCGGTGCCCGTGTTCGATCAGGTGCGTCACGGCGTCCCGGGCGCCGCCGTAGCGGTCCACGCCCACGCTCGCCATCCCGTCGGGCGCGCTGGCCTCGTTGATCAGCACCGCGCGCACTCCCGCCTCCGCCACCGCCGCGGCATCGGCGGCGCCCATCGATTGGGCGATGAGCATCCCGTCCACCTGCCGGGAGGCGAGCTGTTCGATCGCCTCGGCCACGTCACCTCCCGAGTTGGTGCGCACCAGTAGTGCCAGGCCTCGCGCCCCCGCGGACCGCTCCACCTGATCGGTGAGCTGACCGAAGTACGGGTTGCTCACCGAGGCCACCACCAGCCCGACCTGCCCGGTGCTGCCCAGCCGCAGCGCGCGCGCCGTGGCGTTCGGGCGGTAGCCGAGGTCGCGCACCGCCGCCAGCACCCGCTCCCGCGTGGCCGGGGCCACGTTCTTCGGCCCGCCGTTGAGGGTGTAGCTCACGACGGCGGTGCTCACCCCCGCGTGTGCGGCCACGTCCGCACGGGTCACCCGGGCCCGGCCGCGGTCCGCACCGCCGCCGGTCCCCGATGAGCCGGTGCCGGAGGTCACTGCGGCGCGTCGCCGAAGTCGTCGATCGGCAGGCGCTCGCCACCCCGCAGCGCGGACTCGTGCGCCACGATCCCGGGCAGGGTGTAGCGCGCGGCGACCCAGGCGTTCACCGTGGGCAGCGTCTGCTCGTTCACGGCGGTGACGAAGTCGTGCACGAGCAGGTGGTGGCTGCCCATGTGCCCGTTACCGAGGCCAGTGAGCTCGTCCGGGAGCGCCGAGGTGTCGTGGACTGGGGCGTGTCCGGAGATGAAGGAGTCGTGCAGCTTCGGGTCCACGTTGGCCAGCGCCGGATCATTTTTCCCGGACGCCTGCCCGGGCCGGACCGACTCGGAGAGGTCCTCCAGTGCGCCGGACCGGTTGTGCCAGAGGGTGGACAGGGAGTTCTGCTCGAGGATCCCCTCGGTGCCGTAGAAGGTGAAGCGCGACTCCGGGACCCCCTCGGCCAGGCCCACCCGGCGGAACTCATTGGTGCGGAAGCTGCCGCCGTCGGCCGTCTCGAACAGGGCCGACGCGTTGGAGAAGTCGTTGTCGAACATGCTCACGGATGTGTCGAAGACGCCGTCACCGCGCTGGTCCGGCACCCCGACGGCGCTGACGCTCACCGCGTGAGTGTTCCAGGCCCCGAGCACGCCCCCGATGGCGTGGGTGGGGTACTTCATCGGCGGGTAGCTGGCGGTGCGCTTCCAGTCCGCACCGCCGCTGTACTGGTAGGCGGCGTAGAAGCCGTGGTCCATGTCGTGCACGTAGTCGCCCTCGGCGTAGAAGACGCGGCCGAACGCACCGGCGGCGGCCTTCTGCTGGGCGAGCACGGTGACCGGGTTGTACTGACTCGTCTCACCCATCATGTAGGTGAGGCCCGTCTCCTTGACGGCCTCGATGATGGCGGCGATCTCCTCGCGCGTGAACGCCATCGGCACCGCCGAGTACACGTGCTTGCCGGCGCGCAGCGCCTGCACCACGAGCGGCCCGTGGGTCCACCGCTGGGTGAAGATGGCCACGGCGTCCACATCGGAGGCCAGCATGGCCTCGAAATCGGGCTCGACACCGGCCAGGCCGAGTTCGCGAACGAGCGTGGTGGCGCGCTCGGCGATCGCGTCGGTCACGGTGACGCGGGAGACCCCGGGGTGGGCGTTGAACAGCGTCGCGAATCCGCCGGCGAACTGCCCGGCGCCCACGATTCCCAGCGAGAACGGCATGTGTGTGGCTCCTTCGGAGGTGTATCGGTCCGGGCAAATCTACTCGAGTAACTCGCAGTGTCAAGATGCGTCCTCGGCGACCGACGGCGCACCCGCGCCGGCCAGTTCCCGGCCGGTTCGCCGTTCGCACGGACAAGCCCGCCGACGCGTGGTTGACTGCCAGGATCTGACCCGGGGCGAAGGAGCAGAATGAATTCGCGATCGAACGACCTCGATACCGCATTGAGCCACGAGCACAGTCGGTTCCTGCATCCGGGCATGCTGCTGCCGTTCATCCTCGTGGTGACCTGTTTCGCCGCATGGGGCACGGCGGCGAACATGACCGACACCCTCGTCTCCACCTTCACCGCGGTGTTCGACGACATGTCTACCCTGCAGGCCACGCTCGTGCAGTCGGCCTACTACGGTGCCTACTTCCTGCTCGCGCTGCCGGCGGCGTTCGTGAACCAGCGCTTCAACTACAAGGTCGGTGTGTTGCTGGGCCTGGGGATGGCCGCCGCGGGCGGATTCCTGTTCCTCCCGGCCGCGGAGGCGCAGACCTTCGGGTTCTTCCTCTCTGCGATCTTCCTGCTCGCCGCGGGACTCTCGGTCCTGGAGACCTCGGCGAACCCGTATGTGATGAGCATGGGACCGGAGTCGAACGCCACCCGGCGACTGAACTTCGCCCAGGCCTTCAACCCGGTGGGCACGAACACCGGGGTGCTGCTGGCGGCACTGCTGATCGCGCCCAACCTGAGCACGCTCACCGCGGAAGAGCGCGACGAGCTCCCGCCGGCCGAGCGGGAGTCGCTGCTGACCTCCGAGCTGGACGCGGTGATGACGCCGTACGTGGGCCTGGCCGTGGTGCTGGTGCTGATCTGGGTGGGGATCGCCGTCACGAAGGTGCCGGGCCTGAAGGCCGGGGCCAGCCACGAGGTGGACACCCGCGGCTCCTCCTCCCGGGTGAAGCGCCTGGTCACCAACACGCACTACTCGTTCGGGGTGGTCGCGCAGTTCTTCAACGTGGCCGCGCAGACCTGCATCTGGACGTTCACGATCACCTACGCGCGGGACCAGATCGGGGCGACCCCGACGGCGGCGAACTGGTGGTTGCAGGCGAGCCTGATCGTGTTCCTGGTGGCCCGGTTCGCGATGGTGGCCCTGATGGGCAAGATCGACTCCCGGATCCTGATGCTGACCATGACAGGCCTGGGTGTGGTGCTGTGCCTGGTGGCGGTGGCCGTGCCGAGCATGGTCGGCCTGGTGGCCGTGGTGGCACTCTCGGCGTGCCTGTCGCTGCTGTTCCCGACGATCTACGGGATCGCCCTGGAGGGCCTGGGCAATGACACCAAGTTCGGCGCCGCCGGCCTGGTGATGGCCATCGTGGGCGGGGCGACCGTGCCGCTGCTGCAGGGCCGGCTGGTGGACACGGTCGGCTCAGCGTTCTCCTACATCGTGCCGGCCGTGTGCTTCGTGGTGATCGTCGCCTACGCGATCTACACGCTGCGGGCGCCGAGGCCGATCCACGAGACGGGGTGAACGTCGTATATACTGTTGCGATATACGAGGAGGCTCACGATGCGCAGTACGGTGTTCCGGAACAACCGCACGCAGTCCGTTCGACTGCCGAAGGCGGTGGCCCTGCCGGAGGACGTCCGTGAGGTGAACGTGCGCGTCGTCGGTCGGCGTCGCGTGATCGAGCCTGTCAGCACCAGCTGGGACGAATGGTTCGAGCACGGCCTGCGCGCCACGCCCGACTTTCTCGACGATCGCGACCAGGGCACGGCCGAGGAGCGCCCGGCCCTGTGACCACGCTCTACCTCCTTGACACGAACGTACTCGTCGCATTGCTGCGCAACCAGGGCGGACGCGCGCGGCCGAGGCTGCGTGCTGCGGAGGGCCGGGTGGCCGTCTCCACGATCAGCGAGATGGAGCTCGAATACGGGATCGAACGGTCCCAGCACCCGGTACAGAACCGGCAGGCGGCCGACGAGCTGCTCTCACTCGTCGAGGTCCTCGAGTTCGACACGATCGCCGCCATGCACGCCGGGCGCATCCGAGCCGTGCTGGCCGCTGCTGGCACCCCGATCGGACCGTTCGACAGTCTCCTCGCCGGCCATGCGCGCTCCCTCGGGCTGGTCCTCGTGACGAACAACACCCGCGAGTTCGACCGTGTGCCGGGGCTGGAGGTCCAGGACTGGTTGTCCTGATCAGCCAGGCATGCGCTTCTGCGGGTGCAGCGTCTCGTGCCGAGCGAGCATCGCGACGAACTCGGCGATCTTGCGCTCCCGGGTCTCGGCCCGCTTCACGCTGTTCAGCCGGTAGATCATCGCGAACCGGTTGGTGGAGGTGAGCACCTCGAACATCGCCTGGGCATCCGGGTTCGCGGCGATCGCCGCGGCCAGATCCTCCGGCATGACGGCGGTCGCCGGGCCTGCGTAGGCGGCGTCCCACCGTCCGTCGGCCTTGGCTTCGTCGACGGCGGCGCGGCCGGCAGGAAGCATCTTGCCGTCGGCTTCCAACTGGGCCACGCGCCCCACGTTCTTGGCCGACCATTGGCTGCGCGGGCGCCGCGGGGTGTAGCGCTGCAGGGAGGTGGCCTGGTCGCGGGACTTCGCCTGGCCGTCGATCCACCCGACGCAGAGCGCCTCGAGCACCGCACCCTCGTAGTTCAGCGTGGTGACGTTCCCGCCCTTCTTGCCCAGCACCAGCCAGACCCCGGGCGAGGTGTCGTGGTGGGCGATCAGCCAGTCCCGCCAGGCGGCCGCATCGGGCAGGAGGAGCTCGGGGAGCGGCGACGCTGGCATGACACGAGCGTACCCAGCGGGACCGACAGCGACGAGGGTTGGCTGGATGTCGCATTTCGCCCGTTTCGCAACACTCAACCAACCCACGTCCACGGTCCATGGCCAGACGCATCGATGGTGTCAGGCCCGCTGGACGCGACCGTCAGCAATGAGCCGGGCCACCGCCTCCTCGACGGCAGCGAAACTCGAGTAGCGCGGGACGTGCCCGAGCAGCCGCCGGGCCTTCTCGATCGAGTGCGAGGGGGAGCGGCTGATGTGGTCCAGCGTGGCATCGGCGTCACCCGGGTCCTGGGTGGTGCGCCACTGCTCGAACGGTTGGAACGCCAGGCGGGGCTCGTGGCCAAACCAGCGGGACATGTGCTCGGCGTATCCGCGCAGGTTCACCGCCTGCGGGGAGACGGCGTTGAACGCCTCCCCCACCGCCGCACCCCACCCGGCGATCGCCCGCTCGACGATCTGCGCGACATCGTCGGCGTGCACGTGGTGGACGGTCTCCAGCCCCAGGTTCGGAAGCACCAGCTCCTCGCCCCGCGCGATGAGCGAGAACACCCCGGGATCGAAGTGTCCGGCCGGGTTCAGCGGCACCCAGCCCGGGCCGCAGATGTGCCCGGGGCGCACCACGGTGGTCGGGAACCCGGTACGCCGCGCCTCCTCAAGCAAGTACGTCTCGATGGCCGCCTTCTGGGTCCCGTAGCTGCCGAATGGGTTGAGCGGCTGGTCCTCGGTCGCGGGGACGGTGGCGTTGTGGCCGTACACCCAGATCGTCCCGCAGTGCACCAGGTGCTGCACGCGGCCGCGCAGCGCCTCCACCAGTTCCCGCGCACTGTCCGGCGTGAAGCAGATCAGGTCCACCACCACGTCAGGCTCGAGAGCGGCGATGGCGGTGCCGAAGGTCCCGTCCCGCTCCGTGGCGTCCCGATCCAGCACCACCTGCTCCACCCGGCCCCAGGCCGCGTGCGGTGTGTACGGGACGGCCCTGCCACGGCTGACGCTGACGACCTGATGACCGGCCTCGACCAGGCGCGGCACCAGGTAGGTGCCGACGTGACCGCTGCCTCCGATGACGACGACGCGTGACATGAGTCCTCCAGCGCTGGATGGGTGACGGGACCGGCCCCGATGTCACGGTAGCCCCGGGAGGCCACCGCCGGGGTCTTGGGGGTTCCCCCACTGGCCCTCGTCCGCCATGATCACCTCATGCTGATCTGTGCCACCTGCGCGGTGGAGTACGACGAGCCGACTCCTGAGGTCTGCCCGATCTGCGCGGACGAGCGGCAGTGGGTGCCCCGGGACGGGCAGCGGTGGACGAGCCTGACCGAGCTGCGCGAGGCGGGCACCAGGCTCACCTGGGCCGAGACCGAACTGGACGTGCATGGCATCAGCACACGGGACGCCGTCGGGATCGGACAGACAGCGCAACTGGTGCGCACCTCCCACGGCTCCCTGCTGTGGGACCCGCCGGGATATCTGGATGCCGACGGCGTTGCGCGCCTTCGCGAGCACAGCCCCGTGCTCGCGGTGGCGGCCAGCCACCCGCACATGTTCGGGGTGCAGGTGGAGTGGGCGCGGGCGCTCGACGCGGAGGTGCTGGTGGCCGAGGCGGATGCTGCCTGGCTCGGCCGGACCGACGATCGGGTCCGGCTCTGGTCGGGCACGCACGAGATCCTGCCCGGGCTGAGGCTGCACCAGGTAGGCGGTCACTTCGCCGGGTCCGCCGTGGCGCACTGGGCCGAGGGGGCGGGTGGACGCGGGTTGCTGCTCACCGGTGACACGATCTTCCCCAACCCGGACCGGGCCTCAGTGGGGTTCCTGCGCAGCTACCCGAACAAGATCCCGCTCTCGGCCGCTGTGGTGGAGCGAATCGCCGAGCAGCTCGGGGAGCTGATCTTCGACCGGATCGTCGGGAACTTCGGCAACGTGATCGACTCGGGCGGTCAGGAGGTGCTGCGACGATCGGCCGAGCGGCACATCGCGTGGGTGCGCGGGGATTTCGACCACCTCACCTGACATCTGCACTACCCCGTCGACTGGCAGTTGGATCGAGCGATGGACGCGATCCTGCTGAGTTCTACCGCGTGCCCATCATGGGGTGGCGCCGGTCGTAGGTCGGACAGGGCACTCTGAGTGCTACGTGTTCCCGGCGAGCTCGCCGTCACGCGGTCCCGCCGGAGCTTCCACTCTCGAAACGCTTCCAGATCCCGGCGAGCGCACGCAGCTCATCGCCCTCCAGGTGAGCAAAGAAGAGTTCGTCCAGATCGGCACGGTGCTGGCGCCATGCCCGCCGCAACAGCGCGCGGCCGTCACGAGTGAGGAGCGCGTCGAAGCTGCGGCCATCCGTGGCAGACCGCCGACGCTCGATGAGCCCGCGCCCCTCGAGCCGATCCGCGAGTCTGCTGAATCCCGGTTTGCTCATCAGCCGCCGCGCGGCGAGATCCGACATCCGCATCCCCGCAGGCCCGGCCTCAGCGAGTAGTGCTAGCACGCTGTACTCGGCCATGCTCACTCCGAGCGGCGCGAGCCGCTCTTCCATCGCGCGCCAGAGCCGATCGTGCGTGTACAGAAACCCGCTCCACGCCGCGTACTCGACATCCCCCAGACCACCGCTTGCCATGACCTCACGGTAACGCGTCGGAATAATTGCGCGCGCAACTAAGTTGCCCGGGGTGCCGCCGCCAGTAGGTCCGGCGGATGAAGGAGCCAAACCAGCACACCATCGGCCCTAGGAGCAGACATGGCCTTCGAAGTGGGAATCATGACCTTCGGCGAGATCACCGAAGACCCGGCAACAGGGAAGACGCCGTCGCCGCGCGAGCGCGTGCGCGAGACCATCGAGCAGGCACGCCTCGCCGACGAGGTGGGACTGGACGTGTTCGGCATGGGCGAGCACCACCGCACGGACTTCATCGGTTCCGCTCCCAGCATCCTGCTCGCCGCGGCTGCGGAGAAGACCGAGAACATCCGCCTGACCAGCGCCGTCACGGTGCTCAGCTCGGAAGACCCGGTCCGCGTGTGGGAGCAGTTCGCCACGATCGACCTGCTCTCCGCCGGCAGGGCGGAGATCATCGCGGGGCGCGGCTCGTACACGGAGTCCTTTCCGCTGTTCGGGTACGACCTGCGCAACTACGCCGACCTGTTCCGCGAGAAGCTGGATCTGCTGCTGCAGATCCGCGAACGCAACCCGCTCACCTGGGAGGGACACTTCCGCGCTCCCCTCGTCGATGCGGACATCGCGCCGCGCGCCGACGGCGACACATTGCCGATCTGGGTAGGCGTCGGTGGATCGCCGGCGTCGGCCGTCAGCACCGGCCGACTTGGACTGCCCATGGCGCTCGCCCTGCTGCTGGGACCGATCACATTCCACGAGCAGACCGTCCAGCTGTACCGTCAGGCCGCCTCGGAGGCGGGGCACGACATCTCTCGGCTGCCGATCAGCATCAACGCGCACGGTTACGTCGGCCGCACCAGCCAGCAGGCCCGGGACCTGATGTACCCCTACTTCGCGAAGGGGATGGCCGACAACAACCACCAGCGCGGCGAGGGATTCACCATCCCGCGTGCGGCGTTCGACGCGCAGGCCTCTCCGGCGGCGGGGCTGCTCGTGGGCAGCTCGCAGGAGATCATCGACAAGATCATGAGTTACCACGAGCTGTACGGGCTGAACCGCGTCATGATCCAGATGGGCTTCGGCGGGGTTCCGCAGAGAGATCACCTCGAAGCCATCGAGCGGCTCGGCACCGAGGTGGCTCCCGTCGTGCGCCGCGAGGTCGCTCAGCGCGAGAGGGATGCGGCATGACGGTCACCCAGCAGACCGGCACGCTTCCGGAAACCTCCGATCCGGAGGCACCCCTGCGCATCGTCGTGGTCAACGGCAGCCCGAACGAGCCGTCGAAGACAATGGGACTGGTCCACGTCATCCTCGATGAGTTGCGGGGCATGATCCCGATCGTGGTCTCGCAGATCGACGTGTACCGGCTCGGGGAGGGATTCACCGGCGCCATCGGACGCGACGAGACCGGCCCGGCGGCGGAACGCGCCCTTCGGCTCGCTGAGGAGGCTGACCTGCTCCTCGCGGCGACGCCGGTGTTCCGCGGCAGCTACCCCGGGATGTTCAAGCACTTCTTCGACCTCGTCGAGCAGTACGCGCTGGCGAACAAGCCTGTACTGCTCGCAGCCACCGGCGGTAGCGAACGCCACACGCTCGTCCTGGAGCACGCACTGCGCCCGCTGTTCGGCTTCTTCCAGGCGTTCACCGTCCCCGTCGCCTTCTTCGCCTCCGCCGGAGACTTCGACGGCGTGACCCTGCTGAACCCGCGCGTGCACACCCGCATCCAGGTGGGACTCACCGACGTGATCGGCATCCTGCGCTCGCGGATGGCCGCAGAGTCGGGGCACTCTCCTCAGATGTCACTCGCATGGGCGCCTCAGGGGCCGCGTTCGTGATGGTCTTCTCGAGATCCGGCCCCTTGCCCTGGAGTGCACTCCAGGAGTGACACTGGGTGCATGGGACTGACCATCGCCGAGGCGGCACGCCAGCTCGGGCTCGCCGTGGACACACTGCGCTACTACGAGAAGGACGGTCTGCTGCTGCGGCCGGTGCCCCGGTCGAGTGCCGGGCACCGCCGCTACCAAGCGGAGGACCTGCGTTGGATCGAGCTCGTCACCCGGCTGCGCGCCACCGGGATGCCGATCCGCGAGGTGCGCCGGTACGCGGACCTGGTGCGCGCAGGTAGCGGGAACGAACGAGAACGCCTGGAGCTGCTGCAGGGGCACCGGGAGGCCGTGCTCGGCCAGCTCGTCGAGGTGCAGGCGCACCTGGCGGCGATCGAGTACAAGATCGACCTCTACACCGATCGACTCGGGGCGGAGTGTCTGTCGGCCTGAGCCCGTGGAGGGTGCGCCCCGGCACCTCGCGGGCAGGTCAAGAGCGCCACTTGACCTGGAGCGCACTCCAGCGACTTCACTCGAGGTCATGAACATCTCCACCCGCACCCTCGGTAGCACCGCTCCTCTCACCGTCTCCAGCCTCGGGCTTGGCTGCATGGGCATGTCCGAGTTCTACGGCACCCCCGCCCACGCCGATGGCATCGCCACCATCCACCGGGCCCTCGACCTCGGCGTCACCTTCCTCGACACCGCCGACATGTACGGGCCTTTCACCAATGAGCAACTCGTCGGCGAAGCCATCCGCGATCAGCGCGAGCAGGTGCAGCTGGCCACGAAGTTCGGCAACGAGCGACTCCCGGACGGCACCCGCGTGGGCGTCAACGGCCGCCCGGACTACGTCCGCGCGGCGTGTGACGCCTCCCTGCAGCGCCTCGGCGTGGACCACATCGACCTCTACTACCAGCACCGGGTGGACCCGGATGTTCCTATCGAGGAGACCGTGGGCGCGATGGCCGAGCTGGTCCAGGCCGGCAAGGTGCGCTTCCTCGGCCTGTCTGAAGCCGCAGCGTCCACCATCCGGCGCGCCCACGCCGTGCACCCGATCACCGCGCTGCAGACCGAGTACTCGCTGTTCACCCGGGACCTGGAGGCCGATATCCTGCCGACCCTGCGCGAGCTCGGGATCGGTCTGGTGCCGTACTCCCCGCTCGGGCGCGGACTGCTCACCGGTGCGATCACCCGGGAGTCACTGCCCTCCGGCGACAGCCGCAGCAGCGGGTACTTCCCCCGGTTCCAGGGCGAGAACCTGGACGCGAACCTGGCGCTGGTCGACGCGGTGCGCGCGATCGCCGACCAGCTCGACGCCACGCCCGGTCAGCTCGCCCTGGCCTGGGTGCTCGCCCAGGGTGAGGACGTGGTGCCGGTCCCGGGCACGAAGCGGGTGCGCTACCTGGAGGAGAACGTGGCCGCGGCCGCGCTCACGCTCTCCGAGGAGCACCTGGCAGCACTGGCTCGTGCCGTCCCGGCGGACGCCGTCGCCGGTGAGCGATACGGGGACATGAGCTCCATCGACTCGACCTCGTGAGGTGCCACGAGGATGACGGTTGGATCGTGGTGATCGCGCGGCTGCCGTCGCCGGTCCGCCCGCGGATCGTCAGCCGCCCGTCCCCGCTCGTCTGCGTGACCTATGCCCCGCCTGCAGACCCCACCCGGCTTCCGCTGACAGGCCGACCGGGGCGCATCCCGCAGCGTCGTCGTGGTGGCGAACCTCTGACCGCACCCTGGTCCATCGCGTCGGGGAGATACCGAACGTCCTCGTGAAGGCCCGGATGAAGGAGGGCGCATCGGAGTAACCGCTCTGGCGCGCCACTGACTGGATCGTCATCCCCGGCCGCTCCAAGAGCAACCTGCAGGCGTGCTCCATCCGGATGCGTCGCAGGTAGGCCGCCGGGGTGTCGGCGTCGTCGGCGAATAGCGCGTGGACATACCGCGCCGAGATGAAGTGCTGAGCGGCCAGATCTTCCACGGTGAGCTGCGTGTCGCTCAGCCGCTCCCGCAACGACGCTCGAAGCAGGTTCAGCTTCTCGGCTCGCACAGGGTCGGCCGGTCGCTCGTGGGTGAGCGCGGAGCGAGCCACTGAGCCCAGCACCTGGCCGACGGCGCTCGTCATGCTGGCGCCGGCGATCGGATCATCGAGGAACTGATCCGTCTGGAGGCTGAGCAGCATCGCCTGCAGTGAGGGCTGACCAGGGGCATCGGCTCCGATCGGCGTCACCATCAGGTGATCGAGGAAGCCATCGCCGAGCCCGGCGATCGGGCGCGCCAGCTGAGCGAGGAGCAGATCCTGGGGCGCGCTGGGCGCCTCGATCGAGTAGGGAACTCGTGCATTCCACAGCACGATGCTTCCCGGTCCCAGAGAGGCAGTCCGGCCGTGCTGGTGCAGCGACCAGGCCCCGTCCAAGGTCACCGCCATCAGCACATCGTCGACCTGCGTTCCACTGACCCGTTCCGCGTGATGGGGCCCCACACGGAGCCTGCTGATCGTCAGGCTGGGTGAGATGCGATACCGGCTGATGCTCGCGGAGAATCCCGGCGCTTCGGTGCGGCACCGGATCGGGTGGAAGTGCCAGCTGACGATGTCCTGCCAGCTCCCGATATCGGTGACGGTCACATTGGCGACGTGCGCGTCGTGCAACCGCTGCGGGCTCATGGTCGGCGCCCGTGCCGCGCTCCCTGACGCATGCCAGAAACGCTACCAAGCGGTGCAGATCCTGCCTACCGCTGTGCAGTTGCGGACAATCGACTCCGCGCGGTTCGACTTAGCGTGAAAGCACCGGCCGCGACGCTGCGGCCACGTCGGGCTCGTCTGCGGAAGGGAAGTCTCATGACTGGAAACAAGACAGTCGTCTATCAAGGACCCGGACAGGTGTCGGTGGAGGATCTCGACTACCCCACCCTGGAGATCCCGAAGGAAGTCGCCGACGGTATGGGGATCAAACAGGCGGCACCGCACGCGGTCATTCTCAAGCTCGTCACCACGAACATCTGCGGCAGTGACCAGCACATGGTCCGTGGTCGCACCACGGCACCCGTCGGGCAGACGCTCGGCCATGAGATCACCGGCGAGGTCGTGGACGCCGGTGACGATGTGCTGTTCCACAGCGTGGGGGACATCTGCTCGGTGCCGTTCAATATCGCGTGCGGCCGGTGCCGCATGTGCAACGAGGGCAAGACCGGGATCTGCCTGAACGTCAACCCGGCCCGCGCGGGTGCCGCCTACGGGTACGTGGATATGGGTGGCTGGCTGGGCGGACAGGCCGAGTACGTGATGATCCCCTACGCGGACTTCAACCTGCTGAAGTTCCCCGATCGCGATCAGGCGCTCGAGAAGATCCTCGACCTGACGATGCTCTCCGACATCTTCCCCACCGGATACCACGGTGCGGTCTCGGCCGGGGTCACCACCGGATCGACCGTCTACGTTGCCGGAGCCGGGCCGGTCGGGCTGGCCGCCGCATACTCCGCCCAGCTGCTCGGCGCAGCCACCGTGATCGTGGGCGACATGAACGCCGAGCGGCTGCGCCAGGCGGAGAGTTTCGGGTGCGCCACCGCGGATCTGTCCACCGGCGACGCATTGCCGGACATCATCGCCGACATCGTGGGAGAACCGGAGATCGACGCAGCAGTGGACGCCGTCGGGTTCGAGGCCCGGGGCCATGGCGAAGATGCCGCCGAAGCACCCGCCACCGTGCTGAACGACGTGATGAGCGTGGCCCGTGCCGGCGCATCCCTCGGCATCCCGGGCCTCTATGTCACCGGTGACCCCGGTGCCGTCGACGAGGCCGCCCAGCATGGCCAGATCGGCGTCCGGCTCGGCCTGGGATGGGCGAAGTCGCACGTCTTCGTGACCGGGCAGTGCCCGGTCAAGAAGTACAACCGGCAGCTGATGAACCTCATCCTCGCGGATCGAGCCCACATCGCCGACGCGGTGAACGCCACCACCATCGGTCTCGACCAGGCGCCGGACGGGTACGCGCAGTTCGACGCCGGTGCCGCCCAGAAGTTTGTGATCGACCCACACGGCATGGTCGCCTGACGCTCAGCGGCGCCTCGCCCCGCCGCCCGGGGTGAGGCGCCGCTGTGCCTGCACCAACTGACGTCTCGTGGCAGGCTGCTTTCCATACGCTCAAGCCGGGCAAGTGGGGAGTTGCGATGCCGGACGCGATCGGGGACCTGACCCGGGCGCTCGACGCTGAGGACCCGGCCGCCGCACGGCAGGGGCTCCGTGACCTGCCGCCCGAGGTTGCCGGCGCCGAGGGTCTGGACGTGCTCGCCGCGGCGGCTTCCGGCGGATCAGCCCTGGCCGTCGAACTATTCGTGGAGCAGTTGGACGCCACCGGGGTGGTGCACCGGTTCGTCCGGGGCGCTCTCCTGGACGAGTCCGCCATCGACGACGTCGCCCAGGACAGCCTGATCTCGGTGGCCTCCTCGATCGGCTCCTTCACAGGGGCATCGAAAGCGACCACCTGGGTGCACAGCATCGTGCGCCGCCGGGTGACCGACCATCTGCGCCGCCAGCGCGCCACCACTCCACTGCCGCAGGACGACCTCGGCCCCGGCGAGCGGATGAGTTCGATGATCGCCACGCGCGCCACCGTGCGTGAGGCGCTCGCCGGCCTGCCGGACCTGTACCGCGAACCGGTGACCCTGCGGGACATCGAGGGCCTGCCCTACGCCGAGGTGTCAGAACGGCTGGACCGCAGTATCGGCACGGTGAAGTCGCAGGTGGCGCGCGGGCGCGCCCTGGTGGCCGCGGCGCTGGGCAGCACCGGCGAGGGTGAGCGCTGATGGTGGAGCGGATCGGCCGGTACCGCCTGGAGGAGGTGATCGGCATCGGGTCCTTCGCCACCGTGCACCGCGGCGTGGACGACCGGCTCGAGGACACGATCGTGGTGAAGCTGCTCGCGGAGAACCACAGCCTCAACCCGGAGGTGCGGGAACGGTTTATCGCCGAGGGCCGCAGCCTGCGCCGGGTGCGCAGCCCGCACGTGGTGACCGTGCACGACCTGGGTGAGTCGGACCGCCAGCAGCCCTACCTGGTGCTCGAGCACGCGGACCGGGGGACGCTCGCCGCCCGGGTCGCATCGCTGCGCGCTAAGGGCTGGACGGCGAGCCCGGAGGAACTGCTTGCTACCGCCCGCACCCTGGCGGCGGCGATCGAGGCGGTGCATCGGGCGCACCTGGTGCACCGCGACCTGAGCCCGGGCAACGTGCTGCTCACCACCGCCCGGGGTCCGGAGGGCGTCACGCCCGACGGCGGCCCTCCCGCCCCGAGCGCAGGCACGGCCGGGCCGCTGGTCCAGTCCGGCGAACGCCTTCTCGTGGCCGACCTGGGCATGTGCAAGGACCTCGCGCTCAACTCCGGGCTGACGGTGGCCGGCGGGACGTCCGGGTTCCGGCCGCCCGAGCAGCGGGACGGCCCCGGGATCGTCGACGCCCGGGCGGACTTGTGGTCGCTCTCGGCGCTGATGTTCTGGCTCGCCGAGGGTGCGGAGGTGCCCGAGGCGTTCACCGCGGCGCTGCGGGTCAGCATGGCGGAGAACCCCGAGGACAGGCACCCCGACGTGACCGGCTGGTTGGCCGCCGTCGAGGGTGCGCTGGCGCCGGAGCCGGCCGCCTCAGAACCGGACGCGCCGCACGTGGGCCCCTTCCCGGATGCGCGGCGGCGCGGCGGGCTGGTCGTCGCGCTGGCGACACTGGCGGTGCTCGTGGCGGCAGGGATCGGGCTGGCGCTCGGGGCACTGCTGTTCCGCGACGACGGCCAGCCGCCGGCGAGCACCGCTGACGCCTCTGTCGCGATCGACGGCCCTTCGCAGCTGACGGTCGGTGAGCCCGCGGAGTTCACGGCCGTGGTCGAGGGCGTCCAGACCATGGTCTGGGCCCTGCCCAACGGGACCTACGCCGTCGACGAGGAGGCCGTGACCCTCACGCCGCGCGGACCGGGCATCGCCTCGATCACGCTCAACGCCCGCACCCCCGCCGGCACCGAGCTGGAGGCCGTGCACGAGGTGGAGGTGACCGAATAGCACGCTCGATGCAACTTTCTGACGGCGTGGTGCGACTCACGGGGGAACGCACCAGCTGCGAGGGAGAGAGTCATGAAGTACACCACGTTCCAGATGGCGGCCGTGCCTGCGCTACTGGCGGTCACGCTGGCCGGCTGCGGCCCGCAGGAGGCCGAGTTCGACCCGCCGGCCACCGACGAGTCCAGCAGCGAGGCTCCGGAAGGGACCGGTGATCCGGCTGAACCGGAGGAGCCGAGCTCATCGAACGAGGAACCCGGCGATGATCCGACCGCATCCGCCGAGCCGGTGGAGATTCCCGAGTGCCTGGAGGACGGGGACGACCGCACCATCGCGATGTTGGACGACGTGGTCATCCCGGCTGAGACGATCGCCGCCACCCCCAGCGAGACGATCGAGGTCGGCGGGAAGACCGTGGAGCTCCCCGGTATCCCCGAGACGGAGATCCCGGAGCGGGTGATCGAGGCGGGGTGCGTCATCGTGTACGACGCTCCGGGAGGTTGCCTGGGAGCCATCGAGATCAGTCGCGCCGTTATTCCCGAGGCGGTCATTCCGGAACGCGTACTGCCCGCGGTGACCCTGCCGGACGGCACCGTCATCGAGGAAGAGGTACTGCCTGCCGTCACCCGTGACGCCGTGGTCGTTCCCGGGGACCGTACCGAGGAGGTCTGCCAGAACACCGACGAGGCAAGCGAGGGCGGGTACGTGAGCCACGTGTATCGGGACGCCGTCTCCAGGTCGAGCCGGCACCAAAGGGTGCTGATCCAGTCCGAGCGCGTACGCCACCCTGTCTGGGTCGACGGAGAACTGGTCGGTCGGACGATCGTCAGCCGTGCCCGCGTCGACAGCACCCGCTATGGGGACCTGTTCATCGACGGGGCGAGTCTGCACGGTTTCTGGCTGGACGATGCCGAGAACACCGAGGTGGCTGAGGACGAGAATCAGACGTTCTTCACCACGCCCTCCGACGTGCTCTTCGCGGTCGACGAGGCCACGATCGACCCGGCTGCGGAGAGTGAGCTGGAGACGATCGCCGCCGCCATCGCCACGCTGGGTGATGATGTCCAGGTCCTCGTCGACGGGCACACGGACAACGTCCGCTCCGCTGAGCACAACCAGCGTCTCTCCGAAGAGCGGGCCGAAGCCGTCGCTGCCTGGCTGACCGACAATGCCGGTATCGACGCCGGCTCGATCACCACCAGAGGCTTCGGCTTCGACTACCCCCGCGCCGACAACAGCACCGAGGAAGGTCGCGCCGACAACAGGCGCGTCGTCATCACCGCCATCACCCAGGGCTGACGCCGGTAGGTGCCACCCGTCGTCGCCCGGCCGTGGCGAGAGCGACGAAAGGTGGCACCTCGCGGGAGGTGAGCTACGCCGTCGGGCGTTCCGACTCGGGCGGTCCGCCGGTGCGGGGGGCCGGCGGGCTGAGCTCACCCGCGATCCGCTGCTCGATCGCGTCGGTGGCGGCGTCGGGCAGCACCAGCAGACCCTCGAGCTCCTTGGTGGCCCGCCGGTAGGCGGACTGCCGCTCGGCGCGGGTGGCGCCGGAGTCGTCCGCGAGCGCGAGCAGCTTCTTCGCCCGGGCGAGGGCGTCCCGCTCGGCCACGGTGAAGTCCGACGTGCGGCGGCGTTTCGCCTCCCGCTCGGCGATGTCGAAGGTGAGCCCGAACTCGCGGACCGCCTCGCGGTAACGCCCGAGCATCCGCGCATCGCGCAACTCGTCGGGGTCGTCGGGCCGGAGCCCGTCGGCGTCACGCTTGGCCCGGTGGAAATCGATCGTGACCTGCTCGCGCATGTCGGTCATCACGGGAAAGTCGATCAGCTTGGCCACGTCGAGCTCGTAATCGAGCCAACGGCGATTGGTCTCCTCGTGCTCGGCGAGCACCCGCTCGATCTCACTGGTGCGGGCCTCTTCGGCCTCCTGAACGGCGAACCGTTCCGCGTTCTTGAGCTTCTGCAGCTCGATCTTGTCCCTGCGGCGGCGCTCGTCCCACTTCTGGGCGCCCTTGACCCAGCCGCCCACCACACCACCGAGGGGAAAGATCAGCCACCAGTAGCCGCCGACGAACTGCCAGAAGGAGTCCACCGGTCCAGGGTAGTCACGGAATCGCACGTCGATTCGGCGACCGGCACGGGTGAATCTTCGCGGAGGTGTCGATTTCGCCGATGTCCGTCCGTCACAGTATGGACAGATCCCCTCACGAAGAAGGAGCCGACATGACCGACACATGGGTATTCCTGATCCGCGAACCCGACTGGGACTCGGACGCATTCCTGCCCGAGAACCTCGCCGGCCGCGATCCGTTCGAGATCTCCGACGACATGGCCGCACAGGGCAAGTTCGAGCAGGTGGTGAAGGACCTGGGCGCGAAAGTCACCGGTGGCCAAGCGCTGCAGAACGCCTCCTACGGCGGCTGGGTGAAGTCGGGCCAGAACGGCGCAGAGCCGGTCTACACCGACGCTCCGTTCACCGACTCCTCGGAGGTCATCACGGGGTTCTACACCATCGAGTGCGACGAAGCGACCGCGCGCCGGCTCGCCGGTCTGCTGCCCAGCGGCAATATCGTCGAGTGGCGCAAGGTGCACCAGTTCGAGTGACGATCCACCGCGAGGAGTTCCGGACCGCCTGGCCGCAGGTGGTCCGGACCCTCGCGGCGCGCACCCACAGCCTGGACCTGGGTGAGGAGTACGCGGCTGAAGCCTTCGCTCGCGCAACCGAGCAACCACCGGGGTTGATCGACGATCTGCCCGCCTGGTGCGTGCGGGTGGGGCACCGGGCGTGGCTGGACGATGTGCGCCGGGCCGAACGATTCGGCAAGCTCCGGTACGAACTCATCCAGCAGGCGAGCGAGCCCGACGGCGGAGCACCCGTTCTGGACGACCGGCTCGCCATGCTGTTCGTCGCCTGTGACGACGTGCTTGCTCCGGGCGCCCAGCTGGTCCTCGCGATGCGGCTCGTGTGCGGGTTGACCACTCGGCAGATCGCCACACACCTGGGCATCAGTTCCACGACGGCGGCCGCTCGCCTGACCCGGGCGAAGGCCAGTCTGGCCCGTGCTCGCCCCGGGTTCGAGGTGCCGGAGGCAGTTGCGCGCACCGCCCGCCTCCCGCTGGTGCTGGCATGCGTGTCCGCATTGCTCACGGTGGGACAACGTGAGCTGGTCGACCCCGACGATCCGGCCGTCGACCCTGGCCGGGACGCCCTCACCCTCGCCGAGACGCTGGCGCAGGAGTATCCGAAGGACGCGGAGGCGATCGGGCTTCGGGCGTGCTGCCGACTTGCGCTCGGGCGCCGCCCCGGACGCGTACGCGACGGGGTAGCCCTGCCGCTGGAGGAGGCCGACCGGACCGCCTGGAACCCGATCCTGCTGCGCGCCGGCCTGGCCGATGTGGCCCGCGCGAACGCCCTCACCCAGGCGCCGGGACGCTTTGTCCTCGAAGCGGCCATCTCGGGGCTGCACACCACGATCAGGCGACCGGACGCGGCCGACTGGGCGACCGTCGTCGGGCTCTATGACGCGCTCGTGAGGCAATGGCCCTCGCCGGCCGCCCACGTGGCTCGGTTGGTGGCCATGGGCCGGCGGGAGCTGACCGCAGGAGGTGACCTGACCGCCGTCGAGCGGGACCTGGAGCAGATCGTGACCGACGGACCGGACTATGCGGCGCGGGACGCGACGTTCGCCCTCGCTGACCTGGAGCACCGCACCAACCGGGCGACGGAATCTGCTGCGCGGTACCGCGAGCTGGCCGAGACCGTGCCGGAAGGACCGTTGCGGGAGTTCTGTCGGCTGCGAGCGAGAATCTGACCGGCGCTGCCCAGGTTTCCCGATCGACCGGCAGTGATCAACGGCTTGCCAGTTCGGCCACGATCCGCTCGTCGACGGCTCGTCGCGAGGTGAGGTACTCCTCCGCGTCATAGCTGAACCGGTCATAGCCGAGTGTGCCGCCCTGGTCGATGTAAGACTGCGCGGTCTCGTGGTCGGTGAGGTCGCGCAACAGTTGCAGGGCGCGATGGTCGTCCATCGCCTGCGCGAACACGCGGTACCGGATCGAGGGCAACGGCCGCCCGCCATCGCCCGGGTAGACGATGAACGCATCACCAGCGGGGAAGGCACCCCCGGCGCAGGTGTCCGTGAACGGATCGATCCTGCGTCGCGACTCCTGGGCCAGCCAGAAGTTGAACCCCCAGTGCAGGAACCCGGGCGCACCGGCAGCGAACAGCTGCCGGCCGAGCACACGGTTGCGCAACGACGGCATCCCGATGAACCGGTTGGCCACGTCCCGGTGCTGCGAGACGCAGTAGTAGACCCACGGGCTCAACCCCGCCGCGAGGAAGTCGGCCACGTGGTCGGTGGCCACGATGGGTGTCTGCACCACACCGTCACGAGCGAAGGCGTAGTCGCTGAGCGCGTCAGCCACCACGGCGCCGTCGAGCAGGTCGGCCACGACCTCGCGCGCTCGGCGGTAGTCGTCGACCATGTCCGCCCGGGGCTCGTCACTGATGTGGAAGAAGACGTCCCCCGGCCAGTGCTCAGCCAGGTACGCCCGCAGCTGCGGCAACAGCGCCGTCATCAGCTCCCGGTAGCGCGGGTCCGTGGCCGGCACGTCCCAGCCGAACCACCGCTCGGTCCCGGTCGGGGTGTCCACGTAGATGGCCGGCGTCGCGCGGGCACCCCACTGCGTGAACAGGTGCGCGATCTCCAGAGTTCGCATCCCGTGCTTCTCGCACAGGCGCAACCACCTGCCCAGGTGCTCGAAGGAGAATCGGTACCCTCCGCCGTCGTGGGAGATCTGGACCAGCTGCACCGGTGTACGCGTGTGCCCGACGGCGGTGTCCAGCGGCGGGGTCCAGGTGGGCGTCAGCACCGAGTTCACGTGCATCTGCGCTGCAGCAGCGAGGTAGTGGTCCAGGATCCGCCAGTGCTCGTCGCTGAAGACCGCCACCTGGTAGTGGTCGGCCAGGCAGTCGGCGTGCAGCCAGTGCGTGTTGACGATGTCCAGCTCCGGAAGGCGGTGTGGGTGCACCCGCACCGGCAGCTCGGCCCGGTGCACCGTCTCGCCCGTGCGAGCATCAGAGATCACCACGCCGAGCTCGTGCCTACCAGCCGCCGTCGGGTCCTCCACACAGAGGTCGATCCAGATCGCCTGCCAGTAGCCGATCGCCGGACTGATCGTGCCTTCGTCGTTCAGCGGCCGTAGCAGGTCCGGGTAGAGCCCAGGCGTGTCCCGGAGGTAGCCGGAGTCGTGGCCGTCGAACGCCAGCAAGGTGGCCGGGACCAGCTCGACGGTGCTGAACCGGACCTGCCCGGCCAGGGGCCCGACCGCCTCGACCCGGAGCGATGGGATCGCGGCCAGCGACTCTGCGGCCGGTGGCAGGAACGCGATCTGTGCCGAGAGCACCTCCCCCAGGAAACCGCTCAGCTCCGCCCCCGCCCGGGCCGGGCGCGGGCGCTCGTCGGCGAACACCTTCTCCAGCGAATCGACGGTCAGGAACGTCCAGTCCGGGCGCGACGCCGGATCACCCATCGACTACACCGCCTCCGGCGCAGAGCGCTCGACCCCACGCGCGCTCAGCCATCCGGCGAGCCGGTCCGGACGGTCGGTGATGATGCCATCCACGCCCCACGCGACCGCCTCCTCCCAGGCAGCAGCCTCGTTCAGAGTCCACACGAACACCCTCATCCCCGCGTCATGGATGGCCTGCACCAGGTTCGGGTCCTCAGCGAGCAGGTCGTAGCGCGGGTTGCACGCCATCGCGCCCACCTCTGCCGAGAGCAGGAACATCACCTCGTTCGGTGCCACGTGGCTCCCCACCAGCAGCCCCAGTCTCATGGCGGGGTCCACCGCCCGCAGGGCCCGGATGGTCTGCGGCCAGAACGTCTGCACGATGGTCCGCTCCCGCATCCCGGCCGCGTCCAGGGTGGCCAGCACCACCGTCGCCTGCACCACGGTGAGGTCGCCCTTCACCTCGAGCAGCAGATCCGTGCCGTCATGATCGGAGAGGAACCTGGCGACGTCGGCCAGCAACGGCACCCGGTGCGCGGCGAACACAGGGGAGAACCAGGATCCCGCGTCCAGCTCCCGCGCCTGCGCGCCAGTCATCCCGGCCACCTCACCCGCTCCGGTCGTGGTCGCATCCACCGTGGCGTCGTGGATCACCACCGGGACGCCGTCGGCGGACATCCGCACATCGACCTCCACCAGGTCCGCACCGGCACGCCAGGCGCCTTCCACCGCAGGCATCGTGTTGCCCGGTGCCACCGAGGCGTTGCCACGGTGCGCCACCACCAGAGGACGATCGGGCGCCCTCGTGGCGGACGGCACTGCGCTCACAGGTACGGCTCGACGTTGTCCTCGAAGGCACGGTCCAGCTGGTCGCTCACACCGGGGAAGACGTCCTCCGGGTCGGCACCGGCCAGCACCAGCTCCTCGATCCCGTCGGTGAGGATCTGGTCCCCGCCGGGGGTGAACACCCGCACCCAGTCCTGCACCCGGGTGCGCTGCTGCAGCTGGTCCACCGAGGTGCGGAACTGCGGCGTCTCTTCGTACACGGCGCTCATGATGTCGCCCTCGATCGCGGAGGTCCGCACCGGCATGTACCCCGTCTCCTGGGAGAAGGTCGCCGTGTTGTCCCGCTCGGTGATGAACTTCAGGAACATCGCGGCCGCGAGCTGCTGCTCCGGGGTCCGGGAGGACGGGATCGCCAGACCGGTGCCACCGGTGGGAACGTTCGGTCCGTCCACGGGCCCGTTGGGCAGGAATGAGGTGCCCAGCTCGAACTCCGCGGCATCGAGGTGACCGGTCAAGGAGCCGGTGGAACCGATCAACGACGCGAAGACGCCCACCTGGAAGTCGGCATTGGTGTCCGAGCCCAGTCCGGCGAAGGCGGACTCGCCGTTGTACATGTCCCGAGCGAACCGGCCCGCTTCGAGCGCTTCCTCGGTGTCGAGCGTGACGGTCCAGTCCTCGCTCATCGCGCCACCGTGGCCCCAGATGACGTTGGAGAACCACCACGCCGACCAGGAGGGGCCGATGCCGTTGCCGAGCACATTGCCATCGCTGGGCACGTGCTCCTTCAGTGCCGGCGCCCACTCCTTGAGCTCTGCCCAGGTCTCCGGGCCACGGTCGGGCAGTCCGGCGGCGGCCCAGATGTCGCGGTTGTAGTAGAAGATCGGGGTGGATCGGGCGTAGGGAGCGGCGTAGTGCTTGCCCTGGTACTCGTAGTCGCTGAACAGCGTCTCCACGTAGTCACCGGTGTCCACACCGAGGTGGGAGAAGACGTCGTCGATCGGCATGATCTGGCCGTTGACGAAGTAGCGGAACCACCACACGTCGGAGGCGATCACCAGGTCCGGGATCTCGTCGGTGCCGGACGCCGCCTGGAACCGCTGGGCGATCTCGTCGTATCCCGCGCCCGCGGTGACGTGGTTGATCTGAATGTCCGGATACTCCTCGTTGAACGCCTCGATGTAGGAGGCCTCCAGCTCCTGGGTGTTGCCCGGGTGGTTGGACCACCAGGTGATCTCCGATGCCGGCTCGATGCTGGCCCAGTCGATCTCCTCGGCGGGTTCGTCGTTGCCACCGCCTCCGTCGAGCGAGGGCCCGCAGGCGGTGAGCAGGCCTCCGGCGGCGCTCAGGCCGCTGAGCTGAAGGAGCTGGCGGCGGGAGGGGCGGGCGAGGGAGCCGGGGCGGCGGGCTGAGGTCATGATGTCTCCTAAGGATCGGTGAGCGGGCACTACGGGTCAGCCGGTGACGGCGCCGGCGGTCAGTCCGGCGACGAGGCGGCGCTGGAGGATGAGGAAGATCAGCAGCATCGGGACCGTGACCACCACGGTGGCGGCCATCAGCACACCCCAGGCCTGCATCCCGTCCAGGCTCTGCAGCAGGGTCAAGCCCACCGGCAGGGTCATCGTGTCGGTGTTGTCGGTGACGAGCATCGGCCACAGGTAGTCGTTCCACTCGTTCACCAACGAGATCAGGCCCACTGCGGCGATCGTGGGGATCGACATCGGCACCGCGAAGGCCCAGAGCCGACGCCAGTGGCTGGCACCGTCCACCTGGGCGGCCTCGAACACCGAGATCGGCAGGGAGAGGAAGTGCTGACGGAACAGGAACGTCCCGAACGCGCTGGCCAGGCCGGGCACCAGGATGCCCTGATAGGTGTTCAGCCAGCCGAGGCTCGCGATCAGCGAGTAGTTCGGGATGATCGTGATCTGACCGGGGATGAGCAGCGCGAACAGCACCACCACGAACACGGCCTTGCGGAACGGGACGTCGATGAACACCACGGCGTAGGCGCAGCACAGGCCCAGGAAGACCTTCAGGCCGGCGCCGGCGATGGTCAGGCCCACGCTGTTGAGGAACATCCGCTCGATCGGGATGCTGCTGGAGACCTGTTCGTAGTTGAAGAAGGCGAAGGCGTCCGGCAGCCACTGCAGCGGCATCGAGTAGATCTCGCCGTTTTCCTTGAAGCTGGCCAGGAACATCCAGACCAGCGGCACCGCCATCACCAGGATGGAGGCGAGCATGATCAGGTACAGGCCGGCGTCCAGGTGCCCACGGAACGGCCGACGGCGCGTGGCCGGCGTGGCCGGGGCGGGCGCCTCGGTCCGAGGTGCGTGGGTGCGCTCCACGGTCGTGCTCATGAGTAGTGCACCTTCTTCTCCATGTACTTGAGCTGCACAGCCGTGATCACGAGCAGGATGACGAACAAGATCGTGGCCGACGCCGAGGCGTAGCCGGCTCGCCCGGTCTGGAAGCCTTCGATGTAGATCTGGTACATCAGCGTCGTGGTGGAGCCCAGTGGCCCGCCGTCCGTCATCGCCTTGATCAGGTCGAAGGACTGCAGCGAGCTCAGGATCGTCGTGATCAGCAGGAAGAACGTCACCGGGCCGAGTAGCGGTAGCACGACCGAACCGAACGTCCGCAGTTTGGTGGCGCCGTCCAGCGATGCGGCGTCACGTAGGTCCTGCGGGATCCCCTGCAACCCGGCGAGATAGATGAGCGCCACATACCCGATGTGCTTCCACAGGTACACGATGATGATCATGATCAGCGCCCAGGGTGAGGACGTGTACCACTGCGGTGAGTCCAGTCCGATCGCGCCGAGCAGCGTCGACAACAACCCGTAGCGGGGGTCGAAGATGTACAGCCAGAGCATGCCGACTGCGATCCCGGACAGGACGTAGGGCGCGAACACCACGGTGCGGGCGACCCCTCGTCCCCAGAGTTTGCGATTCAACAGCAGAGCGAGTGCGAGGCCGAGGACCAGCGCGCCGCCCACGGTGGCCACAGCGAAGATGAGCGTGGTGCCCATCACCATGGGGGTATCCGGATCGGTGAACCACGCAATGTAGTTGTCGAATCCGATGAACCGGGCCACGGACGAGCCCATGTTCCACTGCAGCATCGAGTAGTAGAAGCTCAGCAGCAGCGGCCGGTAGACGAAGATCAGCAGCAGGGCCACATTGGGGCCGGCGAGCAGGGCGAAGATCCCGAGGTTCTTCAGCCGGCGTCGCTTGATCGCGGCGTGGCGCACCTTCGACGTGCCCGAGCGAGCCAGGGGCGGCGCGGTTGGTGCCTGCGACGTCACGAGCGGCACCATGCGCTGGTTCCACCCAGCGCGGACGAATACGAAGCAATCACAGTCTCTCCCTCGGGACCCGCGATCGGCCGATACCCCTCGGCGTCATCGATCTGCGTGGCGATCCGCTTGTCCGATCCTGGACGAAACGCTCACCTTGCTTGCGGGCCACAACGTATCCAAACGACTCGAGATGTAGCAACCACCAACACCAGGTGACTGGAAGGTGAACTCACACCGATCCGCGGTGAGACTCACGCCTGGAACTGTCTACATCTGTTGTATTTACAGGCATTCTGGCGCGCTGATCGACACGTCACCGATCCACGCATTTGAGCAATCGTGCTTGCTCGAACGCCTGGGAACGAGCAAATGTGCCAGGGATCGCGGCGAGGTTAGCTCCGGTCGCAGCGATCGACCATGGATCATTCCATGAGAATACTTGGACTTTTCTGGGACAACAGAGCGGACAGCGACAACCCGCAACGGATTCTCGTCAGGCACTCAGTGCGCAGGGCAGCCCGGCCCTCATTGACGGCGCGCGGCCTCCTGGCGCCGGAACTCACTCGGTGACATGCCCACCCGGCGGCGGAACAGCCGTGAGAAGTAGGCAGGATCGTCATATCCGACCTGGGTGCCGATGGCGCCGACGTCACTGGAGGTGTCCGCGAGCAGGTGCTGGGCCCGGGTGATCCGGGCCTGGATGATGAACTCGTGCGGACTGAGCCCACTGGCTTCGCGTGCAGCGTCGTGCAGCGCATCAACCGTCAGCCCCAGCTCAGCAGCTCGTTCAGCCACGCTCAACGGCAGCGTGGCCGATTCCAGCAACGCGCCGGTCACCGAGGCCGCGCGCTGCCGTGGACCGCGAGTGGTCGCGTCCAGCGCGACCCCGATCAGTTGCGCGACGACGGTGGCCGCCACGAGCTGGGAGCGGCGGTTCGGCAGTTGGAGGGCGCGGCGCAGCCTGGAGAATGCTTCGGGCAGGCCGGTCAGGGCTGCTGGGTCGGCCGACCGGACCGCCTCGGTGGATGTCCAGTGGTCGGCGCCTTCGAGCACGCGGGTCATCGTCCCCTCGAACAGCACCCAGTGCTCCTGCCACCCTTCCTGGCGTGGCCCGTAGGCGTGCCTGGCGCCGGGCGTCAGCCAGATCACCGACGGCGCAGGTACCGGTAATCCTCGGCGTCGCCTGTCGTCGAAGTATTCCCCGCCACCGGCCGTGACGAACACCAGGGCGTGCGTGGACAACCGCCGAGATCGCAGCTCCGCCATCGGAGCCACATACTGCTCCCCGGCACCGCGGCAACTCAGCCCACTGTCTCGGAGCGAGCGATTCACGTTCAGGTACGCCGACCAGCGGTCCGCATCTTCGACCATCGGCACCCACGATAGTCCAATTGCTGCGTGACGATCCTCTATGTCCTGCCGCCGCCGCGCTGCCTACGCTCACCATCATGCTGACGTCGAACGGCTACGTGCTGGACGAGCGAACCGACCGCCTCGGGTCGCTCGCCGAGACCCCGGAGACCGAGCGCCACGACCGGGAGGCGCTCTGGGAACGACTGCGCGCCCAGGGGTATCTGCTGCTGCGACAGCAGCTGCCGCGGGATCAGGTTCTCGCTTTCCGCGACTTCTACTTCAGCGCGCTTGCCGGGACAGGACTCCTGGATGACCGCACCCATCCCAGCGAGGGGATCGCCGGGACAGGCCCGAGCGATACCGCGACCTACCGGCAGGTCCTCTTCGACGAAATTGTCCCATCGAGGGAGTACCAGGAGTTCTGCACCTCGCCTGCGATCGGGGGGTGGTTCCGCTGGTTGCTGGACGCTGACGTGCACCTGCACCGCCGCAAGATCCTCCGGCACACCAGACCTGGCGAGAATGGGATCGGCACGGCCACCCAGGCCCATTACGACCTCGTCTATCTCCGCGAGGGAACGGACCGGGTGCTGTCGATGTGGATACCGCTCGGCGACTGTCCCACCACACTGGGTGGTCTGACCTACCTGGAGGGCACGCATCACGCAGTGATGGCGGCCGAGCGGGAGGGACGGCTGAAGCGACCGGCGGCCTCGATCACCGCAGACCTGCCCTCGCTGGCGGACGAGTACGACTCCCGGTGGCTGGTGGCTGACTACGGGATCGGCGATGTGATGGTGCACTCCGCGCACCTGATCCACGCTGCCCTGGACAACGTCGACGCCGGCGGCCGGATGCGGCTGTCCACCGATATCCGGTACCAGCGGATCTCCGAGCCGATCGACTGGCGGTGGCAGGAGCATTGGCACGATCGCGACGGGTTGTAGGCCAGGGAGGAGGCCCGCCGTCAGCTCAGCCGCTCAGTCAGGTGCACGGTGATCTCCTCCCCCACCTTCTTGCCGAGGGAACGCAGCAGCGCCGCCTTCACGGGCAGTTTGTGGGTGCCGTCGCCGAGCGCCATGAAGGAGCTGGTGAACGCCTGCCCGTCCATGGTGCCGCGCACCTTCACCAGGCCCCGGGTCCCGAAGAATTCAGCTGAGCCGGGCATCACCAGGTAGGTCCAGCCGCCGGCGGCGGGGCTCTTCACCAGCGGCGCGGTGAACGTGTGGTCCAGGGGTGTACTCATGTCGTTGCCTCCGCCTCGTCGTCACATGGTTCGACCTGCCCGGACCGAGGAATTCATCGGTCGGTGTCACATCTGACCCTCCGGCGGTGTCTTCATGTCACAAGGACGCACGCACAACCGAGAAGGAGCAACGATGTCCACGACCATGAGGATCCAGCCGACCGAGATCACCGGCCTATCCGGTGCGGTGGTGAAGAGGTTCGCCATGAAGATGCTCGGTCAGGTGCCCGAGCCGCTCGGGGTGTACTGGCACAACCGCGCGGTGCTCAAGAGCTACATGGCGATCGGTTCCAAGGTGCCGAAGTGGAGCTCGTGCGATCAGAGCCTGAAGTCGTTCGCGCACATGGCGGTCGCATCCCTGGTGGGGTGCACCTGGTGTCTGGACTTCGGCTACTTCCAGGCGCAGAACGAGAACCTGGACGTCGCCAAGGCCCAGCAGGTGCCGCGGTGGCGTGAATCAGACGTGTTCACACCCCTGGAGCGGGAGGTGATGGGGTACGCGGAGGCGATGAGTCAGACCCCGCCCACGGTCACCGACGAGATGTCGGCTTCCCTCCTGGACCAGCTCGGCGAGGCGGCCCTGGTGGAGCTCACGGCCTTCATCGCGATGGCCAACTTCTACACCCGCTCGAACGTAGCCTTCGGGATCGAGTCCGACGGGTTCGCCGCTGCCTGCGGCCTGGCCCCACTGGCCGAACGGCCGGCGAGCCGCGGAGTAACGTCCGACGCATGAGCACCGTCAGCGATGCGTTCGTGCGCCACCGCAGCCTGCTCTTCACCGTCGCCTACGAGATGCTCGGCTCAGCCGCCGACGCCGAGGACGTGGTGCAGGAGACCTGGCTGCGGTGGGACGCCGTCGGGCCGGACGGGCGCGCGGAGATCCGGCACCCGCGCGCCTATCTGGTGCGCATGGTGACCCGGCAGGCACTGAACCGGATGCGCACGATCTCCCGCCAACGGGAGGACTACGTGGGCGAGTGGTTGCCGGAACCGCTGCTGACCACCCCAGATGTGGCCGACGACGTGGAGCTGGCGGAGAGCGTCTCGATCGCGATGCTCACCGTGCTGGAGACGCTGGCCCCGGCGGAACGGGCGGTCTTCGTGCTCCGGGAGGTGTTCGAGGTGCCGCACGCCGAGATCGCCGAGGCGCTCGGGAAGACGCCGGCTGCGGTGCGGCAGATCGCCCGGCGCGCTCGCGCGCACGTGGACGCGCGGCGGCCGCTGATGCAGCCGGACACCACCGGGCAGCGTGAGCTGCTGGAACGGACCGTCGCGGCGATGCGCGCCGGCGATGCGGATGCGTTGGTGGAGCTGCTCGCCCCGGACGTGGTGATGATTGCCGACGGCGGAGGTATCGCCTCCGCACGGCTGACACCCGTGCACGGGGCCAAGACGGCGGCCAAGCTGCTCTCGAAGCTCAGCCAGTACACGCCGGACTTCATCACGCGGTTGACCACCATCAATGGCAGCCCCGCGCTGGTGCTCGAGGTGGAGGGTGAGTGGCCCACCGTGATGACGGTGGCCGTGCACGAGGGAAAGATCACGCGTATCTACGGTATGCGGAACCCGGAGAAGCTCACCCGGGTCGAGCGGGAGACGCCGCTGAGTCGGTGAGGGCGACACTGCACGACTTCGTGCTGCCAGGCACCGAAGCAGTCACCGGTCCGAGTCCGGTCGATGCTGGATCTCGTCGTCGATCACGGCCTCCAACTCGGCCGCGGTCGGGAGGACGTCCCGTACGTCGGCAGGCAGGCCGTGATAGTCCGCGACAGTCTCGGAGTTCGCGGGTGGCAAGACGGTCCAGGAGCACCGTGACGTGACCCCAGGGCAATCGTCCAACAGCCTGTTGGACGAACTCCTCCTCGGACGGCCATGCCTCTGCCACCCGGCGCATAGAGCAGGTTGGAGCGGGACCAGCCGCGCTGGTCCGGGAACGCCGTCGTCATCGCAGCACGGTCTCAGTCGGCACCGACAGCGGAGGTCACGAGACGTTATCCACAACCCCGGGCTCGCGGCCTGCAGGCAGAGATGCGTTGCGCTTCCCTGGTGAACATGACCACGAGGAGGCACCATGGACGTCATGACAGCGACGCACCCGGCGCACGGTCACCCCGAGGTGATCGTGCGCGAGGGTCCTTACACAGTCGCCGAGAGAGATGCTGTCCCCGACGACGGGCTGCGCCATGAGCTGCTCGACGGGGTGCTCGTCATGAGCCCGGCGCCCACGCCCCGTCACCAGCGAGCCGTGCGCAACCTCACGGTGGCGATGGACCGGGCGCTCCCCGGCGAGCTGGAGGTGTTCGGCTCGCCGATCGACGTGCGGCTAGGGCGTTCCACGGTCCTCCAACCAGATGTGGTGGTCGTGCATCGCGACGACGTCGGAGAACTGGGCATCGTCGGCGTCCCCGTCCTGGCGATCGAAGTTCTCTCCCCCTCGACCCAGCTCTTCGATCTGCACCGGAAGAAGCAGCTCTTGGAGCAAGCCGGCTGTCCGTCGTACTGGGTTCTCGACCCACACCTCAGCGAGCTCACGGCGTGGCAGCGCAGCGGTGGTCGATACCGGGAGGTGGCCCGGGTCAGCGGGACGGAGTCGTGGACAGCGACCCAACCGTGCACAGTCTCGCTCGAGCCATCCCTGCTGCTCGAGGACTGAAGCGCGGATCCCGGCATATTCGCACCGCACCGGGCTTGCGCCGCTGCCCACCCTCTGCTGAGCTCAGCACGTGGAGTCATCGATGGAGCGGGCGCTCCGGGAGCACATCATCGGCTGGGTGGTCGAGCGGGCCGAGGCGAACGGCGGGTTCGTGTTCCGCGAGGAGTTGCTCTCGTTCCGCCACAACGGCGAGAAGCTCCCGGTGATCGACTACTCGCGTGGTATCCGCAATCCTCGGGCGCTGTCCGCCACGCTCTCGATCGTCAGCTCCGCCTCCGGTCCGTACGACGACGTCGAGTCCGAGGACGGCCTCCTCCACTATGCCTACCGCTCCGGGGACCCGTGGTCCGGGGACAACCGCAAGCTCCGGGTCGCCTACGAGACCGGTATGCCGTTGCTGCTGTTCCGCAAGGAAGTGCCGAACGTCTACACGCCGGTCGCTCCGGTGTACGTGGTGGACGACCGCCCGGACGAGCGCGCCTTCGTGATCGCGCTGGACGAGTCGTTCCGCTTCTTCGGTAACCTCGACACCCTCTCGGAAGAGAAGCGCCGCTACGCCCAGCGCCTGGCCCGTCAGCGCCTGCACCAGCCGGCTTTCCGCACCCGGGTGCTGCTCGCCTACGAGACGCGCTGCACGGTCTGCCGGCTGCACCATGGCTCGTTGCTGGACGCCGCGCACATCCTCCCGGACGGCCACCCCGACGGCGCCCCGACCGTGGACAACGGCCTGGCGATGTGCAAGATCCACCACGCCGCCTACGACCAGGACATGCTCGGCGTGACCCCGGACTACCGGGTGCAGATCGCCTGGCGTCTGCTGGAGGAGAAGGACGGGCCGATGCTCCGGCACGGGCTGCAGGAGATGCACGGGCAGACGCTGCACCTGCCGCGCCGCCCTCGAGACCGCCCGCACCGCGACCATCTCGCCCACCGGTACGAGACGTTCCTGCAGGGCGTCTGACTCCCGCGCCATCGGGCCGTGTTGACACACCACCCGCGCCGGTGGTCGGCTCACCCCGTGACCATCTCACCGTCAACGGCCGAGGCGAGGGTCGCCGTCATCGGCTGCGGAGCACGCGCGGGTATCGCCGCGCACGTGGCCAGCACCGGTGTCGGCATCGTGACCGCGCTGGTCGACCCCGACCCTGCCGCCCGCGAGCGCACGGCGGCCCGCCTCGCCGAGACGCCCGCCCAGTTCGCCGGGGTCGGTGAGCTGCTGCAATCCGGCACCGACGTCACTGCCGCACTCGTCCTCACCCCGGACGACACCCACGCCGAGGTGGCGATCCCGCTGCTGGAGGCCGGCATCGCGGTCTTCTGCGAGAAGCCGATCACCATCACGACGGCGGACGCGGACCGGATGCTGGCCGCCGCCGCCCGGAGCGGCACACCGCTGTACGTGGGCCACAACATGCGGCACATGAGCGTGGTCACGACGATGCGCGACATCATCAGCCGCGGGGAGATCGGCGCAGTGAAGGCCATCTGGTGCCGCCACTTCGTGGGCCACGGCGGCGACTACTACTTCAAGGACTGGCACGCCGAGCGCGCCCGCGGCACCGGGCTGCTGCTGCAGAAGGGCGCGCACGACATCGACGTGATCCACTGGCTCGCCGGTGCCTCCACCACCCGGGTGACCGGGATGGGCGGGCTCACCGTGTACGACCAGGTCACCGATCGCCGAGACAACTCCGACCGCACCATGGCCGACTGGTTCTCCGAGGACAACTGGCCGCCGCTGGCCCAGCGGGAGCTGAACCCGGTGATCGACGTGGAGGACCTGTCGATGGTGCAGATGCAGCTCGAGGGCGGGATCTTCGCCTCGTACCAGCAGTGCCATTACACCCCGGACTACTGGCGCAACTACACGGTGATCGGCACCGAGGGCCGGTTGGAGAACTTCGGCGATTCTGCCGGTGGCGTCGTGCGCGTGTGGAACCGCCGCTCCGGATATCGCGCCGAGGGCGATGCCGAGTACCCGATCGTCGGCGACGCGGGCGGCCACGGGGATGCCGACCAACGCACGATCGCGGAGTTCCTCGACTTCGCCGCCCACGGGGGCGCCACTGCCACGTCCCCGGTGGCCGCGCGGAACGCCGTGGCCACCGCGGTGGCTGCGACCGAGTCGCTCCGCGCCGGTTCCGTCCCGCGGGACGTGCCACCCCTGGATCCGGCCATCGCCTCCTGCTTCGACGGAAAGGCCACCTCGTGAACCACCCCGACCCGCTGCGCGTGGGCCTGATCGGCGCCGGCGGTATCGCCGGCGTGCACGCCCCCGCATGGCGCAGCCTCGGCGCCGAGCTGGTGGTGCACTCCCTGCACGGAGCGACTGAGCTCGCAGACCGGTACGGCGCTGCCACCGCCGATTCCCTCGACGATCTGCTCGCGCGGGTGGACGTGGTGGGCATCCTCACCCCCACCGCCACCCACGCCGAGATCGCCCTGGCCGCGATCGCCGCAGGCAAGCACGTGGTCTGCGAGAAGCCGCTGGCCCGCACCGCCGATCAGGCGCAGCAGATCGTCGACGCCGCCGAGCATGCCGGTGTGCGGCTGTTCCCGGCGCACGTAGTGCGGTACTTCCCCGCCTACGCCGCGGCCCATGCGTCCGTGACGGCGGGTCGGATCGGGCAGCTGGCGGTGAGCCGATTCCGCCGCGCGAGCGCGGCACCTGCCTCGCCGTGGTTCTTCGACGAGGCCGCCTCGGGTGGGATCGTGATGGATCAGATGATCCACGATCTCGATCAGGCGGTCTGGTTCGCCGGCACAGTCACCCGGGTCTTTGCCCGCTCGGTCACGCGTACCGACGACGGCGTCCGCACCGCGAGCGCGACCGTCACCCTCACGCATGGTTCCGGTGCGATCAGCCATGTGCACGGGGTGTGGGGGCATGCGCACCTGCCGTTCTCCTCCTCGTTCGAGATCGCCGGCAGTGACGGTGTGCTCCGGCACGACTCGGCCCGCGAGGATGCCGTGCGGCTGCACCTGCCGCCGACTCCGGGGGGCGGGTATCTGCCGGAGGTGGATGTGACGGACAGCCCGTACACCGCGGAGATCGTGGATTTCGCGGCGGCGCTGCGGGAGGGCCGGGAGGCGACGGTGACCGGTGCGGACGGAGTGCAGGCCGTCCGGTTGGCGGAGGCGGCGAACGAGTCGATCCGCACCGGCGCAGTGGTCGAGATCGAGACGCAGGAGGCCCACCGATGACGCTCACCGTGGGACTCCTCTCCTTCGCCCACCCGCACGTCTACGGTTACGCTGCCGCGCTCGCCGATCAGGGCGTGCGGGTGATCGGCACCGACACCGGCACGCCGGACCCGGGCACCGTGCGAGGTGCGGACCTGGCCGCGCAGCTCGGGATCACCTACGCCGAGGACGTGGCGAGCGTGCTGGCCGAGGCGCCGGACGCCGTCGTGATCTGCTCGGAGAACTCACGCCATCGCGAGCTCACCGAACAGGCCCTGGCAGCCGGAGTGCATGTGCTGTGCGAGAAGCCGCTGGCCACCTCCGACGAGGACGCGGCGGCGATGGTGGCCGCGGCCGAGCGGGCCGGGCGGATCCTGATGACGGCCTACCCGGTGCGGTTCGCACCGGCGTTCGCCGACCTGGTGGCGCGGGCGCGGGCGGGGCAGCTCGGGCAGATCCTGGCGGTCCACGGCACGAACAACGGGAAGATGCCCCGGCCCAGCGAACGGTCCTGGTTCACCGACCCGGCCCGGTCCGGTGGTGGGGCGCTGATGGACCACGTGGTGCACCTGGCCGACCTGCTGGACGAGCTGCTCGGCGAACCGGCCGAGAACGTGCACGCGGTGACCAACCAGATCCTGCACGCCGACGCCGGGGTGGAGACCGGTGGGGTGGTGTCGGTGGCCTACCCCAGCGGGGTGATCGCGCAGATCGACTGTTCCTGGTCGGTGCCGGACTCGGCACCCACCTGGGGTGGTCTCACGCTTGAGGTGCACGGCACGCGAGGCTCGATGCGGATCGACCCGTTCGCCGAGCACGTGCACGGGTATGACGCCAGCGGAGCCGTATGGCAGCCGTATGGGACCGACTTGGACGCGCGGATGATCGCGACGTTCCTGGACGCGGTGCGCAGCGGGACCCGGCCCCAGCCGGACGGCGGGGTCGGGGCTCGAACGCTCGCGATCGTGACGGCGGCGCAGCGGTCGGTCGCGTCCGGACGCCCCGAAACCACCCTTTGAAATCACACATCGAATCGGTTGCTGGGAGCACCGGCTTGGCCCGTGCCGGTAGCCAGATCGACGTCTGATTTCGGCAGCACCGGCGGGTCGGTGCTGTCACCAGCCGTCGAGATCAAGCTGGCGAGCCTGGTTCTCCACATCACGGTCATAGTTCGCTGCGGCCTCCTCCGCGCTCCGAATCCCGGAACCCACCTCGACCGTGATGTTGGCCAGATTGGGGCCCTTGATCGGGGAGAGAAACTCCAGCGCAGGGGCCGTGTTGCCCTCATCGACGTACGCCTGGACGTCCTGCAGCAACGGGGTGACGTCGTCAGGCAGCTCGCAGGAGTTGGCATACGGTCCGCTCGGCGCCCCGGTTTCGTTGACGATGTCGCACGCGTCGGAGGAGTTGAGGAAGGTCAGCAACTGTAGAGCAGCCGCACGCTCCTCCCCCTCCGCGGTGGCCGCCACATAGGTCGCATCCGGCTGCCAGATCGTCGCCGACGTGTGCTGCGCACTGTCAGCCGGGATGGCCATGAACCGCAGATCCTCGACGGCGTCCGGTGAGTTGGCCGTGATGGTGTCCAGGACCGTGGTCAGGATCGGATAGTGAGCACCGGTGCCGTCAGCCACCATCATGGCGCCATCTTCGAACGTGGCCGAGGGGAAGTCGACGTTGAAGTAGCCCGCCTCGTATGCCTCCTGGAGATGCCGGAATCCGGCGAGGGCGGGCTCTTCGGCGTAGAACCTGGAGTGCGCGGTGTACTCCTGTGCCCACTCCGAATCCTGCGCGTGGACATTCGCGAAATCGCCGAGGACGAACAGCTGGCTGGTCCACGGGTCGGCGTAAGTCTGGATGATCGGGACATACCCAGCAGCGGCGATCTGCTCGTTGTTCGCCATGAAGGCGTCCCACGACTGCGGTACCTCCAGGCCCAGCTCGTCGTAGACCGGCTGGCTGTAGACGATGCCACCGGCGAGGGAGGTGCCGAACGGGGTTCCGTAAACACCACTCTCGGTACTGACAACGGATCGGAAATCCTCGGTCAGATTGTCGATCCAGGCTTCCTCGGACAGGTCGACCAGCGTGGCGTCCGGGTTGAGCGCCTGCAGCAGCGAACCTGAGTTGTAGGTGAACACTTCGGCCATCTCCCCGGTGGCGAGGCGGGTCTTGACGACGTTGACCCCGTCGTCGCCGCTGGGCCGGGTGTCATGGTTGACGACGATCCCGGAGTGCGTCGCCTCGAACTCCTCGATCAGGGCGGCGGCCATCTCCGACGTCTGCTCGTCACTGCTGGTCAGCCAGGTGATCTCGATGGTGCCGTCCTCACCTTCATCGGAGGAACAGGCGGCCACGGCAGCCAGGCTGACGGCACCTATGAGAGCCACGAGGGGTTTCGGCGTGAGGATCCTGGTCATCGGTGACCCTTCCTGTCGATAGCGGAGGACGGCGGGCCGTCGTGGTGCCGGGGCTGAGAGTCGTGCGCGCTTGCCGCGAGCTTGCGTCCGTCGAGCAGTTGCGAGCGAACCCAGTCGTTGTCGACGGTGCGGTCCCCGTCGGCCAGCAAGTCGTCGTACAGCTGACGCCGCAGACCGGCCAGGACGGTGCTGACGGAACTGTCACCGATACGGTTGTCGAGCTCGTCGGGATCGCCGTGAAGGTCGTACAGCTCGTCGACATCCGTCGGATTCCAGATGTACTTCCACCGTCGGTCCCGGATCATCCGCTGGACGTAGAGGCCGAACTGCTGCCCGTTGTAGGTGCTCACCACGTGATCTCGCGCGGAGAGAGCGTCGTTGACGTGCCATCGGCCGCCGTCGGGTTCGACCAGAGGTGAGCCATGGGTGGGCGTACCGTCATCGCCGAGCGCGCGATAGAGCAATGTGGCCAGATCGAGCGTGTTGTGCACGAACGCGTCGCTGATCTCCCCGGCGGGCACTGTGCCCGGCCAGGAGAGCACGAGTGGAACTCGAACGACGTCGTCGTACATCACGTGATGCTTGTCGATCATCCGATGGGAGCCGCACATGTCTCCGTGGTCACTGGTGTAGATCACGAGCGTGTCCTCGAGCTGACCCGCCTCGTCGATCGTGGTCATGATGCGGCCGATGGCGGCATCCATCTGGGTGATGCTCGCGTAATAACGCGACACCATCGGCGCCCAGTCCTCCCAGGTAAAGTCCTCCACGCCCCAGCTGTGGAGCTGCTGACGCTGGATGTAGGGCTTGCCGGCAAACGACTCCTCAAAGCTCCCCCACGGCGGGATCTCACGAGCCGGGTACTGATCGGCGAACTCGGCCGTCGGCTGGCACGGCAGATGCGGCTCGACGAAGTCCACCCGGACGTGCCACGGCTGGTGAGTACTGCGGGTGATGAACTCCGCGGCACGCTCTGCCGACCAGTGCGTCCTGCTGTCCTCGGTCGGCACGGGGTCGATACCGCCGAACCACCCGCCGTCGACGTGCGCCTCGGGGTGACGATGCGCCCGCCACTGGTCATAGGCCCCCAGCGGGACGTACTCGTCGTACCCGAAGTCCCGCGGATCGGCATCGGGGTGCACGTGCCATTTTCCGATGTACCTGCTCCGGTATCCACGGGATGCGAGGAGGCGGGTCCAGGTCGTCGCGTCAGGGTCGAGCACCGTGCCCTTCGGGCCGAGGTCGTAGTTCCACAGACCGCCGGCGCACTCCGGCCGAAGTCCGGTCAGGAGCGACTGTCGGGCCGGCACGCACAGAGGAATCGGGGTAAAGGCACTGTCGAACCGGGTGCCGGATCGGGCCAGAGCATCGAGGGTGGGAGTGCGCACCGGGCAGCGTTGCGCGTACCCAGCGCAGTCCCACCGGTGCTGGTCAGAGACGATGAGCAGGATGTTCGGGGAGGTCACGGTGTCCTTCGCTATGGATGGCGTGGCCCCAGGAACTATGCATTCCTGGGGCCACGCCCCGGTCTCTAGTGGCGACGGGCGGCCGCGCCCCGAGCCATCTCGCGGAAGATCCGCATCTGGCTGGCTCCCTCCGGCGGCAGCTCGCCGAGTGTGTCCGGAGTCGAGTGGTCCGGGTACGGGTGGAACGGCCAAAGGATGTACCGGTCGGCCGCGCCACCGTGATCGACGTAGGTCGCAATGCCCTCCAGGACCCGCCGCCGGAATGCGTTGTTGCTCTGCCGTCCGGCGCGTCCGTCGGTGCACTGGAGTCCGAAGGTGACGCCGAGCCCCTTGATGAACCGTTCGACCTCGACCATCCGGTCCCACGTCATCGGCCCGCTCGGGCGTTCGATCTCCAGACGCGGGTGCTCGAACGGTTTGTCGAAGTGGATGAAGTCCAACTCGTGCCCGCTGGACCGCAGCTCACTCTGCAGCGAGGTGAGGACCTCTCGCCAGGGTGGATAGATGCCCGGCTTGTCGTTCAGGGGGTAGATCACACCGATCTGAACATCCGGGAACTCACCTCGGACCTGGTCGTTGAACTCCACCACGTCCTGGATGCGGCGCTCCATCGAATAGCCCAGGAATCGGCCCGGACCGGGCTTGCTGAGCACACTCTGCAGCAAGATGTTGGTGAGGTTGAACCCAGCCGCCCGGAGCTGGCGCAGGTTGTTGATGGTCGCGGTGAAGTCCGGCGGGCCCTCGGGGATCTCGCCGGTCTCCTGAAACTTGTGCCACCACCAGGTGGTTGCCTGGGTGACGTTGAAGGCGAAGTTCATGTCGGCGTGGGCGGACGCCATTGTGTCGAGCAGTTCCGGTTCGTACTTCACCACGTCCGCATAGTTGTCGCCGGCGCCGACCTGACCGAAGCTGAACGTATGCATGGCACGGCGCGCGTGTCGCCAGGTGTCGAGGTTGTCGTAGCGGGACTCGAGGTCCGGTGGGGCTCCTCGACCGCCCTGACCCAGATTGTTGTCCTGGTACCAGAACTCCGGCAGTCGCGCCGCCGCGTCAGCCGCTGTGCCGTCAACCGCGGCCGCTGGTGTCGCACTCAGGGAACCGGCGGCCACGGCACCGGCCACGGCGGCACCACCCGTCGCCAGAACCTGACGGCGGGTTGGTCCCTCGTCGTTGATCATCGCTCGTGACGTCGTCGTCATCTCTTCTCCTCGGGTTGGGGTTTATCGCGTCTGGTTGGATCGGGGCGCGTGTTGCTCGGCGGCGCCGGCGGCGAGCTCGCGGAAGAGACGCAGCTGGCTGGCGCCTTCGGGCGGGAGAGGCCCGAGGTCGTCGGGCAGTGAGTGGTCCGGGTAGGGGTGGAACGGCCAGAGGATGTACCGGTCGGCTGCGCCTCCGTGGGCGATATACGTCGCGAGCCCGTCAAGCACCAGCTCACGGAACTCGTTGTTGCTCGCTCGGCCGCCGCGCCCGTCGGTGCATTGGAGCCCGAAGGTGACGCCCAGGCTCTTCACGAACTGTTCGACCTCGACCATCCGGTCCCACGTCATCGGCCCGCTCGAGTCTTCGATCTCCAGGCGAGGGTGCTCGAAGGGCTTGTCGAAGTGGATGAAGTCCAGCTCGTGCCCACTGGACTGCAGCTCGCTCTGCAGCACGGTGAGCGCCTCTCGCCAGGGCAGATAGATGCCCGGCTTGTTGGTGAGCGGGTAGATCACGCCAATACGAACGCCCGGGAACTCGGCGCGGACCTGATCGTTGAACTCCACCACGTCCTGGATACGGCGCTCCGTCGAGTAGCCCAGGAATCCACCCGGTCCAGGTTTGGTGAGCACACTCTGCAACATGATGTCGGTGATGTGGAGGCCGGCATCTGCCAGGTCATGCAGTTCATTGATCGTTCTGGTGAAGTTCGCAGGCCCGGACGGAATCTCTCCCGTTCGGCGGTAGTACCCCCACCACCACGTGGTGGCCTGCGTCACGTTGTAGGCGACATGGTGATCAGCGTGTGCGGCAGCCATCGAGGCAAGGAATGCCGGATCGTCCCGGAGCCCTTGTTTGACGAGTGCGTTCTGGCCCAGGACGAAGGTGTGCATCACGGCTCGGGCCTTGTCCCAGGCGGCCAGGTCGTCGTAGCGAGACCGGAAATCGGGCGGAACTCCGCCGCCCTGACCGAGGTTGTTGTCCTGATACCAAAACTCCGGCACGTTGTCGGTCTGCGAGGCTGCGCGTGCAGGCGTCGCCACGGACGGGGGTGCCGCGGCCATACCGACAGCCGCCGCCCCTATCGTTGCGCTGGCGGTCGCAATGACCTGCCGCCTGCTGATGGCATGAGTGTTCATTCGATTCCTCCTGTGTCGTCGTTGATCAGGCAGGTGCCGTGCTAGGTGAGCACGGGGTCGTGGCACACGACGGCTGGGGCCTCAGGAGATCCGATGATCCGCGGCCCGCCGTGGTCACCGATCGGCCGACGGCGTCCCTCACCCCTCCCCAGCAGCGTGCCCAGGACGTCATGCCTCAGACAACCGTATCGATACGTTCCAATCTTGTTGCATGAAACCCGTTCGCACTTCTTTGCACGACCAGGCTGTAGCCGCACAGTTCGGCGCTTTGATCCGCCCAATCGGCTGCAACCAACGTCGAACCAGTGGCAATGAAAGTACACTGATACGATACAACCCGCAACCATCTATCGAGCGAGGTGGTGCTCGCCAGAGATCGACTCCACGCGGAAGGTCCGGTGCGTCGGTCCCATCGCTCCTGTGGAATGTGGGTAGCACGGTAGGCACGGAGGTGCTCGCCAGACGGCACGGCGGAGTCGGCAGTCAGGAAGGTTCCGACGAACCACAGGCACTCCTCTGCGTCAAAGTTCTTTGATACGATTCATGACCAGAGAAGAAGCCAGTGGAGAAGGCCCAGTATTCTGCGGTTGACGTTCTGTGATCAGAGCGACCAGCCCTCTTGTTGCGGCCACGTGGGCTCTCAATCGTGCCAATGTAGGTACGGGCTGAGCCGATCAGCTCGGAAGGACGAGGAAAGGGTGTGCAGCGAGCCGTGAACCTTCCCACCGGGCCGAATCACCGTCCGACCAGTCGCGACGTTGCACGCCTGGCGCGCGTGTCCGTGAGCACTGTCTCGAACGTGCTGAACAGACCCGATCTGGTGACCGATAGCACCCGTGAACGTGTCGAGCACGCGATGCAAGAACTCCGCTTCGTCCGAAACCGCTCGGCTCGAGAACTCCGGATGGGGAAGGGGCGGACCATCGGTCTCCTCGTCTACGACATCTCCGGCCCCTATTCCATCGCGGTGGCTCGTGCCGCGGAGCGCCACTTGACCGAGGCCGGATACATGGTCATGTTGTGCAGTTCTGACGGGCAGCCCGACCGCGAACGGC